>CAZXDV010000038.1:0-16521 GCA_964639535.1 uncultured Enterobacteriaceae bacterium | reverse complement strand
ATCCGGCTACATGTTTGAGTCTGCTCTCGAGGCCGGGCTTTCAGCTGCAGGGGTGGACATTCGCCTGGTAGGCCCCATGCCGACACCGGGTATAGCCTATCTATCACAAAGTACCAGGGCACAGGCTGGTATCGTCATCAGTGCCTCTCATAACCCTTTTGAAGATAATGGCATCAAGTTTTTCTGTAATGACGGTAAAAAGCTTTCCGATGAGGTGGAGCTTGCCATCGAGAGCGAGCTCGAAAAACCACTCCAGGTGGTTTCTTCCGGGAAACTTGGCAAGGCCAAGAGAATTGATGATGCCAACAGGCGTTACATTGAATATTGTAAATCCCGTGTTTCCCAGGGTGTTGATTTCAGGTCACTGAAAGTTGTTGTGGATTGTGCTCACGGTGCAACATATGACATCGCTCCCTGTGTTTTCGAGGAGCTGGGCGCGAATGTAATTGCAATTGGTGCCAGCCCTGATGGCGTCAATATCAACAAGGACTATGGAGCAACCGCCCCGGAAAACCTCGCCCAGGCGGTGTCCGACAACCAGGCTGATATTGGCATCGCTCTTGACGGTGATGGCGACAGGCTAATCATGGTGGATGAAACCGGCATGGTGGTTGACGGCGATGAAGCTATTTATATTATTGCCGCGAGTAAAACTGATTCACTGAATGGTGCAGTGGTAGGCACACAAATGAGTAATCTTGGTCTTGAGCATGCGATGCGAAACATGGATCTTGATTTTCATCGCTCAGCAGTCGGAGACAGGTACGTTATGGAAATGCTGGAAGATAGAGGCCTTAAGCTGGGCGGAGAGTCTTCAGGTCACATAATTAACCTGAACCTGGCCTCCACTGGCGACGGAATTATCTCAGGTCTGCAGGTGCTTGAGGCCATGGTAAACAGCCAGCGCACGCTAAATGAATTGAAAAACGGTATGACCAAGTATCCGCAAAAACTTGTCAACGTTAAACTCGACAGGAAAGTCAATCTCTCTGAGTTCCCGGCTATAGATGATGCTGTCAGGGACGTGGAAAGCGAGCTGGGCGAACGTGGTCGTGTCCTTTTACGACCTTCGGGCACCGAACCGCTCGTTCGAGTCATGGTCGAGGGTGAAGATGGGAAAGAAGTAGATTCACTCGTACACAGCCTGGCCGAGAAAGTAGAGCAAGTATTAAGCAGCGCGGCCTGAATCGGTTTCACAGGCTCCTTGAATTCGTCCGCCCAATCATTAGAATAGCGTCTCCTTTTTGTAGGCTTTACGTGATGGTCGATGGACACACGGGCAAAGCAGGTTTAATTCATCATCGAAAGATGTGAAATTGCCGCAAGCTGATCGCTTGCGGCAGCAGTAGTTACCTCTTCATGTCCCTTTAGCTGATAGCTAAATTTCGTGTCCTTGTGTTATAGATCATCGATTGAAATTAATTCATTCACTTTGAATCAGAATAACCAATGGAAAAATTTGTATTAGTCGCTGACAAGATTGCCCAGTCGGGTATTGATTACCTCACCCAGCAGGATGGACTGCACGTGGATCACATTACCGGTCTGGACGAGGATGGTCTTTGCGAAATCATTGAAAAATACCATGCTGTGCTGGTGCGGAGTGCGGTACAGATTACTGCAAAAGTGATAGACGCAGGGACTAACCTGAAAGTAATCGGTCGCGCAGGAATCGGGGTAGACAATATTGATGTCGCCCGGGCCACTGAAAAAGGTATTGCCGTGCTCAATACCCCAAACGCCAATGCGACTACCACGGCGGAACTCACTATTGCCCATATTCTCTCACTCAGTCGCAACTTACCGGAAGCCGATCGCTCAATGAAAGCCGGTCTGTGGGAGCGTTCCAGGTTCATGGGGGCAGAATTGGCCAACAAGCGGCTTGGTATCTTCGGCTATGGAAATATAGGAAGGATTGTTGCTGCCAGGGCCAAGGGGCTCGGTATGCAGGTAGCCGCTTTCGATCCCTTTGTAAATGATGAAGTATTCGTGGCAGACGGTGTCACCAGCATGGACCTGGATGAACTGGTTTCCAGCTCTGACTATTTTACTTTCCACTGCCCGGTTAACGATAAAACCCGGGGCATCATGAACGCCCAGCGTATCCAGTCGATGAAAAAAGGTGCGCGCCTGATTAACTGTGCAAGGGGTGGGCTGGTAGATGAACAGGCGCTCTACGAAGCCTTGAAGTCAGGCCACCTGGCCGGAGCTGCGCTGGATGTATTTGAAAAGGAACCACCGCTTGATTCACCCCTGCTATCTCTTGATAACATCGTGTTGACTCCCCATCTTGGTGCCTCGACTACCGAGGCGCAAACAACAGCGGGGAGTGAGATTGCGCAACAAATCGCCGTTTACCTCGACACCGGTGAGCCTATTAATGCGATTAACCTTCCGCCGGTATCTGCAGAAGAACTCATCAAGATTGCTCCCTACCTGACTCTAGCCCAGGGGCTGGGAAGGTTACTTGGTCCAATGATCCCGGAGGCGGTTAAAAATCTCGAGGTGTCCTTGTGTGGCGACGCTGCGGAACGGGATATCAATACCATCAGTACCCAGGCCCTTATCGGTTTCCTGGAAACACACATGTCAGCACCGGTTAACCGGGTTAACGCCAGCCATATTGCAAAACAACAGGGCCTGGCCGTTTCGCAAACGACCTGCAGCGAACATCCTGATTACCACGCAACAATCCGGGTTACTGCGAGTCATGGTGAGCATGTCACCACCGTGGAAGGTACATTGTTTGATCATAGGCATCCACGGTTGGTAAGAATCAACAATTACGAGATAGAGGCCGTGCTAAGTGGACACCTCCTCATAACACGCCACAAGGATCAGCCGGGTGTGATTGCAGCCATAGGAAGTATCATGGCTGAAGAGGAAATAAACATTTCCCGTATGCAGCTGGGAATCGTTAACGGCGGAGACATGGCGATTGCGGTGATAGAAGTTTCCCGTGCGCTGACACAGGAAGAAATGGAAAAGATCCAGGCTGTTGATGCCGTTTCCAGGACCATGCAGGTGGATCTTTAACCATGGATATTCGACCTTTTCGCGGTTATCGACCGATCCCGGATAAAGCGCGCCAGGTGGCATGCAGGCCTTACGATGTCCTGAACAGTGACGAGGCCCGCATCGAGGCAGAAGGTAACCCTTACTCTTTTCTGAATGTGGTCAAACCGGAAATCAGCCTTGCGCCGGATATTGACGAATATTCCAGTGAGGTTTACCAGGCCGGCAAGGAGAATTTTGCATCGTTGCTCGAGCAGGACATTTTTATCCAGGATGAAAAACCCTGTCTATACATCTACGAGCTAGTGATGAACGGTAGATCCCAGACCGGGATAGTTGCCTGTGCATCTGTTGACGATTATCTCTCCAACAGGATCAAGAAGCACGAGCTAACCCGTCCGGACAAGGAAAATGATCGAAAAAACCATGTTCGTGTTTCTATGCTCAATGCAGAACCCGTATTTTTCGCCTACAGGGCAGTTGCGGAACTTGATGCCATTGTGAACTTGATAAAGGCAGGGCAGCCGCTTTACCAGTTTGTTGCGGACGATGGCGTAGAGCATATTTTCTGGCGCGTGGAAGACGCTGAAAAAATTTCAAGTATAAGAAACCTGTTCTCCTCAATGGATGCCACCTATGTTGCTGATGGACATCATCGAACTGCTGCCGCGGCCCTGGTAGGTGATGAACTGAGAAAAGAGAATCCGGACCACACTGGCGATGAAGGATACAATTACTTTCTTGCCGTGCATTTTCCCGATGACCAGCTGGAGATAATTGATTACAACAGGCTGGTAAAGGACCTGAATGGGCACGATTCGAAATCATTTCTCGAGAAGCTGGAGCAATCTTTTGACGTTAACAGCATTGATGCAGCGGCAAAACCTGCACACCTTCACCAGGTTTGCATGTATCTCCCGGGGCAGTGGTACACGCTCGATGCAAAGAGCGGGACCTACAATGATGAAGATCCCATAGCTGTTCTTGACGTGACCATCCTGTCGAAACAGGTTCTTGAACCTGTTCTCGGTATCACGGATCTTCGTACTGACAAGCGTATTGAGTTCGTCGGTGGTATCAGGGGACTTGAAGAGTTACAAATGCGTGTAGACAGCGGGGAAATGGCCGTAGCATTTGCCATGTTCCCAGTGTCCATGCAGCAGCTGATGGATATTGCGGATAATGACCTGATAATGCCGCCGAAGGTGACCTGGTTTGAACCAAAGCTCCGCAGCGGTTTAATAGTTAACAGTCTCGAGGACTAGCCGGCAGTAAACCTGGCCGGGACCGTAATAACCGTGTTCAGGAAAAGATATTTCTATAATTCTCTTCACTGAAGCCGAGCGTGAGCTCGCCATTGGTCTCTAACAGGGGCCGTTTAATAATAGCCGGTTGTTCCAGCATGAGGTTTACAGCTGCTTTTCGGTTCATTGTTTCCCTGGTCGACTCAGGTAGTTTTCTCCAGGTTGTACCGCGCCTATTGAGTAAATCTTCCCAGTCGAGGCTCTTTAACCAGGCATTCAGCATTTTTTGATCTATGCCTTCCTTGCGGTAGTCATGGAAAACGTAATCAATCCCGTTTTTCTCCAACCAGGCCCTGGCCTTCTTGATGGTGTCACAGTTTTTAATGCCGTACATTTTCACAGGCATTGTCAGACATCCCTCAAGAGTTCATTTATCCCGACTTTCGACCTGGTTTTTTCATCCACCTGCTTGACGATCACCGCACAGTACAGACTGTGAGTTCCGTCCTCAGCGGGGAGATTTCCGGAAACAACGACAGAACCCGGGGGAATATAACCGTAGGAAATCTCACCCGTGGAGCGGTTGTAAATACGCGTGCTCTGGCCAATATACACGCCCATTGAAACTACTGAGCCCTCGCCAACTATGACACCTTCAACGATCTCCGAGCGCGCGCCGATAAAGCAATTATCTTCAATGATGGTCGGGTTTGCCTGCAGGGGCTCAAGCACTCCGCCTATACCAACGCCACCGGACAGGTGTACGTTTTTACCGATTTGTGCGCATGAGCCAACCGTGGCCCAGGTATCAACCATGGTGCCGTCATCAACGTATGCCCCTATGTTCACATAGCTTGGCATTAAAACGACGTTGTTACCGATGAAAACGCCATAGCGGGCAATCGCCGGCGGTACGACACGGGCACCCACGTCAATAAAGTTACTTTTTGTATAGCCATCAAACTTCAGTGGAACCTTGTCAAAGAAATTCGTATGACCACCCTGTATTACCCGGTTATTGTTCAGCGCAAAATAAAGTAGCACAGCTTTTTTGACCCACTGGTGAACCTGCCATTCGCCGTCAATTTTTTCTGCAACCCGAAAGCTACCGTTATCAAGTCCTGAGATTACTTCATTTACCGCATCTACTGTCTCCGGGCTGGCACTACTGTCGGCGAGCTGTGCACGGTTTTCGAATTGTTCATTGATCAAGCTTTCTAAATCACTCATTTGTTTTACCTTATCTGTTAAAAAATAATCTGCTGTGGGGTTTACCTGCTTGTTACCGGGTTCCGGTGATTACAATGTCCTGGTGAAATTTACGATCCTGGTAGCAGCTTCCTCGCACTCCATTTTTGACGCAACCAGCGCTATCCTCAAGCGGTTGTTTCCGGGGTTTATACCATCAACTTCTCTCGAAAGGTAACTGCCGGGTAATACGGTGACATGCTCCTCCTTGAAAAGCCCGCGCGCGAATTCGGTGTCCGCCACAGGGGTTTCAGGCCACAGGTAAAAAGATGCCGCGGGTTTCTCGACCTGCAACACCGGGGACAGGATATCAACGACACTGGAGAATTTTTCACGGTAAAGTCGCCGGTTTTCCTGCACATGTTCTTCATCCTGCCACGCCAGGGTGCTGGCAACCTGGGTGTATGGTGCCATGGCACACCCATGGTAGGTACGGTAGCGGTAAAATTGCTCAACCAGCCCGGCATCCCCCGCCACGAAACCTGAGCGCAGGCCGGGAACATTTGAGCGCTTTGACAGGCTATGAAATACCAGGCAGTTACGGTAATCGTGCCGCCCCATTTTCGCCGCGGCCTCGAGCAGTCCGACAGGTGGGTTCTCTTCGTCCAGGTAGATCTCTGAATAACACTCATCTGAGGCAATGACGAAGTCATGCTCATCAGACAGGCGGATCAGCTTTTGCAAGGTCTCCAGTCCAATGACGCGGCCCGTTGGGTTATTGGGTGAACACAGGAAAAGCAGCTGGGTACGTTGCCAGGTAGATTCATCGACAGCATCGTAGTCTGCGATGAAGTCGTTTTCCGCCGTACAATTCAGGTACCAGGGTGTGGCGCCGCTAAGTAACGCGGCCCCCTCGTAGATCTGGTAGAAAGGGTTTCCTGTTACCACCAGCGGACCCATCTGCGCGGTATCCACCAGGCAGTGACAAATTGCAAACAGGGCTTCACGGGTACCATTCACCGGGATCACGTGCTTTGCGGGGTCAATACTCGCCGCTTGCAGAGAAAACCTGTTTACCAACCACTGGGAAATCGCTTCCCGTAATGTCGTATCGCCCCGGGTAAGCGGGTATCTCGATGCCAGCTGCAGGTTATCCTGCAAGGCCTTGATCACAAATCCAGGGGTGTCATGACGAGGCTCGCCGATTGACAGGCTTATGCCGGTCTTGCTTTCAGGTGGAGTCACGCCTGACAACAGTTCCTTTAATTTTTCAAAGGGGTAAGGTTGCAGGTTTTCAAGGCCCTGGTTCATTTAAATTTTGCCAAAATTGCGGGGCGCGTAGTATAGGGCATAGGGCTCGTCCTCGTCATGGCATTCTTGGTTGCCAGGGCTCCTGCAGCCGCAAAATGTGTCCATCATTCACCGGTAAGTTGTGCTATTCTTTGCGCCCTTTTTTTTCAGGTCAATACAGGCAGGTAAAGGCAAATGAGCGGTTCATACAATGTAGCGGTAGTTGGCGCAACCGGCGCCGTCGGGGAAACGATGCTGTCCATACTTGAGCAACGTCAGTTCCCAACTGCCACCGTGCATGCCGTTGCCAGCAGTCGTTCGGCAGGTAAGACCGTCGAGTACCGTGGCGAAGAGCTGGTGGTGCAGGACCTGGAGACCTTTGACTTCAGTGGTGTGGATATCGGGCTTTTTTCTCCCGGCGCCAGCGTGTCAGATATATTCGCACCCAGGGCGGCGGCGGCAGGCTGCGTTGTCATCGACAACACCTCGCGTTTTCGCTACGAGGACGATATTCCCCTTGTTGTGCCCGAGGTCAATCCACATGCCGTTGCACAGCACACAAACAGGGGCATAATCGCAAATCCAAATTGTTCGACAATTCAGATGCTTGTGGCTTTAAAACCCATCTACGATGCGGTGGGTATCGAGCGACTGAACGTGTGTACTTACCAGGCTGTATCCGGCACCGGTAAGGATGCGATGCAGGAACTACACGAGCAAACTGCCGCCCTGCTTAACATGAAGCCCATTAGCTGCGAGGTTTATCCCAGGCAAATCGCCTTTAACGCCCTGCCTCACATCGACACCTTCCAGGAAAATGGCTACACCAAGGAAGAGATGAAAATGGTCTGGGAGACACGCAAGATCATGGAAGACGAAAGCATTGAGATTAACCCGACCTGTGTTCGAATACCGGTATTTTATGGTCATTCCGAGGCCGTACACCTTGAGACAAAGCAGAAAATCTCCGCCGGGGAGGTGAGGGAGCTTTACCAGGACAATGATGCCGTGGTGGTGATGGATGAGCATAAAGATGGAGGATATCCGACGGCTGTTACCGAGGCTGCCGGCGAAGACCCGGTTTTCGTGGGTCGAATCCGGGAAGATATCTCCCATCCACGGGGAATTAACCTCTGGGTGGTATCCGATAATGTGAGAAAAGGTGCCGCATTAAATAGTGTTCAAATAGCTGAAATTTTGGTAAAACACTACTTGTAAGCTATAGTTAAGGGGTAATTATAAAGAACATTCGCAGGTTTTGGGGCCAATTCTGGGAGATAAAATAAGAACTTCCCGGGGGGCTAATGTGCGGGATATCACAAAACCGGGGCAAATTTGCCCTGCGTCGTTCTTTTTCCTGTTAAATAACTCGTTGTTTTAACAGGTGTATTTGCCATCCCGAAGGTAACGGCGGAAATGAAAGTGAAACGACTGGTAATTCTGGTGGGCATCTTGCTGTGGCTACCCGTGCACGTGGCCACGGGGTTGGCCCTGTCAGACGTGGAATTGGAGTCAAACCTGAACCAGCGCCTGTCCGCCAGGATTCAGCTAATCGACATGCCGGAAGGTGGGGTGGAAGACTTGCAGGTTCGCGTCAGCGATAGTCGCGACGAGGAAACAGCCGGCAGGCACCTTGTTTTAAAGCATGAGGTAGTGGTTGATGGGTCAAACTATTACCTGGTTGTCAGCAGCAGGGACGCAATACGCGAACCCATATTGAGCTTTGTTGTTGAGTTAAACTGGTCTGCTGGCCGCTTGTTGCGCAATTACGCATTAATCATTGACCCAAGGTAGTAACACAAGGGGAAACATAAAACGTATGAAACGGAAACTCTTGTTGGCAGTCGCCGTTCTGGCCATACCTGGCCTGGTGCATGCGCTCGGCCTGGGTAAACTGCAATTAAATTCTTCCCTCAACCAGGCCTTTGACGCGCGCATTGAATTGTTGTCTGCCACTGCGAGCGAACTTGATAACCTGAATGTTGGCCTGGCTGATACCGAGGCCTTTAAACGTGCCGGTATAGATCGCCCCTACGTACTCAGCAAGCTTAAATTCGAAGTAGTCGAGACAGAAAACGGATCTGACTACATCAAGATTACCAGTCGCGATGCTATTCGCGAACCATTCCTGAATTTCCTTCTCGAGGCAAGCTGGTCAAACGGACGCCTGTACCGCGAGTACACCGTTCTACTTGACCCGCCGCTGTATGATCCGGGCACCTCGTCAAGGGCCAGCTCAAGCGATACCTATGACAGCCCCTCTACCGCAGTAGACTATGACAGCGATCCGGTCAGCAGTGATGATTCATCGCCTGTCTACAGCAGCTCTGAACCATCCTACAGTGGTAACGAGTATGGACCGACAGACACCTCGGATACTCTCTGGTCAATCGCATCACAGGTGCGCCCGGACAGTTCTGTCAGCGTACAGCAAATGATGATGGCGCTGCTGCGAGCAAACCCGGATGCCTTTATCAATGGCAATATCAACGGCCTGAAACGGGGTCAGATCCTCACAATCCCGAGCGCCGACGAAATAGATTCCCTGTCCTCGCAGGAGGCCATCAGTGAAGTCAGTGCGCAAAACTCTTCCTGGGGTGGTGGTATAGCAGACCCTGTAGAGCGTGCAGACAGCATGAGCGTTTCTGACGCGGATGATATGGACGTAATGTCCGAAGACAGCGATGCGGAAATGATTTCCGATGACGAATCCGAACTTCGGCTTGTGGCAGCGTCTTCAGACGGAGCCGCGGCTGGCGGAGTCGGTGGAGATAGTGCTGGTGGCGCGGACGTCGCACTGGTTAGCGAGGAGTTGCAGGCGGTTAAGCAGGAAAACGCCGAGCTTCGCGATCGAAACCAGGAAGCGGAAACGATCATCCAGGATCTCAAGCGCCTGATTGAATTGAAAGACAACGAGCTGGCAACGCTGCAGCAGCAAATGGCGGGTGGTGAAGTCGCGGACGAGATGGCAGCCGTTGACACCATGGAAGCAGACGCCATGGTCGAGGATGAAATGGAAGTCGCTGAAGAAATGGTTGACGCTGTCGAAGAGGAAATTTCCGATGGCGAGGAGATGGTCGAAGACATCATGACCGATGAAGGCATGATGGATGACACTGAAGTTATTGAAGAAGAACTCGTCGACGAAGAATATGACGTTGTCGAAGAGGATATGGAAGTTGTTGAAGACGATATGGAAGTGGTCGAAGAGGACATGGAAGTCGTTGAAGAAGAAGGCGAGGAAATGGTCGCCGAGCCCGCTGTTGAACAGGCAGCTGCTCCTGCAAGCCCGGCTCCGGCACAAGATGAGCCAAAGGGTATCGTCGACCAGGCAATCGCCTTTGTCATGGATTACCTGTTCATCATCATCGGTGCAATTGGTGCAGTGATCGTGGTGTTCATGGGCTTGCTCTTCGTATCGCGTCGCAAGCAAAGTGCGGCTGCCGAGGCAGATACGGAAATAAACACAACCGAGTTCCCTGACTTCGAGGAAGACGCAGCTGCTGAAACAGAAGCACCGGTGGCAGATGCTGAAATGGAATCAACTGCCGAGGGTTCAGAAGCTGAGACCATGCAGCCCGAAGGGGACATGGGTGACGAAGAAGAAGGTGACAAGACCCAGTTTGTTGCACCGGATGCGGCAGAAGAGCCGGCCGCCGCCGAGGAGGCTGCACCGGCGGCCCCCGAGGAGCCTGAAGAAGAACCACTTGCTGAAGTCAACGTCCTTATTGCCTACGAACAATTTGACCAGGCAGAGGAGTTTGTTCGCGATGCCATAGCTGGTAACCCGGATAATGTGGAATTCCATGCCAAGTTGCTTGAAGTATTTTACGCTGCCAACGACAGGAAGAAGTACGAGGAAGCCGCCCAGGTTCTCCACGACAAGGTCAATGGCGAAGGTCCGCATTGGGACATGGCCCAGGCCATGTGGCAGGAAATGTCACCTTCCAGGGGTCTGTTTGAAGAAGGTGCAGATGAAGAGCCTGCGGAAGCGCCAGCGGCTGAGGCCGGCGGTATCATGGATATCACTGCCGATGATGAAGAAGCAGCAGACGCGGGTGTTGATTTCGACCTGGGAATGGAAGGCGCAGCCGAGGAGGAAGCGGCAGCAAGCGACTCATCCGAGGAAGTGCTGGACCTGACTGCGGATGGTGAAGATGATGACATCAGCGTTCTGGACGTGACGACCGCCGCAAGGGTGGATGCTTCAACATCTGATGAAGACCTGCTGGATGTCACGGCAGCAGTTGGCCTGGAGCCGGAAACCACGGGTACCGGGGAAGACACGAGCGGTGCCGGTGACGAAGAACCTGTACTTGACGTGACCGGTGGAGATGACGAGGACCTGCTGGATATAACGGGTGGTGCGGATGACATAGCCGCAGAGGAACCTGCACAAGAGGAAGATGTGCTGGATATCTCCCATGGAGGTGGAGAAGATCTGCTTGATGTAACTGCAAATGCCAACCTTGAACCTGAAGGTCTTGAAGAGGACCTGCTTGATGTCACTTCTTCAGTTGGTGCAGAGGCAGACGGAGAAGAATTGCAGGAAGTCGCAGAAGAGGACGCCGGGGAGTCCGATGACAATTCCCTGGATTTTGATATCGGTGGCATGGGTGGTGACGAGCAAGCTGCAGATGAAACGGCCGATTCCGAGGCTGGCGAAGCTGATGACGAAGACAGCAACCTCATCGATTTTGATTCGGGTGGTGAGAGTGATGGCGAGATATCGCTGGATGCCCCCGGGTTAGAGGAGGCAGCTGCCGAAGAAGAGGCTCTTGATATATCAGTCGATGATAGCGCAGCTGATGATTCACTGGATATGGATATTGAGGCACCTGCAGAAGAAGAGGTCTCCCTGGATCTGGATGTAGAGGCCCCGGCAGAAGAAGAGGTCTCGCTGGATATGGACGTTGAAACTCCAGCTGAAGAAGAGGTCTCCCTGGATATGGACATGGAAGTACCCGCAGAAGCTGAGGGAGAGGACGGCGGTGTTGAGCTGGACCTGAGCATGGACGATGCCGCTGATGATGAAAGTGCAGCTGATGCCGATCTTGACCTTTCAATAGACGATGATGATGGTGATGCGCCGGAAATTAGCCTGGACAGCGAAGCTGCAGACGACGATCTTGCCATCGATCTTAGCATTGATGACGACACTGCTGACGAAGCTCCTGCTGCTGACCTGGAAATCGATTCAGGTGGCGATGATGACCTCGAAATTGACCTGACCATAGACGACGACGGAGACGCCGACACCAGTGGTGGCGATTCGGCTGCTGCCGATGATATCGAGCTGGATATGGATTTTGACCTTGAAATCGAGGACGACAGTAACGACGGCATGGACATTGACATGGATGGAACCGTGGAAATGCCAAAGCTCGACGTGGCTGATACCGGTATCGAGATCGATGAAGACGACGACGATGACGATGATGAGGACCAGACAGTTTTCGTTCCACGGTCAGGGTCTACTGATGAGCAATCCGCAGAAGATGAAGTGGCGACCAAGCTGGACCTGGCCAAGGCATATGTTGAACTGGGTGACAAAGACAGTGCCAAGGGTATCCTTGATGAAGTGATGAGCGAGGGTAACGATGAGCAGAAGCAAACTGCCCAGGACCTGTTGAACCAGCTGGGTTAGCTGTAACTGGCAAGGGTAGTTCATCGCAGGTTGATACGGGCGCGAAACCCTTTTTCCGTCTGTACCTGTCTATGCAGCCTGGATTCCTGTTTTCATGAAGATTGCTGCCGCGGTTGAGTATTGTGGGACGCGATTTCACGGCTGGCAGCGGCTGAAGCAGGAGCGTAGTGTCCAGCAGACCGTTGAAGAGGCTATTTCAAGCGTTGCCAACCACGAGGTCAATGTCGTCTGTGCGGGCAGAACCGACGCAGGTGTACATGCGCTTTACCAGGTTATTCATTTTGAGACCCATGCTGAGAGAGAGATGCACTCATGGGTTTTCGGTAGCAACGCTAACCTTCCTGCTGACGTTAGCCTGCTGTGGGCCAGGGAAGTAGATAGTGATTTCCACGCCCGTTTCAGCGCGATTTCCCGCACGTATGAATACCTGGTCTTGAACCGGCCTGCCAGGAGTGGCGTTTTTGGCTCGATGGTAAGCTGGGAATGCCGTCCACTGGATGTTGAGCGAATGAATGAAGCGGCACAATGTCTCGTAGGAGAGCATGATTTTACATCCTATCGAGCGCAGGGTTGCCAGGCTCACACGCCTGTTAGAGTTGTTCATTCTCTGAAGGTAGAGCGATACCAGGACTACGTGGCAATCCGAATCAGGGCTAATGCTTTTCTTTATCACATGGTGCGCAATGTGAGTGGAGTGCTAATTGCGATTGGCAGTGGGAAAAAGGAACCTGCCTGGGCGAAACAGGTACTGGACGCAAAAGATCGCAGCCTTGCCGGTGTGACAGCGCCTGCGGCAGGTCTTTACCTGGCTAATATTGAGTATCCGGAAAATTTTGGTATTCCGAAAGCAAGCAACGAGAGGGCGGGGCAGCCGGTGTGTTTTTCCAGCCCTTTGCTGGACGAATAATTGACACCATCATCACACCTGATAAAACAGGACCCGGAAAAACCTGTCATACTTGTGGCAGGGCGCGAATATTTACGGTGTTGACCCGGGATATTTGGGCTGGAACAAGTAATATGTAAACGAATAAAGTCTTATCGGTAAATTAATTATGGCTAGTACTCAAGTTACTTCACCCGGCACCCTGCCGGATGCCACCGGGCACTTTGGAAAGTATGGTGGCCGGTTTGTCTCGGAAACCATTGTCGAAACCCTGGACGAACTGACGGAGGCCTATAACACGTACATGCACGATCCGGAATTCCTGGAAGAATTCGATCGGGAGCTAAAGCATTACGTGGGACGGCCTTCTCCACTGTATTTTGCGGAGCGCCTGAGCGGGCAATACGGAGGAGCCAGGCTTTATCTCAAGCGCGAGGACCTTAACCATACAGGTTCCCACAAGGTAAACAACACTATTGGCCAGGCACTGCTGGCCAAGAGAATGAATAAAAAGCGCATTATCGCCGAAACCGGTGCCGGTCAGCATGGAGTGGCCACTGCCACCGTGGCGGCCAGGCTTGGACTTGAATGCGTAATCTTCATGGGGGCAGAGGATATACAGCGGCAGTCCCCTAACGTTTATCGCATGAAGTTACTGGGTGCAAAAGTGGAGGCGGTGAGCAGTGGTTCGAGGACGCTGAAAGATGCAATGAATGAAGCTATGCGGGACTGGGTCGCCAACATTGATTCCACGTTTTACATCATCGGTACTGTTGCAGGGCCACACCCGTACCCGGCGCTGGTAAGGAACCTGCAGGCGGTTATAGGGCGCGAGGCTCGCGAGCAGTGCATTGAGCAAACAGGTGCGCTGCCAGATGCCCTGGTGGCCTGTGTGGGTGGAGGTTCAAACGCAATCGGCCTTTTTTATCCTTTCCTGGATGACAGGGAGGTCGCTATCTACGGGGTTGAAGCGGGTGGCAATGGTCTTTCCAGTGGCAAGCATGCAGCGCCGCTCAATGCCGGCAGACCCGGCGTATTGCATGGCTCACGAAGTTACCTCATGAGCGACGATAACGGGCAGATACTTGAAACTCACTCGATTTCTGCGGGTCTTGATTACCCCGGAGTGGGTCCGGAACATGCCTGGCTGAAGGACTCAGAAAGGGTGAATTACGTGGCCTGTGATGATTCCCAGGCGCTAGAAGCTTTTCACGAATTAACCCGCATTGAAGGTATAATTCCGGCGCTGGAGAGCGCCCATGCAGTGGCATACGCAAAGCAGCTGGCCCCCACCATGGAACGGGAGCAGGTCATCGTGGTTAACCTTTCCGGCCGCGGCGACAAGGATATTCATACGGTTGCCAATCTCGAGGGAATTGAACTCTGAACCGGTAGGGGAGAAAGCCATGAATAACCGCGATCGTTTAATGGAAATCATCACCGAACATGATCTTGAGAGGCGGGAAGTCGCTGAGCTGCTGAAAGTAAAGCAGGAGCAGGTGGACCGCTGGTTACTCTCCAACGAGTCAAAGAACCACGAGGAAATGCCGGAAATGGCAATAGAACTACTGGAGCTGAAAATATCCCTCGGTATGCAGGGTAGCCAGGATGCTGTTGATCCGGAATGAACCGCATTACCTCTTGCTTTGAAAACCTGAAAAGCGTTAACCGTAAGGCGCTGATCCCCTTCGTTACGGCTGGTGACCCGGAACCGGCGGCTACGCTGCCCATTATGAACGCACTGGTAGAGGGGGGTGCGGATATCATTGAGCTTGGAATACCTTTCTCGGATCCCATGGCGGATGGCCCGACTATCCAGCAGGCCAGCCAGCGCGCCCTGGCCCATAATACTGGCCTGGCTGATGTTATTGACCTGGTCAGTGATTTTAGAAAAGAGAATGATACAACCCCGGTTGTCCTGATGGGTTACCTGAACCCGGTGGAGGCGATGGGCTACGAGGCATTCACTGAAAGGGCCGCGCAGGCCGGTGTCGACGGAGTATTGCTCGTGGACCTGCCGCCGGAGGAGGCAAAAAGCCTGGACGATATGCTGGAAGAAAAGGATATCAAGTTGATATATCTCGTCGCCCCGACGACGGGGGATGAGCGTGTCGCCAGCCTGTGTGAAGCGGCTTCCGGATACCTGTACTATGTCTCGGTCAAGGGTGTGACAGGCAGCAATAAGATAGATGTATCCTCGGTGGCCAGCGGGATTGACCGAATAAAGTCCCACACAGACCTGCCTGTCGGGGTCGGTTTTGGCATACGGGACCCGGAGACGGCAGCCGCTATTGCCGAGGTAAGCGATGCGGTGATTGTAGGTAGCGTGCTGGTTGATATAGTCGCTAAAAACCAGTCTGACCTGGCCGGGGCATGCCGCGAACTTACTGCATTGCTGTCTGCTATGCGCAATAGCATCGATAGCGTCACAGCGGGCTGACAAGCAGGCTATGGATGCTTTGCAGTCTGGGTTAATATAGCCAAAAATGACAGCGTAACGACATATGAGCTGGTTCAAAAAACTCCTGCCTTCACGAATCAAGACCGATGGTGTCGCCCGGCGTTCGGTACCCGAAGGTGTCTGGACCAAGTGTCCCAGTTGCAGTGCGGTCCTGTACCGGGCGGAGCTATCTCGAAACCAGGAAGTGTGCCCAAAGTGCTCTCATCATATGAGAATTCATGCTCGCCAGCGTCTTGACCAGTTTCTCGACCCGGAGTCACGCGAAGAGATTGGCACTGACGTGGCCCCTGTCGACAAGTACAAGTTCAAGGACACAAAGAGATACCGGGAAAGAATCAGCCAGGCACAAAAGCAGACCGGCGAGCAGGATGCGCTGATTGCCATGCAGGGAAGTGTCAGGGCACTGCCGGTGGTGGTGTGTGCCTTTGAGTTTAGCTTTATGGGGGGCTCCATGGGCTCGGTGGTCGGTGAGAAATTTGTGCTTGCTGTAGATAAGGCCATCGAGCAGGGTTTCCCGCTGGTGTGCTTTACCGCAAGTGGTGGAGCGCGGATGCAGGAGGCAATCATTTCCTTGATGCAAATGGCCAAGACAAGTGCTGCGCTGGCCAGCCTCAGGCGTCACAGGCTGCCTTACATATCGGTATTGACCGATCCTACTACCGGGGGTGTTTCTGCCAGTCTTGCCACGCTGGGCGATATCATTGTTGCCGAGCCAAATGCCCTGATTGGATTTGCCGGGCCCAGGGTGATCGAGCAGACTGTCAGGGAAACCCTGCCTGAAGGATTTCAA
>CAZXDV010000037.1:0-16653 GCA_964639535.1 uncultured Enterobacteriaceae bacterium | reverse complement strand
GGGCCTGCTGGAACTTGCTTGTGAATTTATCGGCTCGCATGTAACTATCGCTCAAAATGTTTGTGATACATCACAAATATGGGCGAAATAGCTGAAATCAAGCTCTACTGAGCAATAAACGACACGTACCAGGTACAGATGCCTGGTAGATACCCTGTCTAGTAAATACCGATGTCAAAATAGGAGCGGGCGATCTTGTTGATAGCAACAACATACGCAGCCGTTCGAAAATCCTTTATCTTCCTGTTGCCCTGCAGGGTAGAGCTGAGTTCCTGGTAGGCATTGCGCATGGTGTCATCAAGTCCCGAGCGCACCAGGTCAAGCTCGTCAGCACCGCGAATAATTTCTTCGCGCATCCAGTCCGGCACCGTGTTGTCTGACAGGGATTCCATGGCACTGATCAGGTGCTGGCCACGAAGCTCATCAAAGCGACGTTCCATCCTGCCAAAGCGAATGTGGGACAGGTTGCGGATCCATTCAAAGTAGGAGACGGTCACACCACCTGCGTTGACGTAGGCATCGGGGAGAATCACCACGCCTTTCTTGCGCAGGACTTCATCGGCCTCAAAGGTGACAGGCCCGTTGGCCGCCTCCACGATGAGATTGGCGCGTATGCGGTCGGCGTTTTCGCCGGTTATTTGCGCTTCCAGTGCTGCAGGTATGAGGATGTCACACTTCAGCTCCAGTGCTGACAATCCCTTTTTACTAAAGGTGGCATCCTTGTAGCCCTTGATGGTGCCATTTTCGTTAATGTATTGCCTCACGCCTTCTACGGACAGACCGTCCTCTTTTACCAGTGCGCCGTCTCTTTCAATGATGGCAATAATCTTTGCCTCGTCTTCTTCCTCCAGGAGTTTGGCTGCGTGGTAGCCAACATTGCCAAGTCCCTGCACGACGATCTTCTTGCCGGCCAGGCCACCATCAAGGCCGGCCTTCTTGATGTCCTTGGGGTGGCGAAAAAACTCCCTGATGGCATACACGACACCGCGGCCTGTGGCCTCTGTTCTTCCCCTTATACCACCGTGGGCAACGGGTTTGCCGGTAACACAGCCGGAGTAGTTAATGTCCTCAGGCTGCAGCACCTTGTAGGTATCCGCGATCCACGCCATTTCCCTTTGACCGGTGCCCATATCCGGTGCCGGTACATTTGTTGCCGGACTCAGGAAGCCTTTCCTGATGAGTTCACGGGCAAAGCGTCGCGTGATTAATTGCATTTCGTCGCGATCGTATTGTGACGGATCGATCAGCAGGCCGCCCTTTGAACCACCAAAGGGTACGTCCACGATGGCACACTTGTAGGTCATCAGGGCAGCTAGGGCCTCGACCTCGTCCTGGTCAACGATGGTGGCAAAGCGAATACCACCCTTGGCAGGAAGACGGTGGGTACTGTGTACCGCCCGCCAGCCGGTAAAGACTTCAACCTTACCCTTGATCTTTACCGGAAAATTTACCTGGATTATCGAGCTACAGGCCTTGATAGCAGCGGCGATATCAGCATCCATGTCGAGCACTTTAAAAGCGCGGTCTGCCATGTGGTTAACGCTTTCACTAAATGACAGGGTGGTTTTATTCTTGTTGTTCATAACAGTTTCACTCCCCAGTTAGGCTGTAACCCATCAATTAAGCATAGATGATTTCCTTCAGGTTTCCATCCAGATGAGACTTGCCATGCGCCCGGTATGGTGTTCGCGCCGGTAGGAATAAAAACGCTGACTGTCCCTGTAAACACAGGAATCCGCCATGTAAATTTTTGCCAGGCCGTGTTCCTTCAGAACCCCGGTGACAAGGGCGGACATGGAAAGTAACCACCGGTCCTCGCGGGTCGGTGTGAAAGCATCCATCGCTGTTGCAGACACGCCGGAAGCAGCGGCCAGTACATCAGCCCCGACTTCATAGCTTTCTGCATGTATATGCGGGCCTATCCAGGCAAGAATGCCGGAAGGCGCGCTTTCCATCCTTTTAATTGCTTGTGTTATAAGCGAGCTGCAAATACCGCGCCAACCCAGGTGAATGGCCGCAACGCGGGTCCCGGCTTCGTTACAGAGCAGTAATGGCAGGCAATCGGCCGTCAATATTGCGCACACGGTGTCGGGTTTTCCTGTATAGCAGGCATCCGCAGAAAGCCCATCTTGCCACTCGGCGGCATCAATTAGCCGTTCACCGTGGACCTGCTTAAGCCATATTGGCGATGAGGGTAATTTCAGTGTCGCGGCCAGGCGTTCGCGGTTGCGAGCGACCGTGTCGGCATCGTCACCCACGTGCATGGCCAGGTTAAGACCGGCATAGGGCCCTGTGCTATACCCACCAAGTCGCGTTGTTGATAAAGCGCGAACATTCGCCGGCGCCGGCCAGTTTGCTTGCACGCATTGTATTACAGGCTCAGCTTTCATCTTTGAGTATATCGAGTAGCCCACGCATATCTGCCGGCAGGGGGGCTTCAAATTTCATTTCCGTTCCCGTTGAGGGATGCACGAGCCCCAGCTCACAGGCGTGCAGGGCCTGCCGGCGAAATTTACCGAGGGCGTCGACCAGCACAGGCGAAGCGCCCCTGGGCAAGCGCGTTCTTCCTCCATAGACCGGGTCCCCGACGATGGGATACTTGATATGCGCCATGTGAACTCGAATCTGGTGAGTACGGCCGCTTTCAAGCTGCAGCTGGACATGGGTATGGGCAGGAAATTTTTGCAGTACCCGGTAATGGGTGACGGCCTTCTTTCCTGCTTCGTTCACGGCCATGCGCTTGCGCTGGCGCGAGTGCCTTGAAATGGCAGCATCAACCGAACCGCCAGCCGTCATCACGCCGTGGACTATGGCCTGGTAGTGGCGTTTTACCTGTCGTTGCTGCAGCCTGTCTACGAGGTAAGTGTGGGACTGCAGGGTCTTCGCTATCACCATCAGTCCCGTTGTATCTTTATCGAGTCTCTGCACGATGCCGGCCCGGGGTAAATTTTCAAGGTCTGGAAGATGGTGTACGAGCGCGTTCAATAGCGTGTGACGCGGGTTACCGGCTCCCGGGTGCACCACCAGGTTTGCCGGCTTGTTCAGGACCAGTATTGCGTCGTCTTCATGGACGATATCAAGGGGGATATTTTCCCTTTCAAACTCCCTGGCGGCCTCGATCGTGGCATTTACCCGGATGACCTGGCCTTCATGCACCGAATCGCGTTGTCGTAATTTTTCATTATCAACGGTGACAAAGCCATCGCGGATCCAGGACTGCAGGCGCGAACGTGAATGCTCCGGGCACAGGATGGATAACACCTGGTCAAGGCGTCTTCCGCTGTGTTCGAAGGGCACAACAAGCTCGAACTTTTCCGTTGGCATTTAAGTTTGCAGCTCTTCCAGGTCGGCAGTTTTGCCGGGTATTCAAGGCCCGGCTTCTGGTATTATACTGTTTTCCAGGTAAATTCAGGTGTTCTGTTGAGCGATGAAGACGCGATTTCTACTTACAATTTTACTGCTTGTGACGGCCGGCTGCTCCTTCTTCGGGTCTGAAGAAGATGACTCAGCAAAGAACTGGACCGTTGACCGGCTCTACAACGAGGCCAAGGGGGCACTGGACTCGGGATATTATTCCAAGGCGGTAAAATACTATGAATTCCTGGAAACCAGGTTTCCATTCGGTGTTTATGGACAGCAGTCGCTGCTTGACCTGGCATACGCCTATTACAAGACCGAGGACTTTGACGCCTCGATTTCCGCCTGCGATCGATTTATCCGGCTTTACCCGCAAAATCCTCACGTAGACTACGCCTATTATCTCAGGGGCCTGGTAAACTTTGGCCGGGGCAGGGGACTGACTGAACGCTTCCTTCCCCTCGACACATCTCAAAGGGACACCGGTTCGGCTTACCGGGCCTTTCGCGATTTTTCTGAACTGGCGACAAGGTATCCGGACAGCGAGTATGTTCCTGATGCCAGCAAGAGGATGATTTACCTGCGCAACCTGCTGGCGCAGCACGAGGTGCATGTTGCAAATTACTACATGACTCGAGGGGCCTATGTCGCAGCAGCTAACCGCGCGAGATTTGTCGTGGAAACCTATCCTCGCACACCTTCAGTACCGGATGCCCTGGTGCTCATGGCCAAGGCTTACAAGGTGCTGGAGATGGATGACCTGTCCGGGGATGCGCTGCGAGTGCTGGAACTCAACTACCCCAACCATCCGGGTCTCGAAGAAGTCCAGGAAATACTGATTCGCTGAGCGCTTTACTTTTTACTGGTCTTCCCTGTAGCCCGATGTAATAGGGTAGCGCCTGTCCCTGCCAAAGGCTCGCTTTGTGATGCGAACACCTGGTGCCGCCTGGCGCCGCTTGTACTCGTTCCTGTCCACCAGGCCCGTGACGTGCAACACCGTCTCACGATCAAATCCCGAGGCGATAATTGTCTCCGGACTTTCATCCAGCTCAATGTAACGCTCGAGGATGGGATCGAGAATTTCATAGGGGGGCAGGCTATCCTCGTCTTTTTGATCCGGGCGCAGCTCCGCACTTGGGGGCCTGTCAATGATACGCTGCGGGATAATAGTTTTTTGTTCATTTATCCAGCGGGACAGGTCATAGGTCAGTAACTTGGAGAGATCTTTCAGTGGTGCAAAACCGCCGGCCATATCTCCATAAAGTGTCGCATAGCCTACCGACATTTCACTCTTGTTGCCGGTTGTCAGCAGGAGCTTTCCGGTTTTATTGGAAAGTGCCATGAGCAAAATTCCACGACAGCGCGCCTGGATATTTTCCTCGGTGGCATCGCTGGGCAAATCCCTGAACAGGGGGCCAAGTAGCTCGTTAAAGGCAGCAACGGGCTCTTCGATGGACAGCACCGTGTAATTCACGTTCAATCCCTCGGCCATGCTGATAGCATCTTCCGCACTCATGGAAGCGCTGTAGCGGGATGGCATCACCAGCACTTCCACGTTTTCCGAACCGAGAGCATCCACGGCGACCGCAAGCGTCAGCGCGGAATCAATACCACCGGAGAGGCCAAGTACCGCACCCTTGAAACCGTTCTTGTGAACATAGTCCCTTACACCCATTACCAGTGCACTGTAAATATCCGATAGCTTGCCAGGTGCCGGTACCGGGGGATGTTCGGGATGATATAGCAGCCCATCATCACCCATGCTGACTTCCACAAGGTAAAGGCCCTCTTCAAAGTGCGGGGCCCGGTAAACAATGTCGCCCTTGCTGTTAACGATCATGGAACCGCCGTCAAACACCAGTTCATCCTGGCCACCCACCAGGTTGACATAGAGTATGTCCAGTCCGCTTTGCATTGCCCGTTCCCTTGCAACATGCTCGCGTTCATCGAGCTTTCGCGCATGGTAGGGAGACGCATTGATATTTATTAACAGGGCTGCACCTTTACTGGCGGCGTGGAGCGCCGGCTCGTCGGTCCAGATGTCCTCGCAGATGCTCATCGACGTTGGAATGGAGTCGAGGTCAAAAATGACGGCAGAATCACCCGGCTCGAAATAACGTTTCTCGTCAAAGACACCGTAATTCGGTAATGCCTGCTTGCGATAGCGGCACAGTTCTGCGCCGTCCTTGATGTAGACGCAGGTATTAAATAAACCTTCCCGGGTTTTCTCGGGGAAGCCATAAATCACGCCGATTCCCTTGCTCGCGACTAGAAGCTGCTCCATGGCGATCTCAATCTGGCGATAGAGATCCTCTCTCAACAGGAGATCCTCGGGAGGATAGGAGGTCAGCGTCAGTTCCGGAAAGACAACCAGGCCGGCACCGGCCTGCCTGGCTTGCTCAATATTTAAAAGAACAGTGTCTGTATTGGCGGCTATGGCGCCGACACATAGATTGACCTGGGCGATGGCAATTTTCATGGAATGAATGGTAATAGATTCACAGCCCCGAGTGCACCCGATTCAGCAGGCCCTGTAGCCTGCAAAATCGCGATAGCCGGCTTATGCTTTGATCCTGTTCTTATCCCGGCAAGGAACTGGTAGCAGGCGAGCGCTGTGGCTGCAGCCTATGACAGCTTTGAAGCAATTGCGGCGCCCAGCTCGGCAGGAGAGCGCACGGTTTTTACACCTGCATCCTCAAGCGCGGCAAACTTGTCATCGGCCGTGCCTTTACCGCCGGATATGATGGCGCCGGCGTGACCCATGCGTTTTCCTGGTGGGGCGGTGACGCCGGCGATATAACCGACCACCGGCTTGGTCACATTTTCGCTGATGAACGCGGCTGCCTCCTCCTCGGCTGATCCACCAATTTCTCCGACCATGATAATACCTTCCGTGCGGGAGTCTTCCTGGAAGAGCTCAAGGCAGTTAATAAAGTTCATACCATGAATTGGGTCTCCGCCTATCCCCACGCAGGTGGTCTGTCCAAGACCCGCCAGGGTTGTCTGGTGAACGGCTTCGTAGGTCAGGGTGCCTGAACGGGAAACAATGCCAACTTTTCCTGCCGTGTGGATATTGCCTGGCATGATACCGATCTTGCATTCGCCCGGTGTAATAATTCCCGGGCAGTTCGGTCCAATAAGCCGGGTGCCGGGGTACTGGTCGAGATTGGCCCGGACCTTGACCATGTCTATGACCGGTATGCCCTCGGTGATGCACACGATCAGCTTGATGCCTGCGGCGGCAGCCTCGGTAACGGCCTCTGCGGCAAAGGCGGCGGGCACCATGATCATGGAAGCATCAGCGCCGGTCTCGGCCACGGCGTCAGCCACGGTATCAAATACGGGCCGGTCAAGATGAGTTTCTCCACCGCGACCTGGCGTGACACCACCAACTACCTGGGTACCGTATTCAATCGCCTGTTCAGCATGAAATGTGCCCTGGCGACCCGTAAAGCCCTGTACGAGTACACGCGTATCTTTATTTACCAGGATAGACATTAGTTGGAACCTCCACTTACGGCGGCAACTACTTTATTTGCTGCATCGGTGAGGTCGTCTGCAGAGATAATTTTCAGGCCACTTTCGTTTAACAATTTTTTACCGTCGTCGACATTTGTACCCTCGAGCCGTGCTACTACCGGAACTTCAACACCAACCTCCTTCACCGCCGCAATAATACCTTCAGCGATAAGGTCACACCTGACAATCCCACCAAAAATATTTACCAGGATAGCTTCTACTTTTTTATCAGATACGATCAGCTTGAATGCTTCGGCAACTCTTTCCTTGGTTGCTCCGCCACCCACGTCAAGAAAGTTTGCCGGTTCTCCGCCGTGCAGCTTGATGACATCCATGGTTGCCATGGCGAGTCCGGCTCCGTTTACCATGCAGGCGATATTGCCATCCAGTGATATATAGTTGAGGTCAAATTTTCTCGCAGCATTTTCCTTTTCGTCTTCCTGCGCCGCATCTCTCCATTCCTCAAGGTTTGCCTGTCGATAAAGAGCGTTATCATCCACCGACACCTTTGCATCAAGTGCTTCAAGGTCTCCACTCTTGGTAATAATCAAGGGGTTGATTTCAACCAGGCTCAGGTCTTTTTCAACGAACAGGCGATAAATGCCCTTGAGGATCGTGGCCAGCTGTTTTTGTTGTTTACTGTCAAACTCCAGCTGAAAACCCAGCTGCCGGCACTGGTAATCCTGAAGACCCATGATGGGATCGACCATGAAGGTAAATATTTTTTCGGGTTCGGTTGCTGCGACTTCTTCAATGTCCATGCCGCCGGCGCGGGATGCCATCACCGCGATGCGACGCTGCCCGCGTTCCACCAGCATGCCAAGGTATAGTTCGGATTCGATCTCCGACAGAGATGACACCAGCACGCAGTCGACCGGGTTGCCGGCCGGACCAGACTGTTTCGTTACAAGCCGCGTGCCCAACAGGCTTTTTACATACTCTTCCAGTTCTTCCTTGCCATTAACCAGCTTGACGCCCCCGGCCTTGCCGCGACCACCAGCGTGAACCTGTGCCTTGACCACCCAGGCATCGCCACCCAGGTCGGCCGCGCACCTGGCAGCTTCGTTCACGGAATGCGCCGGTTTGCCCGGTGGTACGGGGATACCATAATCCTCAAACAACAACTTGGCCTGGTACTCATGAAGATTCATTTACAAGTCCTTATAATTGATGGGAAATTATCCCGGGTTGATGGATTACCTAGATAATGTATCGTCGGAATTTGAGAAAGTTTAATTAAATAAGGTCATTTTGCCCAGTATAAGGATGATTTAAATGCTACGCCTGTTAATTATCGGCCTTGTTGTGTTCATGGTTATCATGCTTTTACGGCGGATCCTTGCTGCTTCCTCGTCGACAGGACCAGCGTCGGCAAGGCTGGAGTCCTCGGCGATGGTTAAATGCAGCTATTGCCAGCTGCACGTGCCGGAAAGCGAGGCGGTGAAGTCAGCCGATCAATTCTTCTGCAGTGCAGAACACAAGTTACTGGAAGAGCAAAACGCAGAATGAGCCTGACTACACCAGCAACGGATGGATCGAGCAGGGTTTCGTGGGAAGCCCTGACTTATTACAACTTTTACCGCTTCCTGGTGTCTTTCCTGTTTGTCTCCCTTTACTGGATTGGCCAGCTGCCCGAGCCCCTGGGTGGCTATGACAGCACCCTTTTTGCAATTAGCTCTCACGTTTACCTGCTTGTTTCCGTAGCGGCGCAGCTAATTGTTCGCCTGCGCAAGCCAGCCTATTCGATCCAGGTTGCAGCTAATGTCGTGTTCGATATATGCATCATAACGTTGATGATGTACGCCAGTGCCGGCCTTAACAGTGGCTTTGGCATGTTGCTGGTGATAGCAGTGGCGGGGGGTAGCCTGCTGAGTTCAGGAAAGATTGCTTTTCTCTATGCCGCGATTGCTACAATCCTTGCGCTCGGACACGAGGTGTACGTGCAGCTCTATCACTTTAATTCCATTCCCAATTACACCCACGCGGGCTTTCTCGGAATTACTTTTTTTGCCACTTCCGCAATCAGTCACGCTCTCGCCAATCGCGTGGCGGTATCTGAAGCCCTCGCCGAGGAGAGAGCAGTTGACCTTGAGAACCTGGCCATCCTCAATGAACACATAGTACAGAGACTTCAGTCCGGAATCCTGGTCCTGGATGATGAGCTCAATGTGATTCTTGCCAATGAGTCAGCCAAGCAACTGCTGGGCGTGGATGCAGGCAATCGCATTTTATCCCTCGCTGACGTTTCCAGTGAACTGGCTGACATGCTGAAACAGTGGATGGATGACCAGGGCAAGCCGAGCCAGTTGTTGAACCTTGGACATCACCGGGTGGATATTCTCGCTTCATTTACCAGGCTGAGCCTGGAGAACAAGTTCGGCGTGCTGGTTTTTCTCGAGGATGTTTCGACCATGCGTCAACGAGCCCAGCAAATGAAACAGGCATCACTGGGCAGGCTAACCGCGAGTATTGCCCATGAAATTCGTAATCCACTTGGCGCAATCAGTCATGCCGGGCAACTGTTAAATGAATCGGACTCGATCTCTGAAGAAAACCATCGGCTGGTGACTATCATTGACGAGCAGTCTCGCCGGGTGAACAGTATCATTGAAAACGTTCTTGGAATAAGCCGTCGTCAACAGGCGGTTCCCACCGAAGTGAATATTGGCGAATGGCTGGAGAAATTCAAAAAAGAATTCAGCGAGCAAAGCAAGCTTGATGATTCCAGCATCGTACTTTCATTGGCTTCAAGGGATATCAATGTCAAGATCGACCCCGAGCAGCTACGGCAGGTGATGTGGAACTTGTGTGAGAATGGCGCTCGCTACAGTACCAGGGAACCATTACTGGAAATTCAATGTGGCGTGGTAAGCGATTCGCAGCGTTGTTATATCGACATCTGTGACACAGGTAGTGGAATTGATGGCAAGGCGGAGGAACAGCTATTCGAGCCCTTTTTTACCACCAGTTCAAAGGGCAGCGGCCTGGGATTGTATATTGCTCGCGAGTTATGCGAGGCAAACCAGGCAACTCTCAGCCTGAAAGAAAACACACCCGAAGGCTGCTGCTTTCGGATTTATTTTTCGCATTATGAAAAGCAGCATAATATCATGTAGTTGATATGGCATTTACCGCCCTAATAATTGATGACGAACCCGATATTCGGGAGCTACTCGAAATCACGCTAAACAGGATGGATATTCAATGCACCTGTGTTGGCGACATTGCCGCAGCCAAGTCGTCCCTTGATGAAAGTTCCTTTGATATTTGCCTGACTGACATGCGCTTGCCCGATGGCGATGGCATCAGCCTGGTTTCCTACGTGCAGGATAAATGGCCCGGCATGCCGGTCGCAGTTATCACGGCCCATGGCAACATGGAGACAGCAATTCAGTCACTCAAGGCCGGTGCCTTTGATTTTTTAAGCAAACCTATCGATCTTGGCCTGCTACGTACGCTTATTAACAGTGCCCTGAAATTGTCCGGTACACGAACCGGAAGTCCACAGGAGGATTTTGTCGGTAACAGCGTGGCCATAGAAGAATTACGTGCAAAGATCGCACGCTTATCACGTAGCCAGGCCCCCGTGTGCATCGGCGGTGAATCAGGAACTGGTAAGGAACTGGTTGCGCGAATGATTCACAGGATTGGGCCGAGGGCCGAAAAACCTTTTATACCGGTGAACTGCGGTGCTATTCCGGAGGACCTCATGGAAAGTGAATTTTTCGGGCACAAGAAGGGTAGTTTCACCGGTGCAAGTTCCGACAAGGCCGGCTTTTTCCAGGCGGCGGACGGGGGCTCTATCTTTCTTGACGAAGTTGCCGAGTTGCCTTTGCATATGCAGGTGAAGCTTTTACGAGCGGTGCAGGAGAAAAGTATCAGGCCAATAGGGGATACCCACGAGATACCGGTTGATGTTCGTATACTCAGCGCGACACACAAGAACCTGTCCCGCCTTGTGCACGATGGTGATTTCAGGCAGGACCTGTATTACAGGATCAATGTTATCGAGCTGAATGTGCCGCCCCTGCGAGAGCGCAAGGAAGACATAGCAGGACTCGCCGGCTATATTTTGAACAAGATTTCCGCAGTAAATGACACCCGGGCCAGGCGTTTGACGAGTGGTGCGCTGGCGGCCCTTGAATCCTATGAATTCCCTGGAAATATTCGGGAACTTGAAAACATCATCGAAAGGGCAGTGGCACTCAGTGATGGAGAGGAGATTTCCGAGGATGACCTGGACATTCCACAACAGGTGAGTGAATCGGGCTCGATGCTCGACGGGGACAAAGAAAATACCGGGCAGCTCAATACCTATCTCGACGAGGTAGAAAGGCAAAGGATCATGGATGCCCTTGAAGATACCCAGTGGAATCGAACCGCAGCCGCGAAGAAGCTGGGACTGAGTTTTCGGCAACTCAGGTATCGCCTGCAAAAGCTGAACATCAAGAAATGAACCGGCAAAGCACCCTGCACGGGCAGGGCCTGCTATTAAAACCCTTACTTTCAGCCATTCCGGCAGCCCTACTTGCGTTGATAATGGTTCTAGCCTGCATTGCTCTCTGGCCGGGCATGACAGGGCCGCTCGTTCATGACGATCATCGAAACCTGGGGCCGTTACTGGGTGATGAACCTGAGTATCGTACGGCAATTCTTGAAAACCAGGGTGGCCCTCTCGGGCGGCCGGTGACCATGGCGAGTTTTGCCATGCAGCGTGTCATGGGTGACTCGCTGGAAGTCCGGGAAATGAAATTGCTTAACCTGGCGATTCATCTTGTTAATGCCCTGTTGCTATACCTGCTACTGGCAAACATATTTCGGCTCGCCGGTAACCCGGACTCCGCTGCTTTTCTTGCCCTGGCTGCAACCGCGCTGTGGATGCTTAACCCGGTTAACACTGAAACCGTGCTCTACGTCATTCAACGCGCGACGCTACTGGCTACCACCTCCATGCTTGCTGCCTGCCTGGCTTACATACACCTGCGTAGCTTGATAAACCGAACCGGCCCGGCGGTGATTGGATGGTCACTTGTAGTTGTGCTTTGCTGGGTGCTTGCAGTACTGAGCAAGGAAAATGGGCTGGTATTACCGCTGGTGCTGCTTTTCCTCGAAGCCTGCCTTTTTGACACCTTAAAGCCTGGCATGCTGGCCCGCTGGGGAGCATTGTTGGGTATACCTCTTGGCATTGCATCGTTGTTTTATCTTCAACAGGCAGGTTATATCGACTACTCGGCGCGTTCCTATACCATGCAGGAACGACTGCTGACCCAGTCCAGCGTGATTTTCCATTACCTGCGCGAGTCCTTCCTGCCATTTTTTACCGAGACCGGTATTTTTCGTGATGATGTCCTGGTTCAAAAAAGCCTGTTTGAAATTAGAACGCTGTTTTCGGTTTTTCTCATCGCCGCACTTTCGCTGTTTGCACTGGTGAATTTAAAAACGCGGAACAGGTTAATTTCACTGGGGGTCCTGTTTTTTTTCATGGCACATACCCTGGAAAGCACGATCATTCCGCTGGAGATATTTTATCGCCACAGGAACTATTTTCCTTCCATCGGCGTGGTACTGGCTGTCACGGGTATCCTGCGCCTGTTCGCGTGGCCCAGGCTGAATCCAAGTCTCGGTATACTCGTGTTTTGTGTTTATACGGCGTTCCTGGTCCATGCCAGTTTTTTTCAATCGCGAACCTGGTCCTCATACGATGCAATCCTGTTAAATGCTTACAAGCATCACCCTTACTCGGTTCGTCTTAACCTTGAGATGTCAGGGCGCCTGGTAAGGCAGGGGGATATCAACACGGCGCTGCAGGTAAATGGTGCAATCATCAATGCGCGTCCCAGGTTTGCCATGCCGCTAAAGATTCAGCGCTATTACCTCTATTGCGAACTCGGGCAGGGTATACCGGCAATTGAGTACCAGCTATTCAACAATGACATCAACCTGTTCAAGCCGCACCTGACATCCAATGCGATGGACATCTTTCTAAGCACTTACGGGGAACGTCGCTGTGACTTTATTGAGCTCGAGAAAATTCTTGAACCGCTGTTAGCATGGACCGATGCACGGCGGGTCGATGGAAGCCTGTCTGTTGCTCAACTCTGGAACCTGGATTATTACCTGGTCGGCATGCTGATATTGCTGGACAGGGAGGAAGAGGCCATGGATAGACTCCGCGTGCTGGCCGATGCCGGCGGTGACGGCGCCGCATACCTGCTGAGCGAAGCCGGGAAAACTGACAAAATTTTTCAAAAAAACTGACAAAAATTGTCACTTTTGCTGGAAAAGGTGACAGGCTGGCCTATGCCAGGCGCGCTCCCCTGGTGCCAGGCGTATTAATTAATATGTTATAAAACAGCTGGTTAGAATCAGTTTGCTGACCCTGGACATGGTTCCGTGGGTGGGTCTGGCACATTCTGTGCTTTACCAGCTATGCGTGACTTAACGTCTTGTACAATACGTTTTACATTTTATAACACTTGGAGAGTGACATAATGAATACACTTCAAAAGGGTTTTACCCTCATCGAGCTGATGATCGTTGTTGCGATTATCGGTATTCTGGCCGCCGTAGCGCTTCCCGCCTACCAGGACTACACCAACCGTGCAAAAGTATCCGAGCTGATCCTGGCCGGTGCTGACGCAAAGATTAACATTGCTGAGTTTGCACAGGTACAGGGTACCCTGACTGGTGCAGGTAACGGTCTGTCTATCAACACTTCCGGACAGCACGTGGCTACCTCAAGTAACGTGAGTGCGAACGGTCTGATTACAGTTAACGGTAGTGCTTCCATTCCAGGTAGCGTGACCCTGACACTGACCCCGTCTCTTGACACCAACACCGGTGTTGTTACCTGGGATTGTTCCGGTACACCTTCAAAGCTGATGCCCGCTTCCTGTAAGTAAGCATCCAGCGTAAACAATCAGTTTTTTGTGATTGGAATGCCCCGCAATTTTTGCGGGGCATTTTTTTTGTCCGAAATATGACCAGCTCATTCCATTCCAGGTTAATACTTGTAATACCATTATTACTCTGTACATGGGCTTACTACCCTGCGCTTGGTGGCGGGTTCCTCTTTGATGACAAGGCGAACATCGCAAATAATGACCTGCTGAAGATAGAATCGCTGAGCCTGGACAACCTGCAGCAGGCGGCCTTCAGCAGCCACAGTGGTCCGCTGCGACGCCCGGTGGCGATGATTAGCTTTGCCTTTAACTACCTGTCCACGGGCATGTCGACCTTCTGGATGAAGGTCACCAATCTACTTATACATTTGTTCAACGCCTGTCTCGTGTTTTTCGTCCTGGGTCGCCTGCTGCATCATTCCGGCTACCAGGACAGGCGCGAATCAAGAAACCTTGCTCTCGTTGTCAGCACGCTATGGTTGATTCATCCAATCAATGTCACCGCGGTGGCCTACATCGTGCAGCGCATGACTTCCCTTTCAAGCACGTTTGTACTTGTTGCGATATGTATTTACATAAAGATCCGCGAGTGCCAGCGTTTTGACCGTAATACCCTGCTGCTGGTTGCTGCACTACTCGTGTCATGGGCGCTGGGTCTTTTTACAAAAGAAATTGCCGTTGTCCTCAGCCTTTATATTTTCCTGGTCGAATGGCTGGTATTTAAATTCCGGGTTAACTCCAGCATGGAGTTTCGTTCCCTGGTCGGGCTATGGTCGATACTTGCTGCACCCTGGTTCGGGGCCCTGGCATACGTAATATACAAGCCCTCCTTTATTACCGCTGCCTACGAAGTGAGGACCTTTGGACCGATTCATCGCCTCATGACTGAATTCAGGATAGTCCTGGATTACATTATTAAAACCGTGGTTCCCGATTCACGTTACATGGGGGTCTACCAGGATAGCTTCCTGGTGTCCGAATCGCTGTTAAGTCCTTCTTCCACCCTGGCCAGCCTCGTGGTTCTTATCCTGTTACTGGCTGCGGCATTCGCCATCAGAAAGCTTTTGCCACTGGTATGCCTGGGGATCCTGTGGTTTTTTGCCGGACACATTCCCGAGTCGACGGTTTACGGCCTTGAGTTGAAGTTCTTCCATCGGAATTACCTGCCATGTATCGGGTTGCTACTGGCATTCACACTTGCTGCCCATCACTGGTTGAAAAAGTATTCCAGGTATTTATACGCCCTCGCGGCGGTATTCCTGCTTGGGTTTACTGCATCAACCCGGTCACTGAGCCATACCTGGTCCTCAGATAGCCGTATGCAGCTGATAGAAGCAATAAATAACCCCGGATCACCCCGGGCAAATTATCGCGCCGGCCAGATTCTAAAGGCCTACGCTATCGTGACAGAGCCGGGCGAGGAGAGGGACAAGTACCGCGACCTGGCGGTGCATTATTTTCGCCAGATAGAAACGCTCCCTTTCAACGACATGAGCGGAAAAATGGGCGCCATCCAGGTTTACATGCAGACGGGTACAGAACCACCCAAAGAGTTGGTATCGCAACTCATTGAAGATCTGAAAACATGCAGGTTCAACGTCGGCATGGCCAACATTTTCGAGACTTATACCAATTGCTATATAAACGGAGACTGCCTGCTGGATGAAAACAGCTACCTTTTGATGGTCAGGTCAGTTTCAGAGAATCAAAATGTCTACGGATATTTTAAAAGGTCGGTACTTGTCGATTACGCCCGCTTTCTTGCCGATTACAGGGGGGATTACCTCGCTGCCATCGAGGTGCTAAAGCAGGCGCTGGCGGTTTATTCGGTGGTCGATGACCTGCGCACAATGGCACTGTACTACGAAAAAATGAACATGAAGGAAGAAATGTTACTGGTAATCCAGCTGTTGGAAGAGAATGATAAATTTGATGTTCATGTGAAATTCATCAACGAGGCGCGGCAGCGGGCCGCGACATTGAAAGAAGAAATGGTAAACTGATGCCATGCAAGACACCAAAGTAAGCATTGTTATTCCGGCCAAGAACGAGGCCGCGGGACTGGAGAAGTTGCTGCCGAGCCTGGAGGAGCGCTACCCCGGGTACCAGCTTATCCTCGTTGATGATGGTTCTGAAGATGGCACGGGGGCAATGACGGAAAGCCTGGAAAAGGCAATCACCATTCATCATCCCTATTCCATGGGTAACGGTGCCGCGATCAAGGCCGGCGCCCGCGCAAGCGAATCAGAATATATCGTGTTCATGGATGCGGACGGGCAGCACAGGGCCGAGGATGTTGAGAAGTTAATCAGGGAACTGGATGCCGGCTACGATATGGCAGTGGGAGCCAGGTCAAGGGACAGTCACGCGAGTACTGCGCGATTGCTTGCCAATACGTTTTACAATGTTTTTGCCTCCTTTATTGTAGGTCGTAAGATCTATGACCTGACTTCGGGACTGCGTGCAGTCAGGGCTTCGTGTTTCAAGGAAATTTTGCATTTACTGCCCAATGGTTTTTCCTACCCCACGACTTCTACTATGGCTTTTTTTCGTTCAGGCTATTCTGTGACCTATGTACCAATCAAGGCAGAGAAAAGGATCGGCAAAAGCCACATCAAGTTATTCAGGGATGGTGTGAGGTTCCTGATGATCCTGTTCAAGATTGGCACCCTCTATTCCCCGTTGAAGATTTTCCTGCCCGTGAGCGGCATGATTTTCACCACCGGTATCGGGTATTACATGTATACCTACATAACTGCCGGTCGTTTCACCAATATGAGCGCCCTGCTGTTCACCACCGCGATGACCATTTTCCTGATGGGCCTGGTTTCCGAACAAATTACCAGCCTCATATACATGCAGAACAAGCGCGATT
>CAZXDV010000036.1:0-16680 GCA_964639535.1 uncultured Enterobacteriaceae bacterium | reverse complement strand
AGTGCTGTACGAAGATCAAATGTGTATTGCCGCTCGCGTCGATCACCCGATGGCCGGCTCAACTAATATTCCCCTTTCTGAGCTGGTGAACTACCAGTGGATACTTCCCGGCCCACAAACCTTTTTGCGTGAGCTTTTTGACCGGGTGTTCGCCAGCGAGGACCTGGAACCCCCTTCCCGCTCAGTGGTTGAATCTGTTTCCCTGCATCTCAACCTGTCGCTCATGTTGAAAACTGACATGCTGACTTTCCTGCCCTACCAGGCGGTCTTGCCATATATTTCACTTGGCCTGCTCACGCGGCTTGATACCCCGGTTAATACTTCATTCGGTCCCATTGGCGTCACCTACAAGGACATCAATACCCTTTCCCCGGCCGCCAGGATCATGCTGGATACCCTGAAGAATGAGGCCAGCAAACTGGTTTAAGCCATTCCCCCTGGTTCAGTCCCAGCTATAACAAAAAAGCCGCAAGCTATAACCCCTTAGCCGGTCATTTTGCTTTATCATAAAGCCATCCTGCATACATAACATTGCGTTAAAAAAAATGACTGGTGAAAATAAAAATCTCGTTCGAACAATTTGCCGCTCCTGTGGCCACGGCGGCTGCGGCATTTATGCCGAGGTCGAAAACGGCAAGGTAACGAAGATTAAACCGGACAAGGAACACCCGGTTAGCAAGGGCTACACCTGTAAAAAGGCCCACGGTTTCCTCGATATGCAGTACCACCCTGACCGCTTGCTGTACCCAAAGAAGCGGGTTGGCGCCAGGGGAGAAGGAAAGTGGGAACGTATATCATGGGATGAAGCGCTGACCATGCTGGCTGATAAAATGAACCAGTTCAAGGAAGAATCCGGTGCCGAATCCGTCGTCATGGGCCACGGCACAGGCCGGGATTTTCACCGCTTTGTCTATCGTGTCGCCAATCTCTTTGGCACTCCCAATGTGCTGACACCAGGTCACATGTGCTACCTGCCCCGTATTGCTATTTCCAAGGTTATGGGCATGGAAATTCCCATGGTGGATTACGACAATCGCCCGAAGTGCGTTATCTCCTGGGGTGCAAATCATCTTATTTCAAACCCTGATGAAAACAAGGGCATCAACCTGGCTCACACCCTGAAAGACGGGGCCAAGCATATTGTTATTGATCCCCGTCGCACAAAACTGGTGGACCGCGCCGATATGTGGCTGCAACTTCGACCGGCGACAGACTCGGCACTGGCAATGGGCATGATGAAAGTCATTGTTGACGAAGATCTTTACGACAAGGAATTCGTGGAAAAATACACAACTGGTTTTGACAAGTTCGTGGAACGCCTGCAGGAGTTTCCCCTTGAGCGTGTAGAGCAAATTACCTGGGTGCCGAAAGAACAAATCGCCGAGGCAGCCCGCCTGTATGCGACGACAAAACCCGCGGCCCTGCAGTGGGGTGTTGGCATTGAACAAAACATCAATTGCGTAGACGCGGACCGCGCACTAATTTACCTGGTCGCATTGACCGGCAACCTGGATGTCCCGGGCGGAAACGTGATTTTCGGATTACCCCCCGGTATGCCACGCTCGGAGTTTTCGCTGTTCAGTAAACTGCCGCCGGAGCAGAAGGATAAACTGCTGGGCGGCGACAAGTACAAGCTTGGCGCAGTCATCAATCGCATCACGCCGCACGTGGTGTGGGATGCGATTGAACACGCCGACCCCTACCAGGTACGCGCGATGGTGGTATTTGCCAGTAATTCCCTCAATGCGCGGGAAAATTCCAGGCGTGTATACGATATCCTGAAAAACAAGCTCGAGTTTTTTGCTGCCATAGATGTCTTTCCCACGCCGACGACGGAGCTCGCCGATCTCGTGCTGCCTGCAGCAACCTGGCTGGAGAACGACAACATTGCTGATTACTGGAAGGTTCATGGCTTTGTTTTCCCCAGGAACCTGGTTGTCGAACCAGAGGGCGAAGCCCGTTCCGATCACATGATATTAAACGAGCTGGGTAGAAAGCTGGGTTTTGAAGAGTATTTCTGGGAGGACTATTACGACTCCCTTGATCATATTCTTGAGCCCATTGGCCTGGACTGGGAGAAGTTCAAGGATATGCCCTATCTGCAGACAGAACCAAGGTTTCGAAAACATGAAACTGAAGGCTTTAATTCAAAGTCGGGCAAGCTGGATTTTTACCTGCACCAGTACGAGGAATGGGGCTACGACCCCTTGCCCGGTTACGTGGAACCACCTGAGAGCCCCGCGCGGGAAGCTGAATTCGTCGAAAAATACCCGCTGATCCTCATTACCGGGCAACGTATATTTAACTATTTTGGCTCTGAGCATCGCCAGTCCGATTACCTGAGGAAATCTCACCCTGATCCGCTGGTGGAGATACACCCGGATACCGCCGCCCAGCGAGGTATAGAGAACGGAGACTGGGTAACGATTGAGTCACCCCGAGGCAAGGTGCGCTTTAAAGCCATGGTCACCGATATCGTTGACCCGAGGGTGGTCAGCGCGGAATTTGGCTGGTGGTTCCCGGAAAAAGACAGGACGGATGCAGATATACAGCTAGGCTCTAATATTAATGTCCTTACCGACGATGCGGGGCCTCTTGATCCCGGAATGGGTGCAACCAACCTGAAAGGTCTCATGTGCCAGGTAGAAAAATTTTCCTAGTCGACCCTGTATCGGCGAAACCGCGCCCTCATTTCATCTATAATACCTGACCCTCTACACCGGGGCTGCAACCCCCTGGTGTACAGCATATGCCTGGCACTGGTTTAGTCATTGCTCATGGCTGTTTTGTCACCTGTGACTAACCTGGTTCAAATATGAATAACCTGGCTCAAAATTGCCCGCAGAAAAAACCTGCTATCTCGGAATTGGAGTTTGTCCTCCTCACCGCGTTCCTGATGGCCCTGGTCGCCCTTTCCATTGACATGATGTTGCCCGCCCTGCCAATAATGAGCGATGAGCTGAACGTGGCAAGGGAGAATGACATTCAGCTGGTGATTTCAGTGCTATTTCTCGGCATGACCCTGGCACAGTTTTTTTATGGCCCCGTGTCTGATCGTATTGGCAGAAAACCGACCGCGGCCATCGGCATCCTGATTTTTTTCAGTGGCAGCCTGCTATCTACCTTTACCCATGATTTTCACCTGATGCTACTTGGCAGGTTAATCCAGGGCATTGGCGTGGCCGCCATGAAAGTGGTGGTGATTGCGCTGATCCGGGACCAGTACGATGAAGTCCCCATGGCAAGGATCATTTCCCTTTCGATGTCAGTGTTTATCCTGGTGCCCTGTGTTGCGCCTGTCATGGGCCAGGCCGTCCTGGCCGTGGCGCACTGGCGGGTGATATTCGCTATATTTGCTTTACTCGCCCTGGTCATGCTTGCCTGGTTCTGGATGCGGCAGGAAGAGACGCTTGCCGAGTCTGCCCGCATTCCAATCAACCTTGAAACCACCTGGGCAGGGGTCAGCGAAACCTGTCGCAACCCCACGTCGCTGAGATTTACCCTCGCTGCCGGCCTGGTCAACGGGGCATTTGTCGGTTTCCTGGTGACTTGCGCCCAGATATTCTTCGGTATCTACGCGTCAGGTCAGCTCTTCGCCCTTTACTTTGCCATTCTCTCCCTGTCCATGGGCGCAGCCTTTATCCTCAACGCAAAATTCGTCAAGCGTCTTGGTACGCGCCCCCTGAGTAAACTGTCGATGCTTGCAACGGTAATATTGAGCAGCCTGTTGCTATTGTTTTACCTGGCATTGAAGGGGAATCCTCCACTGTGGCTATTCATGAGCGTGATGGTGGTCATGTTTTTCTTTACCGGTTTTGCTTTTGGTAACTTGAATGCGATTGCAATGAACCCGCTTGGCCACATTGCAGGTGTTGCAGCTTCAACCCAGGGGCTGCTGAATGGTGTGGTCACCATCCTGGTATGCTCAATAGTTGGCTTTGCCTATAACGACACAATTGTCTCGCTGGCCCTGGGTTTCCTCGTTGCCAATGTGCTCGGAGTTATGATCACCAGGAACGCACCTTGAGAAAAAGCAGCTGGCAGGTGTTTCTTTACAGCAGGAACGCCATGTCGTAACGGCAGCAAATAGCGTCCTTCTCAAAATCGATATCCATTCCCGGGTAATCCCGTGGAGAATTCTCCTCCAGCACGATCACATCCCTTACCTTCTTTGGCCGACTGAGGAACACCACGTCTTTAGGTGCAATTTCTTCGTGGGAAGCGTTTTCAAAGTAAGCCTCGGTGGTGGAAACACCGTGCTCGACGTGTTTAACCTTGATATGGATATGTGCAGCCCGGGGAATATGACCGCGTGTGTCTCCTCCAAAGGGCGGCAGGGAGTACCAGCGCGGACGGATTGTCTTGAAACTGTAGTAACCTTCCCTGTTCGTTTTTACTTTACCGAAGTATCCAAAGTGCGGATCAAGCTTGTCCTGGCCCCACGCTCTTGGGTGAAGGTAATGACCATTAATATCTGTTTGCCAAATTTCCACGATGGCGTTTTGCAATGGTCGGCCATGACGGGACAACACCTGCCCGAAAAGATGCAGCACCCGGCCCTGGGCGCGACCATTGTTTATCGAGGTAAGGTCGTCCATCCAGGGTATTTCCACGGGTGGGTAAAGTGGCCCATCTTCGGTCATCGCGATGTAGGGCAGATCCCTGCTCGACTCCATTGTCTTCTCAGCGTTCTCCGCCTGCTGGTCATTGGCATGTGCAGCCAGGTTTAAACCGCTTAATCCGACCAGGCCGGCGGTGCCAAGTGTTGACCTGACGAAGCCTCTTCGCGACAGTTTTTTTTCTATCTCGTTCATGTGGCAGGCACTCCCGGATGTTTAATATTGACGAACAATATAGACTATTGTTGTTTTCATGATAATCCTGTTTAATTGAAAAACAATGTTGCATAAAACGGGATAATATTATGAACCAGTTGCGAGCTATCGAAGTGTTTACCGAGGTCGCAAACCAGAAGAGCTTTGCGGCGGCTGCGCGCAGGCTGAACATCTCCACCTCGGCGGCCAGCCGCCATGTCGCGCAGCTGGAAGACTGGATGGGAACACGCCTGTTTAACAGGACCACGCGCCATCTCAGTCTTACCACAGAAGGAACAAAGTCCCTTGCCACGATGCAAAACCTGCTGCAGGAGCTCAAAAGCCTGCAAGGCAAAGATGAAAATAGCGGCCGCGAGCCCACTGGCAATTTACGTATAACTGCCCCTTCCTACCTGACACGTTACTGGCTCGTGGATATTCTCGCGGCATACATGACAGAACACACGCAGGTTAATATTGAGTTACTTGCTTCCGATCGTAACGTCAACCTGGTTGCCGAGGGCTTTGATATTGCAATTCGTGCCGGCAACCTGTCTGACTCAACGCTGGTTTCCAGGAAACTGGGAGACACCAGGACAATGGTCGTCGCATCACCTGGCTATCTCAACATGCACGGTGAACCCGGCTCACCGGCAGATCTAAAAAATCACCACTGTATTGTTGATAACGTGCCCGCCTATGGCGAGAGATGGCCCTTTGACCAGGCTTCAAGGAGCAGGGTCAAGCTGGGCAGACAGGTATTACACGTGAACAGTGGCGAGATTGCCCGGGACATGGCCATAGCAGGCCTGGGTATCACCTGCCTACCGGATTTTATGGTAGAAAACTCTATTCGGCAGGGGCATCTCACCCGCCTCCTCGAGCAGCACATGAGCAGGTCGTCAGGTATCTACGCTGTTTTTCCGTCTCGGAAAAACGTGTCCCTGAACATTCGCAGTTTTATCGATTACCTGGGCTCAAGAGAATTGCCCGGCTGAGTAAAGCTAGCCCTTGCCCGGATAGTTCAAAAACGTATCAAGGACTTCCCGCGGGGGGCGCACAAAATCACTGCTGCGGCTGGTATCGGTACCAAACTTTTGCTTCATCTCGATAGCCAGCTCACACATCCTTAATGTCACGGGAAGCCCATTTAATACAGGAGCCCCGGCGATTTCATGTGCCTTTATTCTTGAAAGCAACAGCATCGGGATACCACCCGCAGGTACCAGCACATCTACACCGGCTTTTACCAGCGGCAGTGCCTGCTCCTCAAACTTTTCCCTGACCGCTTCAACCTTGCTGTCATCACCAAAGGCGGATACCAGTTCGCCCGGGTCAAAGGTCATCGCGTGAACCAGGGTGACCCTGTCCTGCAGGCCATATTTCCTGATTTGATGTTCGTGAATCGGGATAAAACGGGGGTTGATGGTAATAAGACCAATACGAAAACCCATCTGGCAGGCATACAACATGGAAGCCTCGCCCAGTGAAATCACCGGGATACCTGCGGCCGCCCTGGCCTCGTACAGGCCAGAATCCTGGAAGTGCCCCATCAGGTAGCCGTCGTAACCTTCATCGGTAGCGTGAATGGCATTGGCGATGGCCTCACGACCACAGCGCCATTCGGAGAGGGCGTGGGCGTAGTCATCGGGTGGTGTAATGGTTTTAAAATGAATCTCGGTTCCCTCGCTGGCATGCTCATTCATAAAGCTGGCAAGGTGCTCGAGGTATACGGGGGCAAGTGCCTGGTCGGTAAAGCTCTGGTACCAAATTTTCATAGGTTCACCTTTATTTTACTGGGTACATTTCTTTCATTATCTCTACAGAGTCCCTCACCACCTCTTGCAGTATATCAATATCGACATCCGCCAGTCTCTTTATATACAAGCAGGACACGCTGTGCCTGTGCTTTCCCAGCCTGGCCAGCTGTTTCTTATACTTTGAAAACCCCGGCATGATATAAATGCTGATATTCTGTTTTCGTGGTGAAAAACCGGTAACAGGCCAGTCGCCTTCCCTGCCGCTCTTGTAACTGTAATGATATTCACCAAAGCCAATGATACTGTCGCCCCACATGGCGCCACGCTTGCCGGTGATCTTTCTCATCAAGCGAAGTAGTTCATTGGCATCCTTTCTTTTTTGCTCATCGTCAATAGCATCAATAAATGCCCTGACACTGGCCCCGGTCTTCCTTGTTTTTAAATCACTCATCTACGAATCACAGTGAACAGCGCAAGCAGTAACCAAAAAAGAAACGCAGACACGCTGTAAATACATCCATGTACGCTCCACGACGGCGTCCCTGCCGCCGAGGGTCTGCTCTTCTTTCATGGTTACTGCTTTTATCCTGGTTTGATTATCAAGCGAAAACATTTGTCCCATGGTTTTCTACACATCAACCTCAATGTCACCCTTCATGTACAGCACAGCCCTGCCGGCAATGGAAACCCGGTCGTCGTGCAGACCACATTGAAGATGCCCCACCCTGCTTGACACCTGGCGCGCATCCAGCGATTGCTTGCCCAGACGCTTTGCCCAGTATGGTGTCAGCACGCAGTGCGCTGAACCGGTGACAGGGTCCTCGTCGATTCCATATTTTGGAGCGAAAAAACGACTGACAAAATCCACTTCATCACCCGGTGCCGTGACGATAATGCCGCGGGCGTCAATTTCCGACATGATCTTGAAGTCCGGACTGATTGCCTTTACCGCCGCTTCAGAGGGAAAAACCGCGAGATAATCTTCGTTCAAGTGAAGCTCCACGGGTTTCGCACCGAGGGCCTCCACCAGGCCCTGTGGCTGAGCAGCTTCAACAGGAGGCTTGCTGGGAAAATCCAGTGCCATGCTGCCGTCATCTGCAAGGCTTACACCGAGGTCACCTTCGTTTCGAGTATGGAAACAAATTTGCTTTCCCTCATGCTGCAGCAGGTTGAATAAAACGAAGGCGGAGGCCAACGTAGCGTGTCCACACAGGTCTACCTCCGTTGCCGGGGTAAACCAGCGAAGATCATAGCCACCAGTGGCGGGAATAAAGAACGCGGTTTCAGAAAGATTGTTTTCAATCGCGATCGATTGCATCACCTCGTCAGGCAACCAGGTCTCTAACGGCACAACTGCCGCCGGATTCCCACCGAACACTTCGCTGGTGAAAGCATCCACCTGGTACAGGCTTAGTTTCATTGTTCCAGCAGTGCTTTCATACCGACGCAACGCTGATCTTCCTGCAGTGCAATACGCAGCGACTTCATTGTCCCCAGGGTGGCATCGGCATTCTTGTCAATTGCCTGCTGCAGCATTCCGTTACTGTCCTCGCTGCAATAACCCTTGACCAGGTAGCGATTGTAAAAGCGCAGGTATTGCTGATCGCGACTTGCATCCAGCTTGCCCAGTGCATCCAGTGCAGACTGCAGGAGAGATTTGCGGTACTCCACCTGGTATGCCGGGTAAAGGTAGCCCATTGCCGCACGGAGTTCCGCCAGCGCAAGCTTCGTGTCATCTTCCTGTATATCGTTCAACCAGGCCTGCTTGGTTTCCATGCTCGGCATCGCCGCTTTCGCGCTGATGTGGGATTTTTGCCCGGTGGTGGAAGGATCTCTTTCCAGTTCCTTTTCAAGGATATCCGCACTACCCGCAAAGTTATGCGAGTTCAGCCTTTTCACCACCGACCAGCGACGGTCCTGGTCAAGTACAAGACCTGCCACATTACTCTCTCCAATAAGCAGGGCTTTCAATCGCGACAGCGCGGTGTCGCTATGGGCAATGGAAACATAATGATCAAACCACAGTTTCTGTAAATTGCGATCGCCGGCACTTTGCTCAATGCCCTGCCAGGCAAGTTCTTCAAACGAAGAGTTATACTTGTCCAGCATGGACTCATCCTGCAACTGGAACAGGTAAAGGTAGGCGACGGTACTGTAAATCGTACTGGTTACCTGTGCCAGGGTCTTGATATCAGGCTCGGCAGCAATATTTGCAAGGACAATTTCCGCGTAGTTATTGATGGGAACCTGTGCATCCCGAACCGCCTGCCAGAGACTCTTCCACAGCATTGAACGCACAAAGGGATCTTCAAAATCATTAATATGCTTTGCCAGGAAGGTTAATTCCCGCTCCTGCATGCCGATTTTTGCAAAGGCCCAGTCATCGTGATTCCCGTAAACAAAGTCGGGGCAGGCATTTCCAACAATATTGTCCGGTTCGGTGCTAGCTCCCTTGATAATCACTGATGGACTGGAAACCAGGGCTATTCCGTCACCCTGCTTGCTGTAAAAGGCCAGCTTCACGCGGTGTTCTCTTAATTCCGCGTCATCGTTCGGCATACTTTCCTGGGTAATTGAGAAAGCACTTATTTTTCCAGCATCGCACTCGTAATTTACTGTCAGGCGATTCGTGCCCTTCGTGTATAACCACTGGCGTGTCCACTCATCCAGGTCCCTGTTGGCTGCCGTGGCCAGTGCACCGGTAAAGTCGTTGAGCTGGCTGTTTTGCCAGGACATGTTCTTCAGGTAAGAGCTGACTCCCTGCCGAAATATTTCCGGATCAATCAGGAAGGCCAGTTGCTTGAGCACGGAAGCACCCTTGCCGTAAGTAATGCCATCGAAATTAGCAAAGCCACTGTCAGTGTTGTCGACCGGTAGCTCGATGGGATGATTTGTCACCTGCTCATCCGTGTTGTAGGCCCAGTTCTTGGTGCGGGAAAAGAAACTCTGCCAGGCGCGATCAAATTCCGTTGCCTCGGTAGCCGCGTGATAGGCCATGTAGGTGGCAAAGCTCTCATTTAGCCAAAGTCCATTCCACCAGTCCATGGTAACCAGGTTGCCGAACCACATGTGCGCCATTTCATGCAGCACAACATTGGCGATTCGTTCTCTTTCCTCGTCGGTGTAACTCCCACGTCGAATATATCTTTCAGAAAAAGTCACGGCCCCGACGTTTTCCATGGCGCCGGAATTAAAGTCCGGCACGATTAGCTGGTCATACTTGTGAAATGGATAATCCACTTCGAAGTAGGACTGGAAGAATTCAAAGCCCTGCTGGGTAAGGGTGATCCAGTCCTCGATGTTGACGTATTCAGCCAATGCCTGTCGCGCCATGAAACGTAATGGTATATCTCCAGCCTCGGCCTCCCATACATGGTAGGGACCGGCATGAAGCGAAAAAATGTAGGTGCTGAATTTTTCACTCACCGGAAACTGCCATTCCCTCACATCACCCTTATCCACGATTTCACTCTCCCTGCGAGAGGTCACTACCAGCCAGTCGCGAGGTGCAGTCACTGTCATTTCATATGTTGCCTTGATATCCGGCTGGTCAAATGAAGGAAAAATACGGTTGGCATCGTAGGGCTCAAGATCGGAGTACAGGTATGCGTTGCCGTCCTCGGGATCGATAAAGCGGTAAAGTCCTGAACCATTGCTTGAATATGGATGGCTGAACCTGACCAGGAGTCGCTGCGGGCCCGGCTCGATATCCCCGCGGGAAAGGCTGAGGAACCAGTTGTTATAGCTAACCTCGAGTTCCCTGCCGTTGAGGCTAACGCTTTCGATAGCCCCTTCAGAAAAATCCAGGGTCAGGTCCTGGTCCTTGTTGAGTAAATCAAAGGAAATCTCCGCCACACCGGAAAACGAAGGCTTATCCGCCGAAAGACTGAAATCAAGCTTGTAGGCCACATTCGCAACCTGCTTACTCCTGGCCCGCGCATAACTCTCTTCAAGATAGCTGGCTTCAAGACGGGTAATCGCCGGGGTCGATAATGCCGGCTTCGAAGATACTGGCCTTCCAGGTTCCTCGTTGGAACAGGCTGCAATGCCAATTACGATAAATAGTAAACACAGGATCCTTTGGTACATGATGAATGACTTCTCCGTTTCGTTGTAATGGCCCATGATCGCAAATTCGCCTTCCGATTGGCAAGATTTGCAGCACTGCTCGTTAGTACTAATGCGACCTGGCACCTGTCTAAAACAGGGTGAATGCCCTATCATTAAGATCTGGTTCATTCACAGAATAAAAACAGGACATGTCTGGAGTAAAAGGCCCGCTAAAGGGATTCAGGTTTATAGAAATTGCGGGTATCGGTCCCACGCAACTAACGGGCATGCTGCTTGCCGACATGGGAGCAGACATAGTTCGAATAGAAAGGCTGGAGGCAATTGATATCGGGGTATCCCTGCCCAGGCAATATGACCTTATGAATCGCAGTCGCCGTTCGCTGGCTCTTGATTTGAAGCACGATGAGGGTAAAGAGGTGGTGCTTCGAATGTGCGAGGAAGCAGACGTGCTGTTCGAAGGCTTTCGACCCGGTGTGATGGAAAAACTGGGCCTTGGCCCCACGGAATGCATGGCCCGAAACCCATCCCTGGTCTATGGAAGAATGACGGGCTGGGGACAAAGCGGTCCGTTGGCCCAGACCGCAGGTCATGATCCCAATTACATTGCCATTTCCGGTGCACTGTCACAGATTGGTGAGGCTGACCAGGCACCGGTGTATCCACTCAACGTCATCGGTGACTTCGGTGGTGGATCACTTTACCTGGCACTGGGTATCGTGTCTGCGCTGTTGGAAAGATCAAAGTCCGGAGCAGGCCAGGTGGTTGATGCAGCAATGGTAGATGGAGTTGCCTCGATGCTGACTTTTTTCTATGGCCTGCAGGCTGCGGGGCTATGGTCAGACAAACGTGGCTCAAACATACTTGACGGGGGCGCGCCATTCATTCGCCCCTATCGCACCAGGGATGACAGGTTTATTATCATCGCCGCACTCGAAGAGCGCTTTTATGAAATCCTTCTTGAGAAACTCGACATCAACAGGGACGACCTTCCCGCTGAAAGGATGAACCCGAAAACCTGGCCAGCCTTGCAGCATAAATTTGAAGAAATCTTTGCCGGCAAGACTCGGGATGAATGGATAGAAATATTTGCAGGCAGTGACGCCTGTTTTTCGCCTATTCTTTCCCTGCAGGAAGCGGTCGATCATCCCCATGCCAGGGACAGGGGTACCTATGTTGAAGTCGACGGCATTACCCAACCTGCACCTGCCCCGCGTTTCAGTCGCAGTGGGTCTGCGGTTCAAAGTGGTCCGGCGCAGCCCGGCCAACACAGCCTGTCCATCCTTGGTGATTGGGGCTTTAATGAAAACGAGATTGAAAGGCTGCAATCCGGCAAGATTATCTATGACAGCAATGGCGACAAATAATTAACACTCTTGCTCACCAGCCTGGCCATTAGCTAACGCCGGGGAAATGTAAAACAACACAATATTGTCTTTTTGTGTTTTATGGCGGTGTCCATCTGCTACATTATTAGTGTTTTATGCTGGCTGCCACCCTGCAGGCCTTTGGTGGTATCCTCTGGTTAATGTTTTCCACCGCAGAAAAGATCATCGAATAGGATTATGGAATTTACCATTCTTGGTGCCGGTGCCCTGGGTTCAATCCTGGCTGCACACCTTGCAGAAGCGGGTCATGGGGTGAAAGTGATCGCCCGGGGTAAAAGGCTCCAATTCCTCGAAAAAAACGGGATAGTACTGCGGGGTCTTCGAGATCTCAGGCAGGACTGCGATTTTGTTCGTGACCCCGGCGAAATTACCTCCACCGACGTACTGATCCTGACACCCAAGACCTATCAACATGAGCAGGCACTTCAGCAGGTCAAGCACATCAAGACCGAAAGCGTATTTTCTGTTACAAACGGTGTGCAAAAGACAGAGCAGTTGGCCCTGGAATTTGGCAAATCACGCACCCTCGGTTGCATGGCGGATCTGAGTGGAGAACTGGTGGAAAAGGGTGAAGTTCTTTTCACGCGGAATATCGACGTTCAGCTTGGCGCACTGGATCTCAATCAGCAGGAACAAGCATCTCGTGTAGCGGGGTGTATTCACGATGCCGGGATCAACTGTCACGCCGTTGAAAATATACAGTCAGTAGAGTGGTCAAAGTTTGTGCCCTGGCTGGCCTTGATCTCGGTATCCGTGCTGAGCCGCTTACCATCCTGGCAGTTTTTAACAGACCCGGCGACAGCAAGGATCATCTATCGCATCACCTGTGAAATGTATGAGCTTGCCTGCAGGCTTGATATAGAACTGGTGGACCAGAGTCCGGCACCCGCTTCCAGTATTGCCAGGGCTTCCGAGGAAGAAGCAGTCAAAATGATTACAGGGATAGGCGAGGAAATGAAGGCCGTGGCACCCGGGCACAAGATGTCCGCCCTGCAGGATCTTGAAAATGGCAGGCCACTCGAACTAGACGAGACTATTGGCTATGCATTGCAAAAAGCAGGTGAAGTTGATGTAAAAATGCCAACGGTGGACAATTGCTACCAGCTTATCTCCGCCATAAACAATGCCAACATCGCCAGGTAATAACCTGGAGTGGCGTACCCTCAGGAGGCCTGAATAAAAATGACTGAATCAATTAATCCCGATAAAAGACTGGAAGAACTGGGACTTAGTCTACCCGGTCCATTACCCATTCCCGCGGGTATAGAGGTCCCCCTTGCTTTTATTAAGGTGATTGACAAGAGAGTGCTGGTATCCGGGCACGGACCCCAGGAAAGCGATGGCAGCATGGGGCAGCCCCTCGGGCAGGTAGGTTCTGATCTCAGCCTGGAGGAAGGCGTTGAGGCTGCGAGAAAAGTCGCCTTTTCCATGCTGGGCACTATTCAAAGGGAATTGGGAGAACTGGACAGGATTAAACAATGGGTCAAGGTACTGGGAATGGTAAATTCGGCCCCCGGGTTTACCGGTCAAACCGCCGTCATCAATGGTTTTTCCAATACCGTGATAGAAGTATTTGGCAGGGAACGGGGACTGTGCACACGTTCTGCTGTGGGTATGGCGGGACTCCCCTTTGGTATTCCCGTTGAAGTGGAGGCCGAACTGGAAATTTTCTAATTCCCACGGGCTAGTGCCACTGCACCAGGATGATTTCCAGGTCTTCATCACCGGCATTCACATACTGTCGGGTTGTGTCGCCGGGGTACCATTGAAAGTCACCGGCTTCAACGTGCTGTGTTTTACCCCACTGGTTTTTCAACCTGGCTGTATTCATGAACACCTCGACGAAAGGCAACTTGTGAGTATGGCGCCCTGATTTCTCCCCTGCTTTCAGGTACACGCGCCAGACACTGGCATGGGGCTTTGCCATGACTTTTGTAATCCCGGAAGGATCGCCTTCAATGGGGTGTTCCATGCCTACCATCTTGTCCTTCATGCCTACCGCAATAACATGAAATGGCGTTTCGCCGATATTTCCAACCTGGTGAATATGCGGGAGTTCATGGTTATCTGAACTGAAACGAAGGTCACCCACCTCGACCTTTGCTTCCCTGCGTGTACCACCAAGAGGCTGCGCATAGACCGTTGTACCACCAATGGTCACGTACAACACATCAAGAACATGCTGGTGATAAAGGCTCACATACCCGGGTGGCAGATTAACATCGAGCACCAGTGCGTGTTCATTTTCAAACACCAGGTGATGTCGCGGTTCTTCGTATACCGGCACCCACTCCTCGCCATGGACAGTACTTGAAATAAAAATTACCAGCAGGGCAAGACAGGAGCGACTAAAAATAAGCATTAAGTTGTTTAGCATATCCACCTCGGGACTATGATTCCAATGTGATGAATTAATTATTCTAATATTAAACGCAACTTATTTGTGAGATTCGTACATTTGCTCGATTTCAGTCTCAAAATGTTCGCTGATTTGCCTGCGTTTCATTTTCATTGTCGGCGTTAGCAAGCCATTTTCAACTGTCCAGGGCTCAATGCTGCTGTGCTGGTGATAGACCTGTGCATAGCCCGGGAAGTCATGCAAACATTTTGACAAGCGTTCCAGGATGATTTTCTCACAGGCACTGTCATTCATATCCTTGTCAGCAACACCATGTTCTTTTGCTAACTGTTTCCAACGGTGAAGATTAAGCACAGTGAGCGCCACCATGCAGGGGCGTGCCTCGCCAATGATCATCACCTGTTCAAACAGGCTGTCGTTGAGAATCGCCAGCTCCATATCGACCGGGGAGATTTTCTCGCCATTTGCCAGCACGATGATCTCCTTGATCCTTCCCGTTATATAGATAAAGCCTTCTTCAATTCGAGCCTTGTCCCCGGTATGCAACCATCCGTCCGCATCAATGACCTCGTCGGTGGCTTCCTGGTTCTTCCAGTAACCCAGCATGACATTGCTGCCACGGGCGAGGAGCTCCTCATCTTCGCCGATCATCACTTCCACGTCCGGGACTGCCACACCGATGCTGGCAGGAATATTATGATCCGGGTTATTACAGCTGATAATCGGGCTGGCCTCGGTAAGGCCATAGCCCTGGTAAACCGGTACACCCAGGCCGACAAAGACTTTTGATATCTCCGGTGACAGCGCCGCGCCACCACTTATTGCAATCTTCAGCCTGCCACCGAGTCGTTGAACCAGCTTGTCGGCCACGAGTTTTTTCAGCATCGGCCAGAGAAATAACAGGGGTGGCATACGCCGCCTGCCCTGCATGTACTCAAAACGCTGCCAGCCAATATCTACCGCAAGATGAAATAATTTTTGCTCGGCTAAGGACTTTTGCGAGAGGTTTTCCTTTATTCGGGCATAGACCCTTTCATAAATACGCGGCACGGAGATCATCCCGTGTGGTCGAATCACCTGCAGGTCCCGGGCAAGTTCAGGTATGCCCCGCGCATGCGCGACGATAGCACCACACATCATCGGCAGGTAGTAACCCACGGTTCGCTCCAGGGTATGGGACAGGGGAAGAAAGCTCAGGTAAACATAGCCGGCGCTCACTTCAAAAGCCTGAAGACCGCTGTAGGCGTTGCTCAGTATATTACGGTGACTCAGCATGACTCCCTTGGGACGCCCGGTTGTGCCGGAGGTATAGACAATCGTAGCGAGCTCATCCGGGCCCAGCGTTGGCTGGGGGACATCTTCATATTCAACAGGCAACCAGCTGCCCATCTGGGCAAACCGCTTGTCGTTAACGTTTTCGCACTCTGCAATGCTGATGATCCTTTTCAGCTGGGATAAAGGCTGAATACTTTCTCCGATTGTTTGCCACTGTTCATCCCCGCCGATGACAAGAAGTTTCACCTCGGCGTGTTCGAGTATGTAAGCTACATTGTCTCCCCTGTCCTCCGTGTAAAGGGGAACGACCACCAGTCCCAGTGACATCGCCGCCTGGTCAAAGATGACCCAGAAACGGGAATTGCGGGCCATGATGGCGACCTTGTCGCCTGGAGACAGTTTCTCTGCGGCCAGGGCTGCCCGGCAGCGGGCCACCTCCCGGGCCACGGCACTCCATGACATGTCGCTCCAGATGCCGTTCAGGGCATCAAAAAAACGATAGGCGGTGTCTTCCCCGGAGCGCTTTACACGCTCGAGAAAAAGCTGGGGAATCGTAGTGGCGGATTCCGGTCCGATGATGTGTTCTGCAACAGCCATGTTATTGTTGATCCGTATATGCGGTTATAGAGACTTCCAGCCCCTGTGTGGTTGAAACCGTTCACCGTATTTTTCAGCGAGTGTCTCAAGTCTTTTTACGACTTCCTCTATGCCCCGGGATTTGGCGTAATGCAGTGGTCCACCGCGGAAAGGGGCAAAGCCGGTACCAAACACCATTCCGGCATCCAGCAGATCCGCGTCCGCCACGAGTCCCTCGTCATGACAGGCGGCGCACTCATTCAGGATGCGTAAAACTAACCGGTCTTCCAGGTCTGGCCTGTTACTTGGCTCAGCCTTGGCGTTCTTTTGCAGCTTGCCTTTTTCGTACCGATAAAAGCCCTGCCCTGACTTCTTGCCCAGGTGCCCTTTATCGACCATCTGCTGTAGCTTGTCGGGCACCTTGATGTCCAGGGTATCTG
>CAZXDV010000035.1:0-16784 GCA_964639535.1 uncultured Enterobacteriaceae bacterium | reverse complement strand
GGCCCGGCGCTTGAAGCCAGGGCGCTTTACATCCTCGGGGATCTTTTTGATCACTTCTGGGTCGGCAATGACGACCGCACTCCACCCAATCCCGAAATATGCCAGGAGCTGCTGGCTTTCTCTGAAAAAAATAAATCTCTATTCATCATGCGTGGGAATCGTGACTTGATGATGCGGGATAATTTCAGCGAGGTCAGCGGCTGCAGTTTCTTACCGGATGAGAAGGTGATCGAGGTAGATGGTACGAGGCTGCTGATTTCCCACGGCGATCTCTACTGCACGGAAGATGTCAGCTACCAGCGCTATCGTCGCTTTATCAATTCCGGCTTTACCAATTTCGTGTTTCCACGTTTACCCTACGCCGTGCGTATTCGCCTGGCTCATGGTCTTCGCCCGGCATTTAAAAATGCCAGCAGTAAAAAAGATGAAGCTATTATCGATGTGGAGCAGTCAGCTGTTGAAGCTGCCATGACCCGCCATGCCGTGCAGCATCTCGTTCATGGCCATACCCATCGAAGCGGTATGCATGAATTTGAGCTTGGTGGTCAACCGGCTACGCGTACTGTGCTGCCCGACTGGTACGAGGATGATGGCTTGCTTGTTTGCCGTGGCGGCGAAAGGATATTAATGCAAGTTGAAGAGTACCTAGGCTAACCAACCGCCAATTGTCATCACGCCAAGTATTGTTAACCAGACGATCAGCGTCCTGTTGGCCAGCGCCTGCGCTTCAGTAAGCCAGTTGATATAGGTACTGTTTTCATCTTCAAATTCACTGCCCGCAAGGGAACGGTACTGCAGGGCCCACAGACCGCTCGTGCCAACAATCTCCCGGCTGATTTCAAGACTTTCTCCCTCGACGGAACGCCAGCCTTCAAGCGCATCGACCAGGCTGCCTCCAAGTGCGAAACCGAGTGCCTGTAATCGCGTGGATGGCCACATTAATATGTTGTGCAGGTTTCTAACAGAATCCGCATGGGCTCCATGTATGCCATCGAATTTATCCTGTAATCTCAATACCAGCAGGTAAAGCAGGGCACCAAGCATGCCAAGGGTGATAAACCAGAAAAGCACGCCAAAGATGTGTTCATGGGCGCAGTGCAGCACGCTCTCAATCGCCTGCTTTTCTCTTTGCTCCTGGTCCTCCGGTAATTCTTCCTGGAACAGGATTTCCTCGTATCGCCTTGCTGCGGCAGTATCTCCCTGCTCCAGCGCATGCACATAACCGTTGATAAGCGTATTGAAATCGGGGCCAAAACTGTAAACCAGCACTGCAACAGCCAGCATCCAGGCCAGCACCGGCGACAGGGAAGCCAGCAGGTGTCCCACCAGCAACAGCAAGAGCAGTGGCGGCACCAGGGTCAGCAGAACCCCGACCGGGCCATCCCAGGAAGCATACTGGCTACAGCGACCTTCCAGCCAGCGCATGTAGTTATCAAACCAGTCGCGGTTACGCATGTGGTCGAGGGCCCCGAGAAAGTACTCGAGGGCCAGGCCAAGCAGTATGCTAATCAGCGTCATTAATCTTTTCCGTCGTAGATGCCGTTACCAGTTTAATCCAGAAGAGAATAAAAATAATCCCATTTGAAGGCCTGCCCGGGGTCTGTTTTTCGCCCGGGCGCGACATCGGCATGGCCGACAACGCGCTCCTTGTTTATAGCAGGATAATATTCCCTGAGCGACTTTATCACCGCTGCCGCGATATTATATTGTACATCTTCGTAATCCTCATCATCCCTGCCTTCAAGTTCAATACCGATGGAGAAGTTGTTACACGCATCGCGACCTTCAAGACAGGATTCACCTGCATGCCACGCTCGCCGGTCAAAGGCCACGTACTGGCTGACATTTCCCTGGCGATCGATCATCAGGTGAGAGGAAACACGAAGGTGATTGATTTCTGCGAAATAGGGATGTTCATCCGGGTCCAGCGTGTTGGTAAACAGCTGATCGATGTAAGGGCCGCCATATTTGTTGGGTGGCAGGGAAATACCATGAATGATTATTGCATCAATGTCGCAACCGGCAGGTCGATCATCGCAATTGGGAGATAAAACCTTGCGTGCCTCAAGTAACCACTGTCCGTTTTTATCAAGGGTATAACTCACCGTCTAATTAACCCGCCTTGTTTTTCCGTTGAATTCCTGCTCGACCTGTACTAACAGGTGTAGCTCTACTAGGATGTACCCCTGCTATCTATCCGTCAACAAGGGAGAGTATCGTATGTGCCGGCTTGCCGCCTACGTGGGACCTGAAATACCACTGGGGCAATTATTACACGAAGGTTCAAACAGTCTTTACTCGCAGTCCTGGTCCTGCCAGGAGTTACAGGGCACCACGCTCAACGCTGATGGCTTTGGTTTTGGCTGGCATCATGAAAACGGAAATGCAGCAATTTATACCAGCACCCTGCCAATCTGGTCCGATGCCAACCTTCCCGATCTCGAACAAACCCTGGTTCACTCTCACTGGCTGGCCTATGTCCGCAGCGCGACGCCGGGGCAAGCGGTAAACCAGGCCAACACCCAGCCCTTTCGCCATGAAAACCTTCTTTTCATGCACAACGGTCGAATCGATGAATTCAATGACGGGCCACGTGAAAATTTTCACCGCATACTTTCGCCTGGTATCGCTGCAGGAATAGAAGGTAACACTGATTCGGAATACCTGTTTGCAGTGTTCCGCCAGCATTACGCAGAAAGTGCTGACCTGGAAAAAGCCCTGCGCGCCAGCTGCGAGACTGTTTCAGGCATGACGCTTCCCGGTGTCGCGCTCATCAACATGCTGGTGTCCGATGGCAATTCAATCCTTGCCTGTCGCCACGCCTGCAGTGGCGGCACATGCCCCAGCCTGTACGTCTCCGATAAGTTAACAGCGCTGGAAAATGCCACGCTCATCGCATCTGAACCTTTTTCTGACAGGGAATCCTGGCAAAAGGTAGAAGAGCATTCAATCGTACGCCTGGACAACCACGGCAAGATCACTCTCGCCAGTTTATGAGCAACAACAATTACCTGGCTGATCTCAGGGATCAGCAGGAAACGCTGCTTAATGTCGTTAGCAGTATTGGCGAGGCCAATATCAACCGGCAGTTTCACCCCGAGCTCAGTCCCCTGGGATGGCATCTCGGTCATTGCGTGTATACCGAGAGCTTCTGGATCAGGGAGACGGTGTTGCAACAGGCTGCACTGGATGAGACGCTAACCCGGCTCTATATACCGGAGCTATCCATCAAGGCTGAGCGAAGCGGGTCTTTACCGAATCCAGGGGATCTTGTTGATTGGGCACTAAGCTGCCAGGCGGAAAACCTCGACTTACTATCGAGGCTTGCGGCCAGCAATAACCCGCATAAATTAATGCAGGACGATTACCTGGCTTTCTTTCTTTGTCAGCACTATGCACAGCACATCGAAACTGCCTGCTATGTTAAAACCCAGGCGCAGTTACAGGATGGCAACAACTACGAGGCGCAAGGTGAATTGAATGCAGCAAGCCTCGACCCTGGTTTTGTAAAACCAGCCAAAACAACCACGCGTATTGGAGAGTCGAATCCACTCAGGCATTACGACAATGAATGCGGACAGTTTGATATTGAGCTCGAGGAGTTTGAAATCGCAAGCAGACCCGTCTGCAATGCCGAGTATCTCCAGTTCATGGTCGACGGTGGTTACGAACGGGAAGAACTATGGAACGAAAAGGCCTGGTCCTGGCGCAAGAAGAACCAGCTGGAAATGCCCCAGCACTGGCGAAGGGACAGCAATGGAAATATTTACGGTGTCGGTGCCGATGGGCCCCATGAGTTGCCAGCTGATGGCCCGGTTACCGGTGTAAGCTGGCACGAAGCCCGGGCTTTTGCGCGCTGGGCCGATGCGCGCCTGCCCCATGAATACGAATGGGAACTGGCGAAAAGACAATCGCTGCTGAATGGCGTGGGCGAATTATGGGAGTGGTGTAGTAATGAACTTCATCCCTACCCGGGATTTGTCGCGTTTCCCTATGATGGTTATTCCCTGCCCTGGTTTGATGGAACGCACTTTGCGCTGCGTGGGCATAGCCAGTATACGCAGGACATCATAAAGAGAGATAGCTTCAGGAACTTCTACCAGGCAGACAAAAGACACTTCCCCGCGGGGCTGCGGTTAGCCAGGTAGATAACATCGTTTGACTCGCGTAAACCTGGGACTGCTTGCGACTTCCGGGCGTGGGGACAGATTATCACCTGTCCCCGCTGTTTAGTGTCTGTTGCCGGTATCCATGTGCCGCTACCCGGCCGGAATAACACTAAAAACTGTGCCCTCTAACTGTAAGACAGGGCCTGATATCCCGGAGTTCCCTGTGAAAACTGTGACGAACTCCCGTTTAACCTGCGCTGTCTTCCAGTAGTTTCAATATCTTCTTGTCCTTGCTTCTTTCAGCAAGGGTTGTTGCCGTGTTCTTCGCCTTGTCCTCGACACTGACGTCCGCACCAGCTGCAAGTAGCAGTCCGATAATTTCCGGATCGCGACTCATCACCGCGAACATCAGCGCAGTTCTGCCCTGGGAGTCGACACTGTTGACATTGGCACCCTCCACCAGCAATTCCCGGACGATTTTTCGATTGCGAAGGTACACGGCACTCATGAGCGCAGAACGGCCGCTGGCGTTGGCGGCATTCACATCCTCGCCTTCTTCAATCAACTGTCGTACAGCCGGAAGATTGCCCTGTTTCGCCGCCAGGTACATGGCAGGTACACCTGCTGCAGCTTCAGCCTTGCCTGCAGTATCACCACCGGGGCTCGCCTCCTGGGCGTGTGAAATTGCTAACCAGGCGGACACCAGCAGTGTAAGCAGCAGCGCAATGGAATTTTTAGCTTTCATGGCCTGCATTAGCGGCCAATGCGCGGGAAACTAAAGCAGATTTTCATCATTCCCTTTAACTACCCTGCCCATTAAATATGGCATTATTGGCATATGAATGAGTCCCCTGGAACAGGCCCTTCATCCACGGCTAAAATTGGCACCGGCATGACCATTGCCGCCTGCGTGATTGCACTCCTGCTCACCAGCTGGTATTTCGACGGTTTCTTCAACAGGGAATATAATCCTAACCAGGATGTCGCTACGCGAGAGCTGGATGGCAGGAAGGAAATTACCCTCAAGCGTAATCGACGTGGGCACTACGTCAGCAGCGGCAAGATTAACAATACCGATGTACGCTTTATGCTGGATACCGGTGCCACCCACGTCAGTATTCCCGGTGATGTAGCCAGGCAGCTGGAGCTGCAGGCAGGCAACAGGCAAATCGTCAACACCGCAAATGGCAGGATTTATGTTTATGCGACGACGCTGGATAAAATCCAGATCGGTGATATCGTGCTGGCGAATGTGCGTGCCAGCATCAATCCGCACATGCATGATGAAGACATCCTGCTTGGCATGAGTTTTCTCAAGCACCTTGAGTTTTCCCAGCAGGGTGATGAACTTGTTTTGCGACAGTATGATTAGCGAGCGTTTCAAATGATAAAGTCCAGCACGGTTTTGCCTGCAGATATCGCCAGCAGCGTGCGTCGAGCACTGAGCGAAGATATTGGCAAGGGCGATCTGACCGCCAACCTGGTACCGGAGAACAAGACCTGTCATGCAGAAGTGATCTGCCGCGAGGAAGCGGTGCTTTGCGGTAGCGCCTGGTTTGACCAGGTCTTTCACCAGGTTGACGAAACGGTGATGGTAGACTGGGTGCTTGCTGATGGTGATGCGATAAGCCCGGGCTCCATCGTTTGCCGGATCAGCGGGTCATCCAGGAGCGTGTTAACGGGAGAGCGAACGGCCCTGAATTTCCTGCAAACCCTGTCCGGAACAGCCACAAGGACGCGCGAATTTGCCAGGCAGCTTGGTAACAGCAAGACCCGTATCCTCGACACCAGGAAAACCATCCCCGGTTTAAGGGCTGCGCAAAAATACGCGGTGACCTGCGGCGGCGGTTCAAATCATCGCATGGGTCTTTATGACGCAATATTAATCAAGGAAAACCATATCTCCTCGGCCGGTGGAATCAGGCCGGTCGTCACCGAGGCCCTCAGGTCCGGTCACGCCGTGGAAATCGAGGTGGAAAACCTTGCGCAACTGGAAGAAGCCATAGAAGCCGGCGCCAATAGCGTCCTGCTGGATAATTTCAGCATCGAAGAAATGCACCAGGCCGTGGAAATAAACCGCGGCAGGGTTGAACTTGAAGTCAGTGGCGGCGTTGAATTTGAACAACTCAAACAACTCGCCACCACCGGTGTCGACTATATTTCCATTGGCGCGCTAACCAAGCACCTGCGCGCGGTGGATTTTTCCATGTTATTCAAGCACAGCGACGCTGACAGTTGAGTCATCCCCGCGCAGGCGGGGATCCAGTAAAATTGGAATGGCCGAGTCCCGGCATTGGCCAGAATGACAGCAAAGCTTTAGCTTTTTACAGCTTGCTCTTCACCAGCTCGTAAACTTCCTCGGTCAGGCTTGCGTTTCCTTCGAGCAGGCTTTCAAGCTGCTGGCGTCGATCGTCAGCGAATTCCTTGTCCTTGATGCCCCCTATATTAATGTACACATTCAGGGCTGCACTGCGCAGGGCTGCATGTGCCGCAAGCACGGCCACGCCGGCGTCGGATATCACGTTTGTGTTGCCTTTTTCCGCCATCGGCTTACACAACTCGATCACTTCTGCACATAGCTTCGCACAGTCAAGTGGTACATCCGTGGCGGCCTTGAGGGCCTGCTGGATTGTCTCGGAACGCTTTGCTTTTTCGTCCTCGGTGTCCTTCGGCATGCCATAGGCCGCCATGACCTGGTCAAACACCTCTACATCTGCACGAATCATATCGGTGGCCCGATCCCTGAGGCTTTCTGAACTGGCAAGCATATCCTGCATGTCAGCATCCACGGCCTCGTAGTTTTTCTTTCCCACGGTGAGATTGGCTACCATGCTGACCAGCGCGGCACCCATTGCGGCCATGATCGCGGCTGCGCTGCCACCACCAGGCGTCGAGGCCTTGCTGGCCAGTTCATCGAGAAACTCCTGCACGGATTTGTCTTTTATCATTGCCTTGCTCCTGAAGTAAAAAAGTGGTTTTCATCCGGAGCGCCCGGGCCGGCCCCCGCGACAGCCGGGAGGCTGTATCCGGATATGAAGAAAGAGGCGCGAATGATACAAGCAAGGCGCTGATTAATGCCAGTAAACACTGAATTTACCGGCGATGGTTGTGGCTGGCTGTCGCATGGGTTACCTTAGCGTGACACAGGGAGCTACGTGAAAGATGGTCAGGGTCATGTGCAAAAATAGAAAATGGATATTTTTAATTTTAATAATATAATCAATGACCTGGGGAACTAACTCATGAAAAAGCTTTTATTTCAGCTGGACACTGACCAACATCCGTCTGTTTTTGACACCGTGGTTGCCTACGACGGCGGCGCCGATCACGTTATCGGTCACGGCGGGGTGACACCTGACAACGTCACCGCGCTGGTGGAAGGTGCCATTTTCACCCGCTCACCCAGTGAAAAGAAAAACACCGTACTTTTCGTGGGCGGTAGCGACATGGTGGCTGGCGAAAAGCTACTGGAAGCTGTGCAGCAGAACTTTTTCTCCAATTTCCGCGTGTCAGTCATGCTGGACAGCAACGGCAGTAACACGACTGCCGCCGCCGCCGTTGCCAAGATGCGTTTAAGCACCGATTTGAAAGGAAAACGGGCTGTAATCCTGGCCGGCACCGGCCCCGTCGGTCAGCGTGCCGCGGTTATGATGGCGCGCGAAGGAACATCAGTTTGCATCTCATCCCGCAAGGAATCACGCGCGGTTGGTGCCTGTGCGCACATAAAGGATCAGTTTGACGTGGACATCGAAGCGGCTGGTGGTGGTACACCGGAAGAACGGGCTGAACTCTGCAAGGATGCGCACATTGTCTTTGCTACCGGCGCCGCCGGCATCGAGCTACTCGCCGAGGAGCATTGGCGGGAAAACAAGACCATCGAGGTTATTGCTGACGCAAACGCGACTCCACCTCTCGGCATCGGCGGAACTGACATGCAGGATGAAGGCATGGAGCGTCACGGCAAGATTATCTGGGGGGCAATTGGTTTTGGAAAATTCAAGCTGGCATTGCATCGTGCCTGTATCAGTAAACTGTTTGAATCTAATGACCAGGTTTTTGATGCAGAAGAGATATACAGCCTGGCAAAAGAAATGGCCTGACAAGATCCTGTTCACATGAAAAATCGACGACATCAATTACTTACGCAAGGCGGGTGGCAGGCCCGGGTAATCGGGCTGCTGGTAATTGCTGTCCTGTCATGTTCACTGCAGGCGCAAACTTACGAGGAAGGTCGCCAGGCCTATATTCAAGGGAAGTACCGGGAAGCCTTCAAGATCTTGCAGCCCCTGGCTGTCGAAGGTGATTCTGAAGCGCAGAAAATGCTTGGCATCATGTATGACTACGGTCACGGTGTTAAGGCCAATTCCGAGAAGGCGCTGGAGTGGTACCTGAAATCAGCAGAGCAGGGACAACCGGCCGTGCAGTACCAGGTGGGGGCAAAATACTTTCGCGGTGATGGCGTCAAGCAGGATTATGCCGAGGCCGCGCGCTGGTGGGAAATGGCCGCCAATGGTGGACAGGTAGATGCCCAGTTCAACCTGGGGCTAATGTATTTTCGCGGCCTTTCCATAGAAGCCGATGATGTTCGTGCCGCCGGGCTCTTTGCGCAGGCGGCGGAACAGGGGCATGGTCATAGCCAGTATAGCCTGGCAGTCATGTATGCCTTTGGTCGCGGTGTTGAGAAAAACTATGCCACGGCACTGAAATGGTTTGAAAAGTCCGCCTCCCAGGATATCGGGCAGGCGCAATTCAATCTCGGCGTTTTTTATGAAAATGGTTATGGCGTTGAACAGGATCTCGCTACTGCCAGCAGCTGGTACGAAAAAGCTGCCAGCCAGGGAGTCGAAGAAGCAGAAAGAAAACTGGCGCAAATGACCGCTGCCGACTACAGCCCTCCTGTGGCAACCGCAGGTGAAGTGGCAGAGGCCTCACCTTTCGTTGATGAGGCCGAGGCCGCTGAAGCGGAAGCGATGCAGGAACTGGAACAGGAAGTGGAAACAGCCCGGGCCGAAGAGGCCGAGCAAATCATGGAATCTGCATCCCTGCCTGTGAATGAAGATGGCATCAGGGGTCGTGAGTGGGCGCTGGCCCAGGACCCATCCCACTACACTATGCAGATTGGCAGTGTTACCCGCGAAGAAGATATCGTGAATTTTCTAAAGGAAAATAATATCGATAGTGACGCGGCTTATATCGAAGTCGAGATCAAGGACGTCACCCGCTACAACGCCCTTTACGGTGTTTACGAAAACTACCAGGAGGCCACAGACTCCATAGAAAGCCTTCCTGGCAAGCTGCAAAAAGTAAAGCCATGGGTGAGAAGCTTTCGCATGATCCATAAATTGCTGGGCAAGGAAGACGAATCCTGAGCGAAGTCTAGCCAAGATGGTCGAATTCAATGACATCCTGTGTGCCAGTGAGGAAGAACTGCTGCAGTTGTTCCACAAGATTAAAGACGACGATTCCCTCACTCCTGATGAAAAACTGGTCGCAGTTGCAAAAAAATTCAGGCTAAGGGCAGAGCAGCTGGTTTGCGCCGTGGGTTTCAATCCCAATGCCAGGGAGCTTGCTGAAATTTTTCCACTTTTCGGCTTCGTTAATTTTGATGACCTGGCCCGCGAACGCAATCAAGTGTTTACCAGCGATATCTACAAGCGTGTTCCCTTTGATAATGTCATTTCCATATACGAGCGCGTCAAGGATCTTCCCGAGTTATTGCAGATCATGCAGTATCTTCTTAAAGCTCGGTTAGCAAGGGTTGAGCAGAAAATCGAGGCCACTGTTAATTCAATCATCATCGAGAAATATAAATCCGAGATGCGCGCCATTTACCTTGATCACATCGCGACGCTGGAATTCGTGGAGGAACGACTGAATAACAAGGATAGTGGCTTTCGAGCCCTGCTTAATGAAGTGGCGATCATTATTGAAAGTAAGATGATCCCCACCGGCGACATTTTTTTCCGGGACAGCATCCTGCCAGAAGAAAAAAGAAAATTGCTGAAAAAGGGATTGATACCGATGGAACTGGTAGAATCCCGCCTGCAGGATGAATCGATATCAGTGGATGAGCGAAAAGTGCTACTGGAACATGTAAAACAAAGTCGTAAGCTCGACCAGGAATCCTAATTCAATGCCCTCATTCACAGAAGTCCTCACCGCTTCCGATGCCGACCTGGTAAAGTTTTTTTACAAGATCGAGGCCAATGAAGACGATGATTTTATTATTCGTATCAACAAGGTTGCCGAACAGCTCGAGCTGAATCACAGCCAGCTGGTCTGTGCGCTGGGCTTCAACAAGTACATCCGCGATCTTTCCGATATCTATTCCACCCTCGGGTTTCGTAATTTCAAGCTGCTTTCCTACCGCTGCAACGAGCTGTTCAGTACGGATACCTATGACCAGTTGCCCATTGATAACGTACTGGACATTTACTCGGAACGCCTGGAAGACCAGGAAATCCTCGACTCGCTGCGGGAAATACTTGATACACGTCTTGCTAATATCGAGGCCTACCTCGACAGGAACGATGATGCAGCCCATGTCTTCAGTTACCGTATGGAGGTGCACTCCATCTATACCGCCGGTGTCGTGGGCGAGGAATTCGCAAAGGCGCGACTGGCAAAGGATATTGGCAAATTTCGACACATGTCCGGTGAAATCGATGTGATCATCGAATTGGGCTTTGAACATCCCAGCAACATGTTTTTTGGCGAATACCTTGATCCGGAGGAGAAAGTTGCCCTTGTGAACGCCGGGCACATCGACCAGGATATGGTGAAAAATCGCTTGCAAAACAAAGAGATATCCGAAGAAGAGCGAGACCTGCTGGAGGATTGCCTGTAGCAATGCCCTGCCCCGTGCCGGCTTAAGATCGGCCCGTTTCACGCCTCAGCATAATAACCCTGTCATCTGTATGGGAAATTTTCCCGTACTTATTTTCCTTTTATCCATTTTCCCTAGCTAGTTCAATAAGTTATATTCACGCGCTGCAAATTTGAGTTAGGTTGAGGGCCGGCTTGAATTTTCGTAGATCAATTAACAAGCGGGAAAATCTCATGACTTTAAATAATTACACAAAACTGGCACTTGGGCTGGTTGTTGCTGTTGCCTTGCCGCTGCAGGCCCAGGCTCAGAGCGACACCATGGAGGAAGTGACAGTGACCGGCATCACGCCTAACCAGGGCGCTTCCATAGAGAAAGGCAAGATCCCTTACAACATTCAGGGCTTCGACGCGGAAGACATGGAGCGGGCACAGTCCCAGGACATCACCGACTACCTTGACCGCCACGTGGCCAGCGTGACCATAAACAGCGCGGCCAACAATCCACTACAGCAGGATGTTCAGTTTCGCGGTTACTCCGCCTCTCCCCTGCTCGGCCTGGCCCAGGGTATCTCGGTTTACCAAAACGGCGTGCGTATCAATGAACCCCTTGGCGATTCCGTTAACTGGGACCTGCTTCCACAATCCGCCATACACAGTATCAACGTTGTCGGTGGTGCAAACCCCCTCTACGGACTCAATACCCTCGGTGGTGCCATGGCTGTGACCATGAAAAATGGTTTTAACAGCGAAGGCACACACATCACCGCTACCGGTGGTTCCTTTGAGCGTATCCTGGTGAGTGCTGAAACCGGTGGTAACAACGGTAACTGGGGTTACTACGGCAACGTCAGCTACTTCGATGAAGACGGCTGGCGCGATGAGTCTCCCTCTGATGCCATTAACTTCTACGGAAGCCTCGGCTGGCGCAGTGAATTGACCAGTCTGAACCTGAACTACCAGCATGGTGACAGTGAACTGATTGGTAACGGCGCAATTCCTACAGAATTGAACGACCTTGACCGGGAAGCGATTTTTACCGCGCCTGACCGCACTGAAAATAACCTGCATATGTTCAGCATGGATCTTTCCCACGCGTTTTCAGACAACATCCAGTTAAACGCCAACGGTTTTTATCGCCGCAACAAGACCAACTCATTTAACGGTGACGGTACGGAATTTGCCATTTGTGAGCTCGGCGGTGTTGATACACTCGTTGAGGGTATTGAAGAAGACGATCTCGAAGAGCTGGGGCTTGATGATGACGATGTCTGCGAAAGCCAGTTCGCCGATGCGGATGCACTGGAAGACTTTCTCAACATGACCGCCATCGCCATGGGTGAAGACGAAGAGTTTAACGTCGAAGATCTCACCGATGAGCTTGAAGGCACCGGTGTGCTTTCTGATGAAGCCATCAACAATATCAGTGACCGTACCCAGAAAAGCTATGGCACAGATATCCAGCTTAACCTGAGGAACTTCTTCTCTGAAAGGAACCAGCTGATTGTTGGTGTTGCCTGGTTTGAAGGCAAATCCAGCTTCAATTCGGTACTCGAGTTAGCCGACCTGAACCCTGTGACACGTAGCACAGTTGGGCTGGGTACGGGTACCTTTGTCGAAGAAGCGGAGACTGAAATCAAGACGGAAACCGAGACTTTCAGTTTCTATTTCAGCGACACCTTTGATCTTACAGATGAGTTGAGCCTGACCTTCTCTGGTCGTCTCAACAACACCATGATTGAATTGGCAGACCAGAGCGGAGAGAGACCTGAACTTAATGGTGAACACGATTACTTCCGCTTCAACCCTGCCGTTGGCCTGACATACCGTCCAAACGAGAACATGAGCCTGTACGGTGGCTATAACGAGTCTTCAAGGGCGCCAACACCAATTGAGCTTGCCTGTAACGATAGTGTATTTAACGTTGCGCGCGCGGCTGCCATCGCCGATGGTGAAGACCCCGATGACATCGAGTTTGAGTGTCGCCTGCCAAACGCTTTCCTGGCTGACCCGCCACTGGAACAGGTTGTGACCAAGAGTTTTGAAATCGGAGCTCGCGGCAACATCAATGGTGTTAACTACCACGTAGGCTTTTTCCACTCTGAAAACAACAACGACATCCTGTTCCAGACGACAGGTCGTGCAACAGGTCTGTTTGCCAACGTCGACAAGACCCGTCGCCTGGGTTTTGAATCAGCCTTCAATGGCTCTGTTGGCAAACTGGACTGGTTCCTGGCCTACAGCTACCTGGAAGCTACTTTCGAGGATGACTTTGAAGTACTCAGTCCTAACCATCCTTTCGAAGATGATGATGAAATTGATGTTGAGCCGGGCGACCGAATCCCGGGCTTGCCAAAGCATTCTTTGAAGCTGGGTGCAGATTTCCATATCTCGGAAAAACTGAGCGTTGGCTTTGATGTTCGCTACAACTCCAACCAGACATTACGTGGTGATGAGTCAGACCAGCTTGACGGTATCGATGGATATGCCGTGGTCAATCTTCGCGGACGTTATCGTTTCAACGACAACATCGAATTCTTCGCTCGAATCGACAACCTGTTTGATAACGACTACGAAAACTTCGGGCTGCTGGGTGAAGAGCCTTCAGAAGTTGAAGTACCGCTGTTTGAAGACTTTGAAGACCCAACATTTGTTGGACCAGGTGCACCCATTGCGGGCTTTGTAGGCGCAAGGGTGAGCTTCTAAAACTCCTCTATTACTTTAAGGCTTAAAGGGCACTTCGGTGCCCTTTATTTTTTACGGCATTTCTCAATAAACTGGCTGACAATTTTGTCATCGTCGCCAATGTATTCGTAAAAGTCATCCAGGTAACGGGTAGCGCTATTCACAGTTTTTGTCTGCATTCCTTCAATATTGCCGAACAATCCATATATGGCATCCTTTTGCTCATTGAAAACTGCAAAACTTTCCTTGAAGCCCGCGGTGTTCTGACAATAACCACGGTACAGGCGCTGCCTCAGGGAGCGAATACCCAGGTGCTCCGGTGGTGAAGCATAGGGAGGATTGACGAAACCAGTGACGTCAAAATCATAGGGAACCGGCACCAGGCTTCCATCAGCCAGTTTTACCGGGATGATGTTATGGCAGCAGTTCTCGCCCTTGGGGCCGAGAATGACAGAATAATCAGTATTACCAATCATGTACTCAAACACCGTGGCAAGATGTAGCTGGTCTTGCCGGTAAAGCGTTTTGTCTATTCTCGGCTGCTCCACGAGTTCCGCCTGTACCCTCCTGGCCATCAGGCCCTTATCCTCGATAAAAAACCCGACCTTTGTCGCTTCCACCTTTTTCTTGTCAGATTCGAAGTACTCGATGTTGGCCATTCTTGGTCGCAGGCTGTAGGGAGTTAAGTGGTTTTGCATGCGATAGGCCATGTACTCAAGCCTGACGAATTGCTCATACCTGGAACCAGACTGGCAGTGAGTGACCAGCTTGAGCTTGTCCTGTCCCTCGAAAACTGTGCCCTTTGTGCTCTCCTTTTTAAAATTCAACTTCAGGGGTGGAAAACGACAGGTATCTCTCTTGGCCCGGTAATTACCCCGAACCCTTACCTTAAGTTCAAGACGGTGTTCCTCGCCGGCAGCATCTGTGTAAACCAGTGCCGCTGGAAAATAGGGTCGTTTTGTTCCCCGGGCCCTCAGTAGTTTCTTGTAGGGTGCCTCGAGTCTTATTGTGAGTGGCGCGTGCTCCTCGAACAGGGGCTGTGATTTAAGCTCATCGCCCGCTTGTTCTTCAGCCCCTGCCGCGAGGGAAATGATCAGTAATGCGATGCCCTTTACCAGCCTCGCGTTTAACTGCTGCCTGTAGTTTATTATTTTCTTCATTGCCATTTAATCGTGTAAGATGCTCGACCATGAGTGAGGATATAGCCAAGCCGAAAGAAAGCCAACCAGTTAGCCCGGTGACGCCGCCTGCGCCCGAAGCTTCTGCAGCAGCGCTTGTCGATCCTGAAGGGACTACAGTGCCTTCGGAAACGGTAAAAAAGAAGAAAAAGAAAAATAAGAATAAAAGGAAAGAGCTTGATGGAAACAGTCGCGGGACAAATCGTGGGATTGAGACCATGTTCCGCGTTACTTTTCAAAATCACATTGAACTCACAGGCCTCGCGGATAACAAGGCCAACACCCTGATTAACATCAATGGCATCATTATTTCTCTTGTTATTGCGCTGGTTTCCCCGCGTATCGCCACCAATTCCTGGATGATGATCCCGGCAATCATTCTCTGCATGGGCTGCATGGTATCGCTGGGATACGCCATCTTTGCCTCACGTCCGCGAATCCTTGCCACCCTCATCAACAAGGAAATGGTGATTCGAAACGAGGCCGAGGTGCTTTTCTTCGGAAACTTCGTCAACATGAGTGCTGCCGAGTTCCAGGACACCATGAATGAGCTGCTCGCCAACCGAAACCTGCTTTATGACAACATGACGCGAAATCTTTACTTCATGGGTAAAGTACTGGAGAGGAAGTATCGCTTACTCAAGTACTCCTACACGGTATTTTTTATGACGCTTGCAATGGCCGTGGTGTTCTTCCTGGGCATGTTTATTGGCATGGCTGGCAACTAGGGAAATTCATTCCCTCATTATTTTGCCTGTTGCAGCACCCGATCACGTCGCGCCAGCAGCGCCTTTAATCTTTTTTCGTCAAGCACATCGCCAAGCATTTCCCTGAGGCTGTTCTCATCAAGGGCGAGTAACTTTTCCCTGACATCGCCCGGCAGGTCCAGTTTCACTGACTTCAGGTAGCGCGGTGCACTGCCGGGTGTACCCATCAGGTTGTGGTTGCCGGTAAGGATGAGGTTCATCATGCCCGAGGTATAGCGCATGGCATCTTTTTTCCTGCCCTTGTTGTAGGCCAGCAGGTCCAGTATGTACATCATGTTGAACTGGTCCGCCAGGGGGCACCAGGCACCGCCAAGCCCACGTGAAAGCCTCTGGTCTTCATCTATCAGGTTTTCAAGATCGATGGTGACACTTGAAGGGTCTCCATCGACATCACGGGCTATCGTGGCGGGCACCAGGTCCATGCCGAGGTAACGATCGAGCCGGTACATGGCAAGCTCTGGAAGAATGTTCACCTGGTCTTCCCTGTCAGTGGCTTTTGCTGCCAGGGCATCCACCATGCTATCGCCGTTGGCCAGCTGTAACCTTTTCACGCCGCGCTTGACGTTTTGAACCGGGGCACGGGCGAGAACCTGCTCCAGCTGATCGTCAGTCAAACCACCAGCCCGTGGACCGACCCGCCGGGGCGTAACCGTGGTCTGCTTTTCATCGCTTTGAAGGTAGAAGGTCTCTACTCCAGCATCACCGATCACAACTGCAGATGGGCGACCACGATAATGGGATCCCAGCATACCCGTGTCCACGCGCACTATCATCTCGTCAAAGCGACTTTCAATGGTACGCGTTGCAGTGGGAGTATGCCCTATGACCAGCCGCCTGGCGCCAAGATTGGAAAGCACTGCCTTCAACCTTGCCCGCTCGATGGCCGCGCTGCAGCCTACATTACCGCGGTACCAGGTGGGCGATGCATCATCAAATATCTTGGACTCATAGGCGGAATAAAACTGCGATGCACGACGTTCGTCCTCAGCGTCAAGGGATTTCTGCTTTTTAAGCAGTTTCAGCATGCCTCTGACCCTGTCGGGCTGCTTGTAAAAATTTGTGCCGTATTCAAGGATGTTCTTCCTGATAAAGTAATCCCTGTTTTCGGTAAACGCCTGCAGGGCCATGGTGTGCGAATCGTTGATTTGCTTCAGGCTTTGACCAGCCACCGCCGGCGATAAACCACCGTGGACAAAAACACTGTCATTGACCTTGATGAT
>CAZXDV010000034.1:0-17749 GCA_964639535.1 uncultured Enterobacteriaceae bacterium | reverse complement strand
GTCGCTGCAAACTACATGTTTGGCAGCTGGACAACCTGGAAAGGAGTCTGGAGTGAATACCTGCATTGCCCTGTTGAAGCACTGAGTGCCGTACCCGATGAAGTAGACGATGACACTGCGGCACAGTTCATGGTTAATCCCCTGACTGCTTACGCAATGGCCAGGGAAATGAACCTGGGGCCCGGCAATATCCTGCTGCAGACGGCAGCGGCTTCCGTGCTTGGCAAGTTGATGATTCAACTGAGCAAAATCTATTCCTTTGAAACCATTAACCTCGTGCGTCGGGAAGAAAGTGCCGAAGAACTGAGAAGCGAGTTCGGTATAAAAGGGGTTTACGTCTACGACGGAAGTGATAGGTCAAAAAATTCTATCAAGAAAGCTATCGCAGCGGATTTCCCGGGACAGCGGATCGATCACTGTATCGAAGCCGTGGGCGGCGATTCTGCCCATTTCTGTCTTGATTTACTCGGTCCCGATGGCGACATATATATTTACGGTAGCATGACCGGTGAAGTCATGATGAACATCAATACCGTGGCCGACATCGTGATGAAAAATAATGCCCTCAAAGGCTGGTCGACACAGGAAACCTGGCTGCGTCATGCCAGCGAAGAAACAAAGCGCCAGTGCGTCAGCGAACTCTGGGAATTGCTGGCAAGTGGAAAGCTGACAATGCCGGCAACAGGCGAGCGCTTTAATTTTTCCCGCATAGATGAAGCTATGCGTGCTTCCTGTGAACCCGGTCGCGTGGGCAAGGTGATGCTGGACTGCAAGGCCTGATGCGCGTAGCAACGGACGTTGGCGGTACCTTTACGGATCTTGTTTATGCTGACGCAGGGGAACTGCATACAGCAAAAGTTGATACCACGCCGCCGAATTTTGAAAGTGGCGTTATTAATTCTCTCGACAAGGCAGGATTAAAGGCCGAGGAGATTGCCTTCTTCGCCCACGGTTCCACCGTTATTATTAACGCCATTACCGAGCGCAAGGGCGCACGCACTGCATTGATAACAACCAGGGGCTTTCGTGATGTACTTGAAATCGCCCGTGGTAACCGCCCCGATCTGTTCAATTTTAATTTTCGAAAACCTGAACCTTTCGTCGAACGCTATTTGCGACTGGAAGTTGACGAACGTATTACCTATCGCGGTGAAGTACAGCAGGAACTGGATCCGGCACCCCTGGAAGAAATCGTAAAATTCCTGCAGCAGGAGAAAGTCGAAGCCGTTGCCATTTGTTTCCTGCACGCTTATATCAACCCGGTAAACGAAATCGCTGCTGCCAACGCTATTCAGGATCTCTGGCCGGAGGTCAGCGTGCTGGCATCTCACCAGGTTAGTCGCGAGTGGCGTGAGTATGAACGAACAAATACCACGGTGCTGTCATCCTATGTACACCCGGTAGCAAAAAATTATATCGAATCCTTGCAGGCTAAATTGATAGACAAGGGATTCAAGGGAAAACCCTACCTCATGCAAAGTAATACCGGCATCAGCTCGGTGGATGCCGTTATCAACGACCCTATCTCGATGATCGAATCCGGGCCGGCCAGTGGGATTTACGCAGCCGCCTGGCTCGGTAATGAAATTGGCGTTAATAACCTGCTGGTCCTCGACATTGGAGGCACCACGGCCAAGTGCACCCTTATTGAAAACGGCAATGTGCGCGTATCAACCGAGTACCACGTGGAAAGATCCAATATCAATCCCGGCTACCCGATTCAAACAGCAGTGTCTGAAATCGTGGAAATCGGTAACGGTGGCGGCAGTATTGCCTGGGTCGATGAAGGCGGCAAACTGCATGTCGGACCGCAAAGTGCTGGCGCAATGCCGGGGCCTGCGGCTTATGGCAGGGGTGGTGACAAGCCCACCACCACTGACGCTAACCTGGTGCTGGGTCGCATCAACCAGCAGAATTTTGTGGGCGGTGAGCTTAAACCGGACCTCGACGCGGTAAACCGGGCCTTTGCTCCCCTTGAAAGTGCCCTTGGCATGAACCGCCTGGAACTGGCCCGTGGCGTTGTGCGTGTTGCCAACGCAAACATGTGTAACGCTTTGCGGCTGGTCTCTACCAACAAGGGTTACGATCCCCGGGAGTTTTCCCTGGTCGCTTTTGGTGGTGGTGGTGCCATGCACGCGGTAGCACTGGCTGAAGAATTAAACATTCCCCGCGTCATAGTACCGGCACATTCATCCGTATTTTCTGCGCTTGGTATGCTGCTCACTGATGTACGCAGGGATTACGTGCAAACCATGGTGCTTGGCCTGCACGAAAAGGGACTCGAGTCTGCGCAACAGGTATTTGCTAACATGCAGGAGCAGGCGGACGCGGAGTTTGCCGCTGACCAGGGGCAAAGTCCCCTGTTTTCCTGGTTCATGGACATGCGTTACAACGGCCAGGAACACACGGTCAAGATTCCAGTCAACCTTGAGCGCCAATCCCTCGACGAGATTGCCAGTCACTTTCACCGGGCCCACGAGCAGCGCTACACCTATACCCTCGATACAGGTATTGAGATCGTCAACTTTCACCTGGTGGCGATAGTTCCCGTTGAAAAACCCGCCCTGGCAAAAAAGGAAGTTAGCGGGAAGAAAGTGCAGGAAACCCTGGTAGAGAACAGGGAAGTGGACTTTGATCAGCATGGTGTGCACAACACAAATATCTATAGCGGACTTGCCATGGAACCCGGCATGGAGATAAACGGGCCCGCCATTATCGAAGAACCATCCGTCACGCTGGTGGTTTCTCCCGGGCACACGGTGAAGATGGATGAATACGGTAACTACCATGTTCTCCTTGGTGAGGAAAACTGAATGAAGAACGATTACTTTACCTCGGAAGTGATAAAAGATGCGCTTGTTGCTGTTGGCGAGGAAATGTTCAATGCCATGATTCGTACCAGCATGAGTCCCATCATTTACGAAAGTAATGACTTTGCCGTTGGTGCAACAGACGCGCGGGGTAACCTGCTGGCGCAGGGTAATGGCGTCACTGCCTTTCTTGCCATGCTCGATACCGCCGTAGTATCGACCCTGGAAAAGTACGCGGGAAAAGAAGATATCAATGAAGGTGACGTATTCATTACCAACATTCCTTACGAAGGTGGAGGCTCCCACCTTTCCGATGTCGTCATCATATGCCCGGTCTTTTTTGATAACGAACTTGTTGCCTTTACCGTAAACAAGGCGCACTGGACCGAGGTTGGCGGGGCTGAACCTGGTTCTGTTTCCACGCGTTCAACGGAGATTTACCAGGAAGGCCTGCAGTTTAATTTCCTCAAGCTCTATGACAGGGGCAGGATGAACACGGTGCTTGAGGAAATCATTCGAAGTAATGTTCGCCTTCCCGATAGCACCATGGGTGACATGCATGCTGGGGTCGCGGCAGCAAGGGTTGGTGCCAACCGGATTATCCAGCTATTTGAGAAATACGGCAGTGAGGCCGTACTTGAATCCATGGACGCACTGCTCGATTACGGCGAAAGAATGACCCTGGCTGAATTGAAGAAACTTCCAAAGGGAGAGTTCTGTGCCGAGGATATCGTAGAGGATGATGGGCTTGGTAACGGTCCATTCAGAATTTGCTCAAAGGTAACAATCACGGATGAAAAAATTACCGTGGATTACACCGGCACTTCGCCACAAACACCCGGGCCCTTTAACTGTTCTTTCACCGGCCTGGTGACCGGCACGAGGTGCATTTTCAAGGCCATTACCAACCCCGAGATTCCCGCCAACGGTGGCTGTTTTCGAGTCCTTGAAGTCATTTGCCCTGAAGGTACCTTGCTGAGTGCAAAGGCGCCGGCACCGGTATCCATCTACTACGAGGGGCTCATTGCAGCGATTGACACCACCTGGAAGGCCCTTGCCCCGGCAGTGCCTGACCGCTTGCCCGCGGGGCACCAGCGAAGTGTTGGCGCTACATTTGTTGCCGGTATACATCCGCACACCGAGCAGTTTTTTGTCATGGGTGAACCCCTCGTGGGTGGCTGGGGAGCGTCCGTTGGTATGGACGGTGACAACGGTCAGTTTTGCGTGGGTAATGGTGAAACCTACAACATACCCATCGAGTTATTTGAATCACGTTATGGACTACAGGTGGATCAATATGCCTTTCACAACGAGGCCGGCGGTGCCGGGGAATATCGCGGTGGCAAGGGCGTGGTCCTCGATTACCGCGTGACGTCTGATGAAGCATTCTTTACCTATGCGGCTACGCGGACGGAGTCAAAACCCTGGCCCATGGATGGAGGTAATGAAGGTTCAAACAACTATGCGCAGATCCTGCGCGAGGATGGCAGCATCGAACGTCATCATATGTGTACCACGGTAACAGTAAAGAAAGACGAAGTTATTCGTATTTATACCGCGAGCGGCGGCGGCGTCGGTGACCCAAAGCTCAGGGATCGCAGCAAGATCGAGTCGGACATCAGGAACGGCTACATTACCGAGGAACAGGCCAGGCAGGATTACGATTTCAAGTAATCATGTTTAAACAAGTTAAACATGCATTCATCCTGATCTGCCTGTGTACCTTGTTTCCTTTTGCTTCCGTCCACGGCAAGGACTACGAAGATATTAGCACCGCAGAAGCCAGTCACTACCTACCGGGCAAGGCTGATTCAAACAGGCCCTATAGCCTCGAACCCGGAGTGGAAAGCGATGGCTTCATTAATCGGTACCGCATACAAAGCGAACTGACCGGCGAACTCATTGCAAGGGGAACTGATCTTGCAGCGGAGCGAATGCATGAACTGGAAATCATCCAGGCGCTTTCGGAAATAAAGCAGACCGACGCATTTATGCAGGGCCTCAATGCTTCAGTGGATATGACGCTAAAAGCAAGCGAACAGGTACTGGACGATCCAGGTGAAGCCATGAAAAACCTTGAAAAAGGTTTTTCCCGCTTTGTTGATAATGTCGGGGCGACAGTGTCTGACCTGGCAAAAAGAACCAGCGCATCCGGCGAGGACGGTGAAAGTTCTGAGACAGGACTGGTCAAGGAGTTTCTCGGAGTGAACAGCGCCAGGCGCAGGCTGGCCGTGGATTTTAATGTTGACCCTTATAGCTCAAACCAGGTGCTGCAGAAGAGCCTGGAAGATGTCGCAATGGCCATTATTGCCGGCGGTGCGTCCCTTGACCTCGCCTTGCAATCAGCACCGGGTGCCGCCAGTGCCATTCGAAAAACTGCAGCCATCATGGAAGATGGCAGCCAGCACTACCTGCACTTTTCACCCAAAATCCTCAGGTTCAAGATCAATGAACATCTTGAGGGTGCCGAGTTCTCAAGCGAAAAACTGGATGAAATCCTGGATAACACCCGCTGCAGCTGGCGTCATGCCGCCACTGTCGCAGGAGCCCTGGTAAGAATTAGCCTGCCGACTGTCAACGAGAAGATTTTTTCATGGGCGCTTGCTGCTCAGGGCGAAGAAGAGTGTAGACGTCGAATGCACATGATGGAACTTGCGTGGGACTACAGGCGCAGGAACAAGATCACTGACCTGTGGGTCCACGACGATCACCTCTACTGGCACGACTCGCTGGATAGCGAAGGAGTCGCCCTGGTTGCGGACCATTTATTCTGGACTCCTGAGCTTGAACGGATCCTTGGCCAGCTGGATACCATTTACAAGGTCGTGTGGCTGAGTGGTGAAGTCAGCGACAGGGTGTCATCGGAAATGAGCAACAGGGGGATTAAACTATCATCAAAGCGCTTTGCGAGACTCAAGGGACGAGAAAATATCGGTAATGCCATTCTCAGCGGCAGTGTATTGCCGAACCTTGAGCCTTTACCGGACAGCGACGCTTCTGCTGCTACAACCACACCTGCTGTTAATGATTATTCGACCGAAGAACCCGCAGACACAAGCCCCGGGGAACAGGGCGGGGAGCCCATTCTCACGCAGGCACCTGCTGCCCCGGGTGAGGAGGTTGATAATCCCGCCACGGGGATCGAAGATAACGAGTCCATGGCCACGCCGGACACCACGCCCGTGGAACAAGCTGCAATACAAGTCCCGCAAGACGACACAGCCAGCGTAGAAGCAGAAGAAGAACTGGATACGCCTGCACCATCCAACGATGAAATAGTCGCCGTTGATGAAGCACCGATTGAATATGCCCCCTCTCCTTTGCAGGAAGAAAATGTGGCCATCGCCGCTCCAACAGAAAAGGAACAGGTGATTGAAGACCGGGTGAAGCCTGCCGCCACCGTAGAGAAGCTTCCACCTGTCGCCGCGAAGAAAAAAACCAGGCCTGGCTGCTGGCAACATGCAAACCTGGGTAACTTTCTTTTTTCACAAAAAGGCAGGTTCGTGGAACTCACCCATGAAACTCCCGATGGAAGCAAGATTCGACAGTTCACCCTGAAAGACGAGGGAAATCGACTCCTCTGGTCGACCAACAATGTAATCCATGCTTTCGTGCGCGACCTCGAGGGTATGAGGCTGTTTATTAATGTTAAGAAAGATGAAAATGAAGTGAAGCTTGAGAGGTGCACTGAATAAAGTGGACCGTTTACTTGTTAGCTCGCTCATTAGAAAAGTATAAAACCCGGTAAACGAGACGGAAATAACCATGGCAAAAAGAATCGGCATCGATATTGGCGGAACATTTACAGACTTTCTTTTTTATGATGATGAAAGTCACAGCTATATTGTTGAAAAAGTACCAACCGTACCCGGCAACCCGGAACAGGGCTGTCTCAACGCAATTGAAGCTGCACTCGATGACGAACAGCTGCAGCTGACCGAGTACTTCCTGCACGGCACAACCGTGGGTATTAATGCACTGCTTGAGCGTCGCGGTGCAAAGGTTGGCCTGCTGGCTACTTCCGGTTTCCGCGATATCCTTGAAATACGCCGGGGCGATCGCGCCGAGATGTACAACCTTATCTGGACACCCCCTCCACCCCTGGTACCAAGACACCTGCGACTGCCCATTGAAGAGCGCATCATGGCTGACGGCAGCGTTCGTACACCCCTGGATGAAGCAACTATCAGTGAGGCACTCAAAGTATTTGAACAGGAAGGGGTCAACGCCATCGCTGTTATGTACATGAATTCCTATATCAACCCCGAGCACGAGCTGAGAACCGCCGAGATCATTGGCGAGGCAGGCTTTGACGGTGCCGTGTCACTTTCTCACCAGGTGTCCGGAGAATTTCGAGAATACGAACGCACAACAACCACGGTTGTCGACGCCTTTGTGCGCAAGCGCATGCAAAACTACATGTCCCAGCTTGAAAGTGACCTTGAAACCCGCGGGTTTAAAGGCCAATGCCTGATTACCCGCTCCGGTAGCGGCTGCATGACCTTTGCCGAGGCGGAAGCCCGGCCCTTTGAAACCATCATGTCCGGACCGGTAGCTGGCGCAGAAGGTGCGGGTGAACTGGCCCGCGCGCTGCAACTTGGCGACCTGATTACCGCCGATGTGGGTGGCACCAGTTTTGATACCTGTCTTATCACCAACGGCAGGCCCCAGCTTCTTTACCAGGGCATGGTTGAGGGACTGCCGCTACAAACACCCTGGGTGGACGTTCGCTCCATCGGTGCCGGGGGTGGCTCCATTGCCCACGTTGACGCCGGGGGCTTACTTCGTGTCGGACCACAAAGTGCCGGAGCGGAACCCGGCCCGGCCTGCTACTGCCGTGGCGGCGAAGACGCTACCGTTACCGACGCAGCTTTCTACCTCGGCATGCTCGGTGAAGGTCATCTCGCATCCGGGGTGAACCTGGACAGGCAGCTGGCCGAGAACGCAATTGCTAAAGTCGCCGATCAGCTGCAAATGAGTGTCGAAGAGTGCGCACGGGGCATAGTGCGAATAGCCTGCGCCGCGATGTCCGAAGCCATTCGCGAAATCACTATTGAACAGGGCAATGACCCAAGGGGTATGGGCCTGCTCGCCTTTGGCGGCGCGGGTCCACTACTGGCGTCGCTGATGGCAGAAGAACTTGGCATCACGAATATTATCGTGCCGCCCTATGCCGGTAATTTTTCCGCCTGGGGGCTGCTTGGCGCTGACCTGATCCGTGCATCAGCAAGAAGCAACATCCTTCCCGTGACCGGGGAAAATGTCACCAGTACCAATGCCACGCTTGCAGCGCTTTTTCTTGAACTGGAGTCACGTGACAGTAATCACGACAGTAACAGCTGGCTCAAGGAAGTGGCCATTGATATGCGTTACCGTGGCCAGGAGCATTCCACCACCATAAACCCACCGACCGATGGTGGACAAATTACAGCCAGTGCTGATGAATTGACGCGACTGTTCGTGGAGAGCTATGCAGAGCAGTTTGGTGGGACACTGGAAACCACGGCAGAGATTGTTTCAGTTCGCGCAACCCTGAGACAGGCACTGCCAGCGCGCAAGTATGCACGGGCCGACTATACTGGTAGTGGTGAAGCCGGCGAAAAAAGCGTCAGTGCTTTTTCATTTAATGATGGTGAGTGGAAGGATTTTGTGCTCTATGAGCGCGCCGGGCTTGAGAACGACAAGACTTACAGGGGCCCTGCCATCGTTACCGAGCAGACCACGACAACCTATATTGATAGCAATGATACCTTCAGCAGCCTTGAAAATGGCTGCCTGGTAATCAATCACGGTGGAGAAAACTGATGGACGACGAAGCTGCTATACGTCAACGTCTCGACGATATTTTCCCGGCCTGGAGCCCGGGGCGTAATGAGTTCAGCATTGATGACATTGCTGACTACTACGTGCAAAGCGAGAACATGTTTGCCTTTGATACCCTTATGCCGACTACCTCGGTGATGGATGGGTGGCGGTCCTTTGCGGATAACTGGAAACAGGCTCTCGGTGCCATGGATAACTTTAATTGTCATATGGCTGACCTCATCAATGTCCACGTCAGGGGGGATATCGCGTGGTCTGCACTTATTCTAAACGTGTCGGCAGAAGTCACGGAAACAGGGGAAACTATTGAAGGTTCCCAGCAGGTGAGCCTGGTCTGGGTGAAAGAAGCTGACGGCGCTTGGCGCATAATTCATGAACATCTCTCCGGACCGGTGAGAAGATAGGAAAAAGACTATGGATGACAAGACCAATATTGAGATTTATCGCGCAGGTAAAGGCGAAGCCAGCGGTATCAGGGACCGCGATCCGGTAACAACGGAAATCGTGCGCAACGCACTTAACTCGGCGGCTAACCAGATGAAGCGCACGCTTATTCGTGCGTCTTTTTCCCCTATTGTTTATGAAGTACTGGATTTCGCCGTCGCGCTTTACGACAGGGAAATTCGACTGTTGTCACAGGCTCCCAGCCTGCCTATCTTCATGGCCACCATGAGTTTTTGTATCGAGGCTGCGGTAAAAGCCGTGGGGGGCGAGGACAACCTGCAGCCCGGTGACGTGATACTTTACAACCTGCCCTACGGTACCGGTTCCCACGCCCAGGATGCCGCGATCGTCATGCCCGTATTTCTTGAGGACGGTGAAACCCTGGTCGGTTATGCCACCAACAAGGCGCACTGGCTGGATATCGGTGCCAAGGATCCCTACTGCACCGACTCCACCGACGTTTTCCAGGAAGGCGTGGTGTTCCCCGGTGTGAAGCTCTACAACAGGGGCGAAAAAGTGGAAGACATTTTCAAGATGGTGGAAGCCAACTCGCGTATGCCTGTTGGTACCCTCGGTGATATCAATGCACAAATAGCCAGCGTGCGAGTAGGAGCCAGGGAGTTGCTGCGCGTGGTGAATCGTTTTGGCAAGGACACCTTTGAATATGCTGTCGAACGCATGTTTGATGCCGGGGAAGCTGTTATTCGAAACTATTTTGAAAGTATCGAAGACGGCCGCTACGTGGGAAAAGGGGTGATGGATGACAACGGCGTCGATGAAGATCTTATCGAGTTTGACGTCATCGTTGAAATTGATGGCTCCACCGTGCGCATGGATTACTCCACTGCACCGGATGTTCAGCGTGGACCGGTAAACTGCCCCCTGCCCTCAACCGTATCCGCATCACGTGTTGCCATTACCATGCTGGCGGGTGCCGGTGAACCGCCCAACGAAGGCCACCTGAGACCAGTAGAAGTGATCACCCGACCCGGTTCCATGTTCCATCCCCTGCCCCCCTCACCCTGCTATCTTTACGGCTGGTCTGCCATCTCCGCCATGGAGGGTATCTACGAAGCACTTGCCAAGGCGGTGCCAACGGAAGTACCCGCCGGCTCTGCAGCAGACATATGTGCGGCACTGGTCTGGGGTGCAAAAGACAACAAGTACGGTGAACCCTGGGTAGGAGGCAGCCCCTTTCCCATGGGCCAGGGTGGTTTTGCCAACGGTGACGGGGATACCATGATCCACGTGGCGGAAGCCGCCGCACGCTTTCCACCCATTGAAGTCTGGGAGGCCCTTTATCCCTGGTATTTTGAAAAGCTGGAACTAACCCAGGATAGCGCAGGGGCCGGTGAACATCGTGGTGGTCTTGGCCTGGATATTGTCTTTGAAGTTTTTGAAGACTTCTCCCTGATATCAACGGTAGAACGTACCAAGGTTCCCGGCTGGGCTGCCCAGGGAGGAAAACCGGGAAAAACAAATGGCATGACGATTACTTACCCGGACGGCACACAGAAAAAAATCGCCAAGATCACCAACCTGCATCTTCCAAGGGGAACAAGAATTGCGATTCACTGTGGCGGTGGTGGTGGCTATGGCGATCCACTCAAGCGTGACCCGGCTTTAGTCGAGAGGGATTTAAAAGAAGGTTATATTTCGAAAGAGTTCGCCGAGAAGAACTACAATTTATAGACCCGGAGGAGCCCGCTGATGAATAAACTGTCATGTTGCTTTCTCGTATCGATCCTCGCTGCAGGCTTTCATATCAACTTGCATGCCGAAGCCGATGTTGAATACTATCGCTCGGATCTTTTCAAACAAAAGAACCTGCCTCTTTCCGACGTTGTGCGTGTCGACAACTTGCTGTTTGTATCCGGCAACCTTGGTATTGATTTTTCCACCGAAAACCTCGCGCTGGTACCCGGTGGAATCACTGCTGAAACCAGGCAGACCTTGAAAAATATAGATCGGACATTGAAAAACTATGGCAGTAGCCTGGATAAGGTTGTGAAATGTACGCTGTTCCTGGCGGATATCGATGAATGGCCAGCTGTAAATAAAGTCTGGCGGGAGTTTTTCAAGCAGCGCTACCCGGCGAGAACAGCAGTACAGGCCGGCAGGCTATGGCACGACGCTGCCATTGAAATTGAATGTATTGCAGCCACCGGTAAGTAAATTATCCCCGGTAAAAACAGTTCCAGGTACTCAGGGTTTCAAGCCCCGGTATTTAACCCTGTCCAGGTGATCGCTATCGGCAAGGTACTTGTCCGCGACATTGATAACATGCTGTTCAAGCAAGGTTCCATTTGTGTCGTTCCACTTTTGGAAATAGGAAAACACTGAAATTGTTGCCATGATTTCGGCACATTCTTCCTGGCTAAAATACTCCTTTAGTGTTGAGCGATGTTGTTCGGTTACCTCACTCGGTATTGAGGATGCTGCGAGGGCAATATCCAATGCAGCCCGTTCTGCGTCACTGAATAAATCAGACTTCCTGTAGTCCCACATATTGTCGAGTTTTTCATTTTTCGCACCAACATTCATGGCGGCCTCAAAGGTGTTGGTCTGGCAATAAGTACAGCCGACGGCGTAACTCGTCATATTTGCTATCAGTAACTTTAACTCGGCAGAAACGTTGGAATTTTGCTGCAAAACCGTCAGCATTAAATTGAGCACGGCCTTACCAATTTCCGGCACAACCATGTGTGCGAGTACACCATTGGGAATATAGTCATAATTGACCACGTCCTCGTAAAAGTGCTGCGCAAGCTGGTAGGCTTCTGTTGTTGTATCTATTTTTCCAGGATCAATGACAGGCATATTTTTTCTCCTTAAATTTTAGCGCCGTGCTGGCGGTCAGTGTCAAATTCCAGCCTGTGGAATTTGATCGAGCTGACCAAGCAGGGTAACAAAGCGCGAGAGTTTTTCTTTCTGCCAGGCAGCAACATCAATATTGCTGAAGTCATAATAGCCCTGCCCGGCACGAAGACCCGTTTTGCCTTCTGCCATCATCCTGTCAACCGATGCCGGCGGCTCGTGCCCCGGTGACTCCAGTGCTTTTGACAGGTAGTGCCCGGCGTAGTAGGTGATATCCAGTCCACCCCAGTCGATAAACTCCACGATCCCCATGGAAGCATAACGCGGTCCAAAACCGTACTTGATGGCCTTATCGAGTTCCTCTGCACTAACAACACCTTCCTCGATCATTCGACAGGCTTCGGCCATCAGCAGTGATTGCAAACGTGGAATGATGTAACCCGGGCTTGCAGCGCATCGCACGGGCTGCTTGCCGATACTTTTAAACAGGCTCATAACTTCTTCAACAACCTGCTCATCAGAATCCGGACCCGGGCTGACTTCCACCAGGGGAATCAGGTAGGCCGGGTTGAGAAAATGCGTGTTTAAAAATCTCGCTGGCGAATCGAGCTGTTGCTGAAGTTCTGTAACGGCTATGGTTGAAGTGGTCGAGGTTATTATCGTTTCACGGCTTTTATGCTGGTTGAGCAGGGCCATGGCACGACTTTTTGCCTCGCTTGTCTCCGGCACGCCCTCGATAACAATGTCCGCGTTACCCAGCACGCTTGCAGCATCCGCCAGGCTCTTGATCTCAATGAGCGCCAGGGCCTTTTCCACCTGCGCATCAGTCATGACCTCGAGGGATACAAGGAACTCCATGTTGGTTCGAATTTCTGCCAGGGCATCCTGCTCCAGCTGTTTAAAACCCTCTTCGTCACGCTCCTTGATATCAAGGACCGTAACTTCGCGACCGGCATAGGCAAACATGTGCCCCAGCCCTCGACCCATCCTGCCTGCACCGAGGGCGACAATACGATTAAATTCTGTCATCCAATACCCTCGTGTAGTAGATGATGCAGGCCTGCCCTGTCCAGTTTATCCAGTCCAAGGCTTTTCAGGGTTCTTCCCGTTTGCCGGAAGTCGCGACCATTGATTGCTGAGCCAATGGCCAGGAATGCATGGATCACCGGCGTATCCAGTTTCAGGTAATCTGCGCAGGAAGCGAGAAATGCCAGGCCCAGCTCCACGTCCTCCAGCATGTAACGGTGCGCAGTAAGGTCAATATCTTCCCGCCAGTCACCGCTGTCATGGATTTTCTCGTGGGCCTGGTTACCGTACATCCATTCATCACGCTTGTCGTCGTAGTGATCTGCAAGGGGAAAGTGCGGCGCGCTGTAACCAAAAGCCTCGCGTATGGCGATGCGCTCCTGGTCCATGGCATCGGTTGTACGACGTATGCTGGCCTGTGTGCCTTCGTTATGAATGTCCCATTTTTCGAAATGTTCCATGGGCCCGGCGTTCATCATGATCAGCGGAGGATGAATGATTGGCCCGGCGTTCATTAAAGCACCACTCAGGGCATCCTCGATTCGCTCAACTGCGGGGTAAGCCTGCTCCAGCAGGGGGAAGGCATGCTCAGCGTTTTTAGCCGGAAACACGCCCGTAGGCAGTCGTGTCGCGTAACCACTGATTGCCACGAGGTTTGTATCACGTTTCCTGGCAAGGTAAGGCAGTGTCCCTGTTTCTGCAAAGGTGACATCCGCCGGGTTGCCGGCATCACGTGCGGCCTTGAGAAACAGGTAACTTCCAAAGGTACCCGGTGGCAGGTAAACAACCTGGCCATCCTGCCACAGGCTTGCCGTTAACTCGGCCAGTGATTCATGGACTGTGGCCGGCAGTGGAATTACTACCACCTGTGCATGTGCAATTGCGCTGGCGATATCGTCTGTGACAAGGGCTATGTCCACGTCGCGTTCACCCTCCCTGTCAAGAACTCGAATACTCTTTTTCTCCATGAGTTCTTTCAGTGCTTCCCTGTCTCGTCGCCAAAGGGCTACCTCGTGCCCCTGTTCGGTCAGGCTCACGGCTGCTGCATAACAACCGTGCCCTCCTCCAAGTACTGTTATATTCATTTCTGGTCTTCTTCAGGTAAAAATATCAATACTGAATGATATTTCGGAGAAAGCAACCTGCCCTGTGCTTATGATTCGGTCTATCACGCCGGGCCTGTAAAAAGCCGGAACTGATCCAGATCAAGGCAAATACGCGGTTTAGGTCTATATTTAATGGAAACAAGATAAAAAACCCCCGGGGATAGAAAAATGGCACCAAAAAAGAGCGACAAGAAGACAAAAGACAGCAGGGAAATCGTCGATGCCTATCATGAGAATGATCCCCGGCTCAGGGGAGAAAAAGAGGACAAGCTGGACAAGAATTTTTATGAAAAAGAGCTGTTTCGCCTGCAGGTGGAGCTGGTCAAGCTACAGGAGTGGGTCAAGCACAAAGGCCTGAAGATAGTCGTTATCTTTGAGGGCCGTGATGCTGCGGGTAAAGGTGGTGTAATAAAACGCATCGTTGAGCATTTAAACCCACGCGTCTGTCGTATTGTGGCTTTACCTGCACCAACTGAAAGAGAGAGGACCCAGTGGTACTTCCAGCGTTACGTGGAACATCTTCCAGCCGCAGGAGAAATCGCACTGTTTGACAGGAGCTGGTACAACCGTGCCGGCGTGGAAAAAGTCATGGGCTTTTGCACTGACGAAGAACACCAGGAGTTCCTGCGCTTTTGTCCGGAATTTGAAGGAGCGCTGGTACGCTCCGGTATCATACTTATCAAGTACTGGTTTTCCGTCAGTAACGTGGAACAGGAAAGACGCTTCAAGGCTCGTGCCAAGGAGCGTCACAAGTACTGGAAACTCAGCCCGATGGACATGGAATCACGCTCAAGATGGGTTGAGTATTCAAAGTGCAAGGACGAAATGTTCTTTCACACCGATATTCCACAGGCGCCCTGGTACGTGGTGCCCTCGGATGACAAGCAGCGAGCACGCCTGAACTGTATTTCCCACCTGCTCAGCCTGATCCCCTACGAGGATCTGAACCCCACTGTTCCCGAGCTTCCGCCCCTCAAGGATGACAAGAAATACAAGCGTTCAGCCATGCATAACCAGACTTTTGTGCCCAAGAGATACTGAGCCGGGAAGTATTAACCCGGTCTTTAACGAGATTTTGCACTCTTCTTGTCAACCCTTTTGCGGGAACCCGTGTATCTATAAACAGGAATAATCGAAAATATCTAACACTTACGGGGACTGACATTGAAACTGATAAAGAAGATCCTGGCCTACGCTACGATGCTGGTGCTTATTGCGCTGGGTGTTTTTGCCGTAGTCCTGAGTTATACAAGCGACTGTGAACCAGGGGTCAAACCTGCAGAGGGAACAGAGACCATGAAAGCTATTGTGGCCAGGTGTTATGGCGGACCGGAGGTGCTTTCCTACGAGGACATTGCAAAGCCCATACCTGCCGATAATGAAGTGCTTGTACGCGTACACGCGGCTGCCCTTAACCCGCTGGACTACCACTATATGCGGGGTGTCCCCTACATTATTCGCATGTTCGCAGGCATCGGAAAACCTGGAGATATCAAGGTTGGCGTGGACTATGCCGGCACCGTGGAGTCCGTGGGAAAAGACGTCACGCGCTTTAAACCCGGTGATGAAGTGTTTGGCGGCAGGAGTGGTGCACTGGGCGAATACCTGGTCGTGCCTGAAGACAGGGGGATCACCCTGAAACCCGCTAACATCAGTTTCGAGGAAGCCGCCTCGGTAGCCATTGCGGGAGTGACTGCCCTGCAGGCAGTCAGGGACAAGGGCCAGGTTAATGAAGGTGACTCGGTGTTGGTCAATGGCGCCTCCGGTGGTGTAGGCACCTTTGCCGTGCAGATTGCAAAGGCTTACGGGGCGAGCGTGGACGGCGTCTGCAGCGGCCGAAACGTGGACATGGTCATGGGCATAGGTGCCGATCACGTTTTTAACTACAAGAAAGAAAATTTTACCGAGAGCGACAGGCAATACGACCTGATGGTAGACATGATTGGCAACCATCCATTTGCAGACATCAACCGTGTGCTGAAACCCGAAGGACGCATGGTCATGGTAGGAGGGCCCAAGGGGCCGTGGATCAAGCCCTTCGTTCGCCCTACCCTGGCACGCATTGTGTCCCTGTTTATTGACCAGACCTACATTGGACTTTTGGCCGAGATCAGGCAGGACGCGCTGGCAGACCTGGCCAAGCTGATGGAATCTGGAAAACTAAGGCCCGTTATCGACAGGCGCTATTCCCTGGCCGAGGCCGCGGATGCCATGGCCTACCAGGAAAGCGGAAGGGTGCGCGGGAAGGTTGTAATTGAGGTCATTGAATAAGACCAAACCGGCGCTGAATACGTCGGCAAGCTTTACACTTTTTCCAGTTCCTCAAAATGAGCGAAGATAAGTTATTGTTTTATATATTTTTTTAATTTGGGCATGAGAGTTGCAGTAGACTTGAAATCAATCACAGGGATGTAATTCGAATTTACAATTTGTAGAGGTATAACGATGAGAAATCTATTCACTTTCATGGGCTTGATGCTGGCCATTTGCCTGCAATCCGCCATGGCTACGCCGTTTTATAATGGTACTTACGACATTTCCAATGCCGGTAGCGGCCACAACCGCGGTATCTGGACCAATGTGGGTTCCTTCTCAACCGTATCCGGTAGCTTCTCCGTAAGCGGCAGCAGCGCAGTGTTCACCGGTGATGTTTTTCGCTCATCACTGGGTATTGGTGGTGGTGGTCTTACGTGGACCATAAATATGACCCACAGGTGTTCCAGCATTATTAGTGATGCCGGCGGAAACAAGGTGTCAGTGGATTCACTTAGCTGCCCTGGCCTTGGAGACCAGCCTACTGGCGGGCCGGTGAACGGTGATGAAGCTGACGGTGATGGAAACCGTACGTGGGACTTCTGGGACTGGGCACCCTCCGTGTTGGAAGGTTACGGTTCCCTGGACGGCTTAACCATCGATATCTCGCAAAAGCCCACAGACCTGTCAAAACCTTTTAGAGTAGGTATTGGTGCAGATTGGGATGATGCAGATCTGCTTGGCGCATCCGGTTGGATTATGCTCGGCAACTTTGACTGCGCTGCAGGAGCAAACTGTAACAACACTACGTTTAACCCAACGGGGGCTGATTTTAACTTCCAGTTCACACCCGTACCTGAACCCGCAACCCTGGCCCTGATGGGTCTTGGACTGCTCGGGTTCGGAAGCATACGGCGCCGTCGTAGCTAGCGTAAGCTGAGGGTAGTTAATGACGCCGGTTGGCCTGCCAGGCTGCCGGCGTTTTTTTATGCCTGCTCTTCGTTAATTTCACTTTCTGCAGGTATTAAAAGATAGCAATATCCGTCATGTTGTGCAGGGCCGACACGATTAGTCTGGCCTCTTGCCCTGTGGTTAAATGCACATTATGACCCCGATACAAGCACACCCACCCGGGAAGATCTGGATCAGCGCTCTACTTGGCTGTTTTTCTGTCGTACCCCTGTTGATCGGCCCGATAATCACCGGTGTGTTGATTGATGCAGGCGACTTTAGCAACAGGGAAGCGGGGTTGACCGCAGCTTTCGGTGCCATCGGTACCGTGTCGGTTGCCCTGCTGTGTGCTCTCACCATGCACCACCTCTCGCTGCGCTACCTGGCGATCTTCGGATTGTTTCTTGCCGCACCCGCAAATATTGGGGCCGCGTTGCTCTACGATCATCACCAGGTCTTTTTCGCGCTACGTACTATGACCGCCTTTGGTGACGGCGCAGTGTATGCTGCGGTGATGAG
>CAZXDV010000033.1:0-17848 GCA_964639535.1 uncultured Enterobacteriaceae bacterium | reverse complement strand
GGCTGACGACTGGACACCCATGGCCAACATTTCCTATGACTGGAATGATAACCTGATGACCTACTTCACCTACTCGGAAGGTTTCAAGAGTGGTGGTGTGCAGCAGCGTATTGCCGGACCTGTGGGATTTGCTCCAACCTATGACCCTGAGTTTGTAGAGTCCTACGAGGTTGGGTTTAAGTACAACAATCCAGACTACAACTTCACCCTCAACGTAGCCGGTTTCTATGTGGACTACACGGATATCCAGCTTGAGACCATCGACCCCAATGGGGGTATCGCACCACAGCTGCAAAACTCCGGTATTGGTGAAGTCATTGGCTTTGAAGTTGAAAGTCGTTGGTCACCCATTGACAGCTGGTTCTTTGAGGTCGCACTGGGTTACCTGGATACAGAGATTACCGAGGCTGATGCCACACAGGTTGGCGGTCCGGCAGTTGGCGACAGGTTCCCATTTGTTTCAAAGTGGTCTGGTGCCATTTCCGTCATCAAGGAATTTAACATGGGCGATAGCGGGGTCGTAATACCACGCATTGACTACTCTTATCGCACCAAGGTGCTGTTCAGCCCGGATAACAATCCTCGCAACGCCCAGAAGTCTTTTGGCCTGATGAATGCGAGCATTGGCTGGACCAGCGCGGACGACAAGTACTCGCTTGATGCTCGAGTAGATAACATCTTTGATACCTACTATCTGAACTACACGGACCAGTCACCTTCATCTGCCACGCAGCTTGACCTGCCGGCTATTGACCGTGCCTGGTACATTACCGGTACCTATCGCTTCTAAGGTTCGCCAGGAAGCTCTAAGGAAAAGGCCTGCTTATGCAGGCCTTTTCGTTTTTACTCGGGATATATAGCGACCACCCTGGCAGGCGTACCGCTGACACCGACGATTCGCGATGCACCTACCATCAGGGTACCTGAACCCTGTGGCATAGCGGCGAGCTGATCAAGGTTGGCAAGGTTTTCCACCAGCTTCCAGCCCCTTTGTAAACCGAGCGCGTGGAGATAGGGCCCATTAATGACTGCCGGGACATCATCGACATTGCCGCCTTCACCGAGCAGGCTTTCCCCGGATTCCACGGCAATATTATCTGCCGCCAGTCCGTTTATTCGAAACCCTTTCTTATCTTCCAGGGCAATTAACCAGTCCACAACCTCGGGCGTCACGCCGGGATGATTAAGACCATTGTTGTAGGGGTGGTACCAGCCATTTTCAGGGCCGCTGCCGGCAAAGGTCTGTTCCCAGCCGGTATTGAACACAATATAACAGCCTTCCGTGATGTATTGCTCTACGGCTTCCACATCCGCCAGCCGCACGGTGGCTTCGCTTGAATTACCAAAATCCGTGATGCCCGTGTCCGGTGAAGGTATACCAGCATTTTTTTGTAGTTCCCGGTTCACCCGATCACTGATATCAACATAGACAAGGGGGCCCACCAGGTCAGCCAGGGTGAATTCATGCGCATAACGCATGTCCGGTTCGTCAATGCTCAGCTCGGGGTCGGTGGTGACAAAATGGCACTGAGAATCCACGTGCGTCGCGAAATGCTCATCAAGGCAGAAGAAACCCCAGCGAAAGTAGCCATTACGTGCCTGGAAATCATCTTTCTGTAACCTGGTTCCAAGGCCGTGGCCGCAAACTGCATGGCTGTCGCCAACTGGGTGGGAGAGGTCGGGTTTTGTCAGGTCGCCATCCACAGCTTCAAAAGTCGGAGCCGCATGGGTCAGGTCAATGTAGACCTGCCTGTTGATTGAATGTGAGGGCTGGAACGTCATTATCACCATGCAATTTGTCATTATTAGGCTTTAGACCAAAGAACCTTCGGTCAGCCTGTGTACGTGGTGATGATAATTCAGGCAGAGCAGGGTGGGCCAGCACTAAATTCGCTGGCTGGAGTGAGTATCAGCCCTGGCCCATTGAGGCCATCGCGTCACCTGCCTGCGTTTCAAGCTCGGCCTGCATTCTTTCCTTCTTGATTTCCTCTGCCTGTTTTTTGAATATGTGGTTGACTATCTTTTCTTCATCTTCGTCACTGATACTGCGAAAATCCACCGCCACTCGATAACCGGATGTCCTATCATTTTTGAGGGCCTGGCAGTTGACCACGCTGGCAAAGACCGAGATATAGTGATGCTCGGGGTAAGTTACCAGCTCGAGCTTCAGGCAGGTGCCTTCCTTCAGAGGGGTTTCGGCATCAAAGGCGAGACCGCTGGCACTGAGATTGATTTCCCTGGCCTGGCTAAAAGCACTTTCGTCGTAGTCGTCTACACCCAGCATAGCCTCGTGCAAGGCCATTTTTCTTTGAAAAAGAGTCAGTATCTCAGCCAGCACCGGGTTGTCATTTTGTAACTGGCTGTTAATGACATCAAGGCGGGCATCAATGGCCAGTGCAGCGTTACGAAGCTCGGCGAGTTCTTTTTGCTTGCGGCTGGTCCTGTCCAGTTCCTTTTGCAGGTCTTCACGCTGGATTACCCGGTAATTCAGCGACACCTTGTCGTTTATCCTGTAGAAGCGTCGTCGTTCCTGGTTCATTGCGTTGCGCCCTCGGTTTTCTTTGAATTTTTCTTCGAAAATTTCCTGATACGAGCTTCCAGCTCTTCCTGGTCAATTTCTCCAGCGCCAGGCGTATTACTGTCCTTCGACATCACAGTGTTCGCGGGTGAAGCCGTCTCCGCCCCGGTTGTCACATTACCTGCGGCCAGTTTTGCTTCTGTCCCGGGCTTCTCTCCCGGCCCTTTCTCCTCTTCGCCTTTAAAGGGGCTTGTGTCAGCCCTGGTACCGGGGTCGGTGGCCTCACCAGTAATATCGTCCGAATTTTTCTCTTCTTGAGGCCCGGGGATTACCTGGCGATACTCCTGCTCATCAAGGGTCTCCCCCTGCACAATGGTAAGTTCTACCCGTCGGTTCAGGGCACGGTTGGCGGGTGTGTCATTTGGGGCCAGGGGGCTGGCGTCCCCGTGGCCCTCGACAACGAAACGATGACGAGCGAGTTCCTCGTTCTTCAATAGTTCGTGGGCAACACTGACAGAACGCGACGAGGACAATTCCCAGTTTGAGCGAAAGCGCACCGTGTTGATTGGCACATTGTCGGTGTGACCCGCTATTCGCACCTGTCCAGCGATAGTCTTTAACTCTCCCCGTAGCTTGATAAGTACGGGTATGAAATCTACTCGGAACTTGTCGGAGCCTGATGGAAATGAGCCTTTCTCCCTGATCCTGACGAGGATCTTCTTGCCTTCCGTGCCTATTTCGATAAGCCCTTTTCTTACTTCGTCCTCCATGGCCCGTAGTAATTGCTGTGCATCAGCCGCCGTGTCGGGATCGGTGTCCAGTGCCTGGGAGTAGTTCTCAAGCAGCTCCTCATCGAGCCCAAGTTCCTTGAGCTGCCGAATTTGCTCGGCCTCAGTGGGGCGCTGAATTGGAACGTCAACCATGCCTTCGCCATCTTCCCCTGAAGTATCGTCTTCCCCGTCTTCCTTTTTTGTTGTCACATCAGTGAATTCCAGGGTTTGCTTGGTATCGTCGATGGAGTTCTGGCGAATGACGTTGAGCGGAGTGGGGGATGGTCGTCCGGGACTGAACTCCTGGGCGATAACACTGGTTCCTTTTGGCATTTCCATGGTCTTAATTTCGCGCTGTACACCAAAGGCATTTTTCATGGAACCGGCAACCTGCTTGTACTTCTGTAGATCCATTTCCGAAAATGAAAGCAGTAGCACGAAAAAGCACATGAGAAGCGACATGAGGTCTGCAAAGGTCATTACCCATGCGGGTGCCCCTGCGTCTTCTTCCTGTGGAGGAGCTTCGTCGCTCATAACAGGTTAACCTGCACGGGCGGTTCGCCAACACTCCTGCTCGAAGTCGATACGCGATACATTCTTACTCACCACCATCCCCGTCTTCTGCGGACTTGCGCTTGGAACCGGGCAGGTAAGTCATCAGCATTCCCTCGATAACACGTGGGTTTCGTCCTTCCTGGATGCCACTGACGCCATCAATGATCATGGATTTAACCAGGCGTTCCTCGTTGCTGCGCAGACCCAGTTTTTCCGCGATGGGATTGGCAAAGACATTGGCAATCATGGCACCGTATAGAGTTGTTAGAAGCGCAACTGCCATGGCGGGGCCGATCGACTTGGGGTCGTCCATGTTTGAAAGCATTTGCACGAGGCCGATAAGGGTGCCGATCATGCCCATGGCCGGCGCAACGTCGGCAATGGACTTGAATATTTTCTTTCCAAGGTCATGTCGCTCAACGGTCAGGTTCATTTCGCTTTTCATCATGTCCCTGACAACGTCAGGTTCATGACCATCAACCATCATCTGGATACCCATCTGGTAAAAAGGATTTCCGGTATCTTTTTCTTCCAGGGCCAGCAGACCACCTTTACGGGCGGAGTTGGCCAGGTCCACAGTGGTTTCGATCAGTTCTTCCGGGGACATGGCCTTGTTAAAAAAGGCCTTGAGTGCGACCTTGATCGCGCCAAAAAATTGCCCCAGGCTAAATTGCATTAATACGGCACCTATGGTGCCACCCACAACTACAAGCATTGAGGGCACGTTAAAAAACGTACCTGCGCTACCCCCGAGAAAAATCGAGGCGCCGATAATTCCCATTGCTGCCAGCATGCCAATCAGTGTCGCCAGATCCACGATAAGCTCCCAATAGTGAAAATTAAAAACTAAGTGGATGATATTTAAACGGAAAACCAGGGGTTCCGTTTATCCACTGCTCCCTTCCTGTATCGGAAGTATGGCGGGAATCTTTAAATCTAAATTAGCTTTAAAAAGTCATTTGAAGAACTGAATTTCTCCGCAGATCCCTTTGGCACTACAATAGTGAAATGAAATTTTTTCCCGTGTTCATGGACGTTTCCAGTTTTACCAGCCTTGTCATAGGCGGGGGAGACGTGGCGGCCAGGAAAACCCGGCAGCTGCTGAAAGCAGGGGCAAGGATACGCGTGGTGGCACCGGAATTGTGCCAGGAACTGGAGCAACTCGTGGCAAACGCCGAAATAGTACATGTCCAGGGTTCCTTCACCGCGGAAGCCCTGGGCAATTGTGGGCTGGTTGTTGCCGCTACCGATGATGAGGAAGTTAACGTCGAGGTCTCACGGCTTTGCAGGGAGCGCGGTATACCGGTTAACGTGGTGGATAATCCCTCCCTCTGCAGTTTTATTACGCCATCAATCGTTGACCGTGACCCCGTGATCATTGCCGTGAGTAGTGGTGGCGCATCTCCGGTACTGGCGCGCCTGCTACGCGCGCGCCTGGAAACCCTTATTCCCTCTGCCTATGGCAGGCTGGCGGAGTTGATGAAAGGTTTTCGCGGCAGGGTGAAAGAGCGCTTCCCTGACTTTCAGCAGCGCCGGCGTTTCTGGGAGCAGGTGCTGCAGGGGCCCGTAGCCGAATTACTTTTTTCCGGCCAGGAAAAAGCAGCGCTAAGGTCCCTGGAATCCTCTCTCGATGAACCTGCGGGGCCGCACTTATATGAAGGCGAGGTATACCTCGTAGGAGGTGGGCCCGGTGACCCTGACCTGCTGACTTTTCGTGCCCTGCGCCTCATGCAGCAGGTGGAAGTGGTACTTTACGACCGCCTGGTATCGGAGGAGATCGTCGACTTATGTCGTAAGGACGCGGATCGGATATATGTAGGCAAGCGCGAAGATCAGCACGCACTTGACCAGTCTGAGATAAACAACCTGCTGGTAAAATATGCCAGGGAAGGAAAGAGAGTCATGCGCCTCAAAGGAGGAGATCCGTTTATTTTTGGACGGGGTGGGGAAGAGATCGAAACCCTGATGGAACAGGGGATCAGCTTCCAGGTGGTGCCGGGAATTACTGCTGCCAGTGGCTGCGCATCCTACGCAGGCATTCCGCTAACCCACCGGGATCATGCACAATCCTGCACTTTCATCACCGGGCACATGAAAGAAGGCAAGCTGGATCTTAACTGGGAAGGCCTTGTTAAGGCGGGACAGACTATCGCGGTGTACATGGGCATCAAGGGAGTCGATGTTCTATGTGCCGAGTTAATCAAGCACGGCATGGCGCCGGATACCCCGGCAGCGATCATTCGACAGGGCACCCGCCCCACTCAGCGCACCTGGGTAAGTGAACTTGCAAAGCTGCCGAAGCTTGTTGCCACCGAGGATATTACGCCACCCTCGATGATGATAATCGGGAGCGTGGTCAGCTTGCAGTCAAAGTTGAACTGGTTTGAATCGCGCCAGCCCGAAACCCGCCAGTAAACCTCCCCCGCGATAACAATCCAATGATTATTCTTTCTTGTCCAGCTTGAGAGAGACGGAGTTTATGCAATAGCGTAGCCCGGTGGGATTGGGCCCGTCGTTGAACACATGACCGAGATGGGCATCGCAGGCGGCACACAGGACCTCGGTTCGCACCATGCCGTAATTCCGGTCATCTTCGGTTGCCACCACTTCATCACTTTTTGGGGCATAGAAGCTGGGCCAGCCCGAGCCCGAGTCATACTTGGTATCCGAGCTGAATAATTCCTGTCCACAGCTTGAACAGCGGTATACTCCTTCGTCCTTGCAGTCGTTGTATTCGCCGGTAAAAGCTCTCTCTGTACCCTTGTTGCGGGCTATTTCATACTGCTCGGGGCTAAGTTCCTCGCGCCATTCAGCGTCACTCTTGACTACTTTCTTGATTGTCATGTCCTGTCCTGCGTTGTAATTACGTATTTGCCGGGAAGTTTGTTTGGCAGGTAAACCCAAACCATTACCCGGATTTTAATCGGGGTGACAATAACCTGCACCTGTGCGTGTTTCAAGCAATGCAGTCATTCCCGCGACCTTTACTTCAGCAGCAGGAAGCCGCAAACAAGGACTTGAATGATCTCTATTTGTTCTCTAATCTATAAAAGAGATCAATTAGAGATCAAAATAGTGTTAACCAAGCTGGAAAAGCGGGTTCTTGACCTGGTAGCGGATCGCATAGCCCGTGAAAACCAGGCGCCCACCATGAAAGAAATTGCTGAAGCGCTGGGCATCTCCTCGAGAGGCACGGTGCATCGTTATGTGCAATCACTTATCGACAAGGGCGAGCTGGAGAGGAAAGGGCGGGCCTGGCGCGGCATTCGCCTTTCCAGGAAAAATCACCGCAAGTTGACGATCCTGCCACTGCAGGGTGGGATTAAGACCGGCAGCGCGCTGATTCCGTCTGAAGGGGAAAAAGAAGTTAACTTTTCCGCCGACCTGCTGGGACCTGACCGGGTCACCTACCGGGTAGCGGACGATGGCATGCGCGAAGCGGGAATTATCAAGGGTGACTACGTTATCGTGCAAAAGACCGGCATCGCTAATGATGATGACATTGTCGTGGCCCTGATTGACGGCGGGGAAATGACCCTGAAGCGCCTGCGTAAACATGGGGACAGGATTGAACTGATTCCCGCCAACAGGAAAATGTTGTCACTGATTTATCCAACGGAAAGGGTCCATATACAGGGAGTTGTTGTCGGACTGGTTCGGCAGTATTGATGCAGCACCGGGAGCTGTCACCGAGGGGCGACGCCTGTCGTCCTGTCCTCGACCCTTGCTTATCCAAGTGCTTGAAAATTCAGTAATTGAAAATTGGCACACATCCTGCTTTTAAGGCTGGTGAGTCCAACCAAGAGGGTAGTTCATGACAGCTTCGCGGGGTTTTCTTTCTGTTCCGGCATGTGTCCTCCTCGTGGTAGTGCTATGCGTCTCAAGTTCGGGTTACACAAATGAAAGAATCACTACAGGCAAACAAATTGAATACACCTCGGCCGAATCATCTTCCTTCATATCAAGCGGGCGATTCACAGCAGTCTATGGAAACCTGCCCCGCTGGTATCGACGCATTACTGGCTGGCTTGTGTCTAACTGGTGAACAATCAGCGGACCTGGACAAGATGCTCATTGATAACACTGAATCAAGGGCATTACTCCAGGAAATGTTGCGGCTAACGCAGTCAAAGGCTGCCCTGTAAGCTTCGAAGTATTTCCTGCCTTGCTCAGGCGGCCAGCTCGTCAAAGCCAATCGTTATTCGTATGTCCAGTGTTCTCTGGATCAAGTCATGGACACCACGCAAAACATCCGCAGGTAATTCGGCAAAACGCAGGTCAGCAATCAATAAACCCGGGTGGTTATTTTTTGACAGGGATTGCTGCAGGATGACGACAGGGAGGAATTCGTTGTCAAGCAGCAGCCGGTAGGCGCGGTAAATACTGCCGACGAAATCATTGCCGTAGTCTCCGTACTCGTTTTGAATGCAACCCAGGGACTGCATCAGTGCAGGGTCAATATCCCCCTCCAGTGAGCAGAAATCGACGCCATAGTAGCTCAGGCTTTTCCACTTCAGCATTTCCTGGTAGCAAACCATGCCGATGACGTGTTTTTCCCACTGCAGCAAGTCGGGATCGTCGCAGCTGAATAAACCGCTGTCCCTGAATGCCAGTTGTCCCTTTTCGTAGACCATGAAGCCAATGTAGGTACCATTGGCACGAGTGAACAATACAGGTAGTTCGCTCAGCCCATGGCGGAACAGGTTTTCCAGCAAGGACATGAATGCAGGACAGTTTTCAGAAGTTTGCTCGCTCATAGGCTCCTCGTATAACCCGGTAAAAGCCATTAACAGGATTGATCCAGCTGGCCCTAACCTTTTATATCGTTTGCTATTAAGGAAACCTTGAGAAATTTGAGTGGAAAAGACCGGGAACCCGGTATGTGCAGTGTCACGTCGACACGGGGCAGGGGGAATAACAGGCCGTCACGCCGGTAAGCGTGGCTGGCCCTGCAGGGTAGTACGCGTTTAATCGTACTCTGGATAGTCTTCCAGCAATTCCTTCAGGCGCTTTTTCTCCTGAAGGGCTTCTATCGCTCTCCTGGGGGACTTCACTTTAGCCCTTTTACTATCCTGCAATTCCATCGCATCGAGAAATGGATCGATATCAGAGTCCTCATCTACAGAGTCGAGGTCATAATCGTTCACGTCATCGTGTTCTCTATTCGTTCCCATATTAACTCCACTTAAAAGTTGATATAGACGGCTTAAACAAACGTACAGAACAAGCTAAACAACTACATTCCAATATCGGCGAAATATACATCCGCTTTGACCAATGTCAACTCAAAAATGAGCAATTAATAGACGTTGTCACGAAACCTTCATATACAGGCTCAAGCGACCGGGCCGAAAATAAATTGGCTGGTGCGAAACAGCGGTTCACCGATTCAAGTATTGGCCCTTTTTACCGATAGATCCTGAAGATAAAGCCAGAAAATAACGCCGGGTGCCGGACCTTGATGGGTTGGCATGCCCCGGTGTACAGCGGGATATTAATTACCGGGAATAGATGCAATGGCGGTCAGCGAAGCAAAAATCGACGAGCTTGTCGATGAAAAGTCCTTATCGGCGAATGCCTGGTTTCAGCTCCAGGTTCAGCCTGATGGCTCGCGTGCGCTGGTCAGGAAAATTGTTCCCCACCGAGGTGATGGCAAGCCAGTAACTGCTGCGGATATTCTCAAAAAATTAAAAGAGAACCGCGTTTGCCATGGTGTCGAACTGGCAAGGATTGAAGAGCTGATTGCCCGGGCCGGGGCAGGCCAGGAATGTGAGAATTCAGTGCCGGTTGCCCTCAGCGATGTCAGGGAAGGTGAGGATGGTGAGATCACATGGTTGGTCGACGAGTCAAAGGGAGAGCTTATTGTTGCCCCGGATACACAGCTGGCCCTGCTCAGGCCCGGTAAACGCGGTGTGGCAGGGAAAAATATTTTCGGTAAAAAGAAACAGGCGCGCCCGGTTTATGAACCACGCCTGAGCGCCGGGAACGGAGTGCGCATGGAGGAACAGGAAAGTGGCGAGTTTCTTTTTATCAGCAATATTTGTGGCGTACTGGATCTACAAAAGGATGTTATCAGCGTCGATGGACGAGTCAGGGTCTCTACTGACCACATGAGTGCGTACATGGACATGCCGGTGGGGATTATTGAGCCCGCCGGGCACGTCGTGAGCGAGCAGGATGTCCTTGCAATGCTTGAGTCACTCAATGTTACGGAAGGTATTCTTACTGGTGAAATAAGAACAGCCCTTGCGAGTGCGGAGGGTCCAGCGGAAATTGTAAAGAAGGTGCTGGTAGCGAAGGGAAAGGAGCCGAGAGACGGTGTCAATGCCAGGCTCATCATGGAGGAGAGTCTCGCGATAGGGAAACTGAAGGAAAATGGAGAAATTGATTTTCATGAAAAATCCTATCCCTGGAATGTCAGGAAAGGAGACATCGTTGGCACCATTACTCCGCCAAGGAAGGAGGAGAACGGTTATACAGTAACCGGTCGAGTCCTGGAAGCTGAACCTGCGCTGGGCATCGGCATGTCTCTTGACGGCCTGGTTAAAGAAGATGACGGACAGGTCAGGGCAAACAGGGATGGTGTATTACTTATTAGCGAAAATGCAATTAGCGTATCCGACACCTTGCTGATTGATGGCGATGTGTGTCATCGCACGGGCAACGTACATTCAAGCAAGCCTGTTATTGTAAAAGGGTATGTTGAGCCGGGCTTTTCACTCCAAAGCGATGGTGATGTCGTTGTGCAGGACAACGTAGAACAATCGGCCGTGCGTGCCAATGGAGACGTGGTCGTTAAATCCGGGATCCGCGGCTCCCAAAGCAGCGTGCTTTGCCGTGCAGATATCAGGGCAGGTTTCGTGGAAAACGCACGTATCAAGGCCCTGGGTAATATAGCCGTGGAAAATAGCCTGGTGAATTGCCATAGTTTTTGCCTGGGAACCCTGACGGTTGGTTCCACCTCCTCCCCTAAAAGTACATTAATTGGCGGTTACACCCATGTTGTTAAGGGTATCGTGGCGAGCAACCTGGGCTCCGAGGGCTGCAGCAAGACCGTGATACGGGTCGGGGCCATGCCTGAGATTGAGCGACGCTACAGGGAAACCACGGAGGAATTAAAGAAAAGGAAAAAACTACTCGACGAGTTATTGCTGATGCACAGGCAAAAGCGCAAGTTATCAAACGGGGCTGACGCCCAGCTTGATGTCATCGCCAATACCTGTCGACTAATAAAGAAGGAATTTGACCAGGTAAAACAGGAAAACCAGCAGCTGTTAAAGCAACTCAGGGAAACCCGGAAGGCCAGGGTCGTTGTACAACAGCAGGTATTCCCGGGTGTGACAATCCAGGTGCTGGATTACAGTTTTGAGGTGCGAAAAAAGGAAAACGCCGGGGTCTTCTTTCTTGAGGATGACCTGATAATTTTTAGACCCAGCGCTTAAAAGTCACTCCCTGAATGCCGGTTTAATTTCAGCCTGGGGGCGCCAGTCATCACCATAAAGCGCTCGAAATACCTCGGGCCTATCCACGGAGCCCTTGGCAACGCCGCCACTCCAGAGATCATACTCGCTGTCCGCGTATGTGGAAAAAAATGCTTCCAGTTTTTCATCCAGGCTTTTAACAATATCCCGGTATTCGGGATAGTCAAACACGTTTGTTTCCTGCCCGGGATCTTTTTGCATATCAAACAATACATGCTTTCCTGTGTTTCCCAGTCTTTTCCAGTATGAATAACGACGTGTTCTAATAACCCGCGTCTCCTCCTGTTCAAAGAAAACAGCATCACTCCAGTCGGTTTCCTTTCCACCCAGCAGTGACACAAAGCTCTGACCGGGACTGTTCTCAAACTCAACGTCATCAATACCAAGGTAATCAAGGATCGTAACCGGTACATCGTACTGCCCGATGAGTGCCTCACTTTTGCTACCGGCGGGAATGCGACCCGGATGCCTCAGTATCAAGGGAACATTCATTGCAGTCTCGTACATGCTTGCGGGCTTGGTGACAATGGTGTGTTGCCAAAGCCCGTGCTGCCCATAGAAGTTTCCCTGGTCGCTTGAATAAATCACCAGCGTGTTTTCCGCCAGCCCTTTTTCTTCCAGTTTTGCCAGTACCCGGCCAAGACCATCATCCACCAGGGTGTTTTGCGAGGCGACATTTGCCATGGTTGCAGGATCATTGTGCATTGCCAGGCCCTGGCGCAATTTTTCAAGGAAAAAGGGGCTGGTGTTTTCCGGGTCCATGAGCTGCTGAACAAGGTTTTCGTTGTATGCGACCCGGGGGAAAGTAGGAAAGTCCTTACCGACATAGTCGCTATAGTAGCGATTACGTGCCGGGCCCATGTTGGTTGGTGGGTTTGTGTAAGGGCCGTCATAATTTAGCTGGAGGTAAAACGGTTTCTTACCATCGTAATTTTCAAGGTATTCAACGGCCTTGTCCGTGAAAAAATCAACGATGTGTTTTCCCTCGACCTTGTAGGTGCGGTCGTTGTCAATCACCGTGTTGTTCCAGAAATCAACGGTATGACCATCAGTGAAAGTGATCCAGTGCTGGTAGCCGATCGATGCCTGCCAGGGCTGACCAAGGTGCCATTTGCCAATCATGGCAGTCTGGTAGCCGCGATTGAGGAGGGTAATTGGCAGGGTACGAAACTCTGCAACGGCAGACCAGGTTTTCGGCCACTTGTCCAGGAGAGCATCATCGAGCCAGCTGTGAATTCCATGTTGCGAGGGCATCAGGCCCGTCATCAGGGTTGCTCGTGTCGGAGAACACATGCCGTTTACCGCGAATGACTGGTTGAACTGGATTCCTTCCCGTGCCAGCTGGTCAACATGGGGTGTCCTGATATCAGTATTTCCATAGGTGCCGAGGAGTGTGGACGCCTGGTTATCGGTTAAAACAAACAGTACGTTAAGCGGCTTATCCATCGCTGCAGTGGCGGGGCAGGTGATAAAAAGGAAAAGGCAAACGGGCAAAAGCTGTTTAAATTTCATGCTTTGTTCTCCTGGAACAACAGGCTCAAGGTTCCTGTATTTAGAAAGTAGCGAGTATCCCGGTGCTTTTCGCTGAAAATATGATTGTTTTCATTCAAGGTGTCCACCGGCAGTCAGCCTACACCTTCTTTTTGTAAAATCATTGATCTCGTGCCACCAGTACCAGGGCAATTACCTTAGCAGCCATATCATATTGATGACAAATCAAGGCCACAACTCCCAGACCGGCTTGCAGGCGACAGGCAGCGAAGCCTGCCCACCAAGCTCTGACCAGGCCTGTCCCGGGCGATGAAAATCAGAGCCGCTGGACGCATAAAGATCTTTAAGCTGGCAGAGCCGGGCGAGTTTTTCTGTCACCTCCCGGGTTTGTTGACCTGAAATAACCTCCATGGCAACGCCACCGCAGCTGGCAAAATCATCCAGCAGGCGTGCCAGCCTGGTGTTCGTGAGGCGATAGCTGGAGGGGTGTGCCAGCACCGCTATACCACCCGAGTCAGTAATACAGTGAATAGTTTGTTCCATTGACATCCACAGGCACTTGATATCACCGGTTTTGCCCGGGCCAAGATATCGCTTAAATGCTTCATTTTCATTTTTTACTTTGCCACTTTCCACGAGGTACTGTGCGAAATGAGGTCTGCCAATAACACTCTGCCCGGCGATCTCCTGTACGCGCTTCCAGGTGTTTTCCATACCCAGTTTGTCGAGTTTGCCTGAAATACGTTGAGCTCTCTCCATACGAGCCTTGCGCTGAAGAGCGATTCCATTACCAAGTACCTGGCAGTCAATGTCCACATTCAGTCCGACTATGTGTATGCCAATACCCTGCCAGGCCGTTGAAAACTCGATCCCGTGTATTAGCCTGACGCCCGCGTGTTCGAGCTGACCAATCTTTGAATAAGCATCCACGGAATCGTGATCGGTGATGGAAAAAAGCTCGATTCCCCTTGATTCGGCTTCGCGCAGAAGTTCAGCTGGAGTAAGCCTCCCGTCTGATATCGTGCTGTGTGTGTGCAAATCAACTTTCATCGTTTTCAACGGCAAACCAGGCCCGCATCAGCTCAGGTAGTGATGATAATACGCAATGCGTCCAGGCGGACGTCGCTCGCATCAATGGCTAATTCAAGCCTGTGTAACTGGTCCTGCAGGTATTCTATTTCATCCTGCCGTACGTTGGGATTCACTTTCGCCAGCTTCGTTAACCTTGTTATTTCGGTATTCAAGAGGCTCGACGCTTTTGCGTGGGCCTTTTCAAGGAACTCGGGCCCAATAATTTTTGCCCGTTTTTCCGATTTATCGAGTAGTTCTTTCAATTCGGGTGTTTTTAACTTTGCCACCTGTATCGCGGTATCTCGATCGATTTCTTCAGATAAATGGTTCAAGGTCTCATGCTTCAACACCTCAGACCAGTCTTTACCAGCCTCGTCAAGCACAACTCGAATACAGCTCGGAGGCAGGTAACGATTGATTTTCAAATCCCGCATGGATATCGCATCGAGAATATAAATACACTCAATAAAGAGTTTTCCCGGTTCAAGCTTTTCATGGGATATGCTTATCATGGCAGTGTTGCCGAGCTCACTGCTAAGGACCATGTCCATGGCACCAATCACCATGGGGTGCTCCCAGCTAAGGAAGTGCACGTCTTCATGGCTCAGGGCTGTTTCCCTGTCATAGCAGACCGTCATACCCTCTTCCTGCAGCTGGGGAAAATTCATCAGCATGTTCTCAGCAGGGTGAAGAATATAGCGACCGCGGCTGTGCTCGACGCTGTCCACGCCAAAGCAATCAAAGCTGAGCTCCATGTAATCCTTGATCGAGGATACAGAGTCTTCCTTTCTTGCTGACTCGCACAGTTCCGCGGCGACAGACGGCCTGCAGGAATTGTATTCCAGCAGGCGATCCCGGCCCTTCTCCATTTTTTCTTCGAGCTCACCAAGCCTTGTTTGCGTATCCTCGATCATCTGCGCGGATTTTTCATCAAGTGGATTCTCAAATGCCTGTAGCAGTCTCGCCTGCATTTCCTGGAAGATCATGGATGCAGCCGGGCCTGGTTTTTCAAATGCACCGAGGCCATCGTGTAGCCATTGATAGTGCAGGTGTTGAGCCGAATTTTCAAAGTAGGCCAGGTGAATTTGCACGGTCTCTTTCTGCCCAATCCTGTCAAGCCGACCAATTCTTTGTTCAAGCAAGTCCGGATTCAGTGGCAGGTCAAAAAGTACCAGGTGATGTGCGAACTGAAAATTACGACCTTCACTGCCTATTTCAGAGCAAATCAGTGCCTGGCAGACCTCATCATCATCGGCAAAGTAGGCTGCGGCGCGATCCCTTTCAAGAATACTCATGTCTTCATGAAACACCGCAAGGTGTAACCCGGACGAAACTCGAAAGTGTTGGGCAAGATCCAGTGCTGTTTCCCGGCTTGCGCAAATCACCAGGCACCGCTCTGGCCTGATTTCCTCCAGCTTTTGTTCAAGCCAAAGCACCCTGGGGTCTGCTTTTGTCCATTTCACTCCATCCTGTTTGGCCAGCAGGATTTCAGGTGTGAGCAGATGCTGAACTTCATCTTTTGCGGGTTCCAACTCCTCGTACAGTGCTGGTAACGGGAGTGCCGTCGCGGACAGCTTCCTTTGTGGGAAGCCGTCCACCGAGGCCCTGGTGTTTCTAAACAATACACGACCTGTGCCATGGTGATCGATGAAGTGTTCTATCAAGCGGGTTTTCAGCTCGATAGTCTCGCCAAGTTCGCCGAGGCTACTCTCGATGAACTCGTCAAGGCCCTGGAAAGATTCTTCGTTGACGCTATCCAGCAGTTGCTTACGTACCGTGATACCAGGTACTTCACAGGAGAAAAGTGTTTCGATAGCTTCGGCCACAGGCTGGTAGTAATTTTCCTCCTCGATGAACCTGGCATAGTCCGGGAAACGTTCCTCGTCCAGTAATCGCAGGCGGGCAAAGTGACCGGACTTTCCCAGCTGTTCCGGTGTTGCGGTGAGAAGCAGAACGCCCGGACAATTACTCGACAGGAGTTCCACTGCCTTGTAGCTGCTACTGGCTCCATCCGGGCTCCAGTTAAGGTGATGAGCCTCATCCACGACAAGCAAATCCCACTCGGCAAGACTGGCGTGTTGCAGGGCTTCGCTGTTTTCAGCCAGGAATTCGATACTACAAAGAACCAATTGGTCATTATCAAAGGGGTTTCGGTGCGAGTCACCCTCGAGAATTGACTGGTACCTGTCTTCATCAAAAATACTGAAGTGCATGTTGAACCTGCGAAGCATTTCTACCAGCCACTGGTGAACCAGGTTCTCCGGTACTACGACAATGATACGTCTTGCCCGTTCTGTAATGACCTGCTGATGGAGTATCAGGCCTGCTTCGATTGTTTTTCCAAGACCGACTTCGTCTGCCAAGAGGACTCTCGGTGCATAGCGGTTTGCCACTTCATGCGCTATGTATAACTGGTGAGGTATCAGGCTGACCCTGCAACCGAGCAAGCCATGCAGGGGAGAATGATTGAGACGGTTGACTTCCACAAGGCTTCGATAACGCAAAGCGAACCACCGATCCTTGTCGATTTGTCCACTTTGCAGTCTTTCAACAGGACGATTTAACTGCAGGTGATCGTCAAGTGAAACCTCGCTAAGTTCGTGTTCCCTGCCATCCTTGTCATTACCAATATAGGAAATGAGATCTGCGGACACATCAACCCGTGTTACGGTAATCTCAAGGCCGTCCCGGGTTTTAACAAGATCTCCTGTTGAAAAAATAATCCTGGTCAGCGGAGCAGATTGCAGCGCATAGCTGCGGGTTTCACCACTGGCCTGGAATGACAGGGTGACGGTACGTCCATCTACTTCGAGAACAGTGCCGAGGCCAAGTTGTAATTCGGCGTCGTTAACCCAACGTTGACCACTTGCAATATTTTCCACGATCACATCTGCATAATTTAAAGCTGCGCTATAGTAGAGGAATCAGCACGGATTACCAGTCACGCCGGGTGTTTTGGGATTGCTGATTCCAGTTCCTCCCAGCGCTGATATGCTTCATTGAGCTGTTGTCGTAGTGATTGCAGCTTGTTATGAGCACTTGAAATGAGATGCTCTTCCTGGCGATAAAACTCGGCCTGGTTCATTTCGTCTTCCATGCTGCTGATTTGATCTTCAAGTTTTTCTATTTCGGCCGGAAGTTTTAAAAGTTCCTGCTGTTCCCGATAGCCCAGTTTCGCCGATTTCCTGGGTCGGGGTTTTGCGTCCTTTGCTGGATTTGGTTTTTCCTTTTTTACCTCGGGCTGCCGTTGTCTTTGCCAGTCCTCGTATCCTCCCACATATTCATTCAGGCCCTTGTCGCCTTCAAAAACGATCGTGCTGGTTACTACCCGGTCCAGGAAGTACCGATCATGACTGACAAGCAAGAGTGTGCCTGGATAATCCGCCAGTAATTCTTCCAGTAATTCCAGTGTTTCTATATCCAGGTCATTGGTTGGTTCATCCAGCACAAGGAAATTGGCGGGGTGTGTAAAAATCCGCGCCAGCAGGAGCCGGTTTCGTTCGCCACCTGAAAGGCTTTTCACCGGGGAATTGATTCTTTCCGGAGAAAATAAAAAATCTTTCATGTAGCTGACGACATGTTGAGAGCGCCCGTTTATTTCAACATAATCCGACGAGTCAGAGATATTCTCGCGTATGGATTTTTCTTCATCGAGCTGTTCTCTTTGCTGATCGAAATAGGCGACCTTGACGTTGCTACCGCTTTGAACCTTGCCGGAATCGGGTTTCAACTGGCCCAGCAATAGTTTAATAAGCGTGCTTTTTCCGCAACCATTTGCGCCGATAATCCCAACACGATCTCCCTTCAGGATGCGCGTGCTGAACTTCGAGATGATCGGGTCTTCAGCATAACTGTAGCTGATATTATGTGCATTAATGACTAGATGTCCTGAATCTGTGCCACTGTCTAGCTGAAACCTGGAAACCCCTTCTTTTTCTATTCGTGCCTTTCTCAGGCGACGC
>CAZXDV010000032.1:0-17950 GCA_964639535.1 uncultured Enterobacteriaceae bacterium | reverse complement strand
TTTTTGAGAAAAAGATTCAGACGCTGCACCGAAGATCGCAATTTCATCTATTCCACAGGCGATGGCATTTTCCATCCCCTTCATGTTGGGAACCAGGACCGGATAAGACACATTCTCCTGCTTCGAAATACCTGCCAGCACCTTGTCGGTGTCAGCCATCTGCGGCACCCACTTTGGCGAAACGAAGCTGCCCGCCTCGATAGCGGTCAATCCTGTTTCGGACAGCCGGTTGATAAGTTCGATCTTGATGTTAGCAGCAATGCTTTCTTTCTCATTTTGAAGGCCATCACGGGGCCCAACTTCTACTATTTTTACCTGCCCCGGAATAGTCATTCGCGCTCACCCTCGCTATCAAGCACGAGTAGCTCTACGCCCTCGTCGATCATGTCACCTTCGTGGTAGTGAAGTTCGCTGATTACACCATCGATTGGTGCGGTGATTGTGTGTTCCATTTTCATGGCTTCAAGTATCAGCAGGGCCGTACCTTTTGCCACCCTGTCACCTTCGTTAACCAGTACCTGCACAACCTTGCCTGGCATGGGAGAAGACAGGCTTCCGGCCGATGTATCATCTTCCGTACCCGCATCGCTGCTGTTGACGACATTCAGCAGGTAGCTGTTGCCGCTATGCAAAATTGTTATTTCATTCTCCCTTGTAACCACCGTTACGTGAGTCCGGGTGCCGTCAATGGTGGCTGTCATCTCGCCGCTATCATCAAGACTGCCATCGAGCATGATTCTTCGATCAGTGATTTGCAGCTCGTAGCCTGTTCCACGATGATGGACGAGAACTGTGTGCTGGCTGCTCCTGTCCTCGAGCTGTATTTCTTCAGCGTTGTCGAGGTTGACGCGCCAGCCATGGGTGAAGTGCCAGGGTGAGCTTGCATCAGCCGTTGTGGCTGCGGTGATAGCAGCCTGCCTGCTTCTTTCAAGCAGGATATAAAGTGCCGCAAGGCAAAGAATGTTTTCGCTCACCTGTACATTTCCAGGAAACAGGTGTTCGTGGTGCCTTTCAATAAAACCCGTGTCAAGCTGTGCATCCTGGAATGCGTGGTGAGTCACCAGGGAATAGAGAAAATCGATATTGCTCGTGACGCCGACTACCTGTGTTTCCGAGAGCGCGTTTGCCATGCGCCTGAGACAGCCTTCACGAGTATGATCCCAGACAATTAATTTCGCGATCATGGGGTCGTAATGCATGCTCACTGTGTCACCCTGTCGTACGCCGGTATCAATTCGAACATGCTGGCTATCTTTTGGAAATCGAAGGTGTGCCAGCAGCCCGGTGGCCGGGAGAAAATCCCTGTCCGGATCCTCCGCGTAGATCCTTGCTTCGAGTGCGTGGCCGTTAATTTCCAGTTCTTCCTGTTGCTTCGCCAGCTTTTCACCAAAGGCGATACGGAACTGCCACTCAACAAGGTCCTCGCCGGTGATTAATTCTGTAACCGGGTGCTCGACCTGCAGGCGCGTGTTCATTTCCATGAAATAAAAGGTGCCATCAGCATCGACGATAAATTCCACTGTTCCGGCACCCTCGTAATCAATCGCCAGGGCCGCCGCGATCGCTGCTTTGCCCATTTCCTCCCTGCGTGATTCCAGCATTCCCGGTGCGGGTGCTTCTTCAAGGACCTTCTGGTGACGCCTCTGGATCGAGCAATCTCTCTCAAAAAGGTAAACTGCATTGCCAGCCTTGTCGCAGAAAACCTGGATCTCAATATGGCGCGGCTTGACCAGGTATTTTTCAATTAACACGTGATCATCAGCAAATGAGGCCATCGCCTCGCGCCGGGCAGCATCCAGCCCCTCTTCAAAGGACTCGCTCGATTCAACGATGCGCATGCCCTTGCCACCGCCACCTGCGGACGCCTTTATTAGTACCGGGTAGCCAATTTTCTCTGCCTCGCTTTTCAAATAATCACTGGATTGCTCGTCGCCGTGATAACCGGGTACCAGGGGTACTCCCGCGTTTTCCATGATTTGCTTGGCCCTGGATTTCGAACCCATCGCCTCGATGGCCGCAACCGGCGGGCCGATGAAAACAATCCCGTTGTCGGCGCAGGCCGAGGCAAAACCTGCATTTTCAGAAAGGAATCCATAGCCCGGATGTATCGCCTCGGCGCCGGTATCCAGGGCGGCCTGGATAATATTCTCTATCACCAGGTAACTCTGGCTGGCCGGTGCCGCGCCGATGGCAATCGCTTCATCAGCCATGCTGACATGACGTGCCACGGCATCTGCCTCGGAATAAACAGCGACAGTTTTTATACCGAGCTTGTTGGCGGAGCGAATGATGCGACAGGCAATTTCACCCCGGTTTGCGATTAGAATCTTTTTAAACATGCTTATTACGGTACAGTTAGCCTTGCAGCCAAGCGGGCTTTCTTTTTTCAAGGAATGCTGCCAGGCCTTCCTTGCCTTCCTCGCTGGCACGAATCTCCGCAATGCGTTCGCTGGTCATTTCTATTAATGCTGGATTGACCTCCTGGTTTTCTATGTCGAAAACCAGTTGCTTGGCAGCCTTTACGGCATCGGTGCTGTTAGCAAGAATCGCCTGTGCAAGTTTATTAATTTCCTCGTCAATCTCATTCTCATCCATGCATTCAGAAACCATCCCGAGGCGCAGTGCCGTGTTAGCGTCAAAACGCTCTGCCGTTAGAAAATATCGGCGTGCCGCCTGTGCACCAATTGACTGGATAACATAAGGGCTAATGGTGGCTGGTATTAACCCCAGTTTTGCTTCACTGAAGGCAAAACTTGCACTGTCGCTGGCAATAGCAATATCACAGCAACACACGAGGCCTGCACCACCTCCCATCGCCGCACCCTGCACACGGGCAATGGTGGGGAAGGGAAGGTAATTTAATTTATGCAGCATTTGTGCAAGCAGGTTTGCATCGCGAAGGTTCTCTTCGTGGCTGTAATTGGCCATGCGTTTCATCCAGTCAAGGTCAGCACCGGCAGAGAAATTCCTGCCATTGGAGCGCAATACCATCAGCTTGACCTTTTCGTTGGCTGCCAGGGAATCAAATGACGCGGTGAGTTCAGCAATCATGTTTTCATCAAAGGCATTGTGCCGCTCCGGCCTGTTCAACAGGACGGTGGCAACTCCACGTTCGTCAATACTTACCTGCACACTGGACTCAGTCATGTCATATGCTCACATTCTAAATACGCCAAAGCGCGTTGATTCGATGGGTGCATTTAGGCTGGCAGAAATACCAAGACCCAGCACCATGCGAGTATCAGCCGGATCGATTACGCCATCATCCCAGAGCCGCGCGCTTGCATAATAGGGGTGTCCCTGTGATTCATATTGATCGCGTATGGGTTTTTTAAAGGCTTCTTCCTCGGCGGCGGGCCAGTCAGTGCCCGATTTTTCAAGGTTATCTTTCTTCACCTGTGCCAGCACATTGGCAGCCTGTTCACCGCCCATCACCGAGATTCGAGCATTGGGCCACATCCACAGAAAGCGCGGACTGTAGGCCCTGCCACACATGCCGTAATTGCCGGCGCCGAAACTACCGCCGATGATGACAGTGAATTTCGGCACACTGGTAGTGGCTACCGCGGTGACCAGCTTTGCGCCATCCCTCGCAATGCCACCTGCTTCGTATTTTTTCCCCACCATGAAACCGGTGATGTTTTGCAGGAAAACCAGCGGGATTTTTCTCTGGCTGCACAGCTCTATAAAATGCGCACCTTTTTGCGCTGATTCAGAAAAGAGTATGCCGTTGTTGGCGATGATACCTACCGGGTAGCCAAATATATGTGCAAAGCCACACACGAGCGTGGTTCCGAAAAGCTGTTTAAACTCGTCAAACTCACTACCATCGACTATTCGTGCGATCACTTCACGCACATCAAAAGGAGTACGCAAATCACCGGGAACAACACCATAGATTTCAGCAGGATCGTACAGTGGTTCCTGGGGTGAACGGGTCTGCAGCGGCAGCTGCTTCACCCGGTTGAAGTTTGATGCGATTTGCCTTGCCATGCCAAGGGCGTGGCTGTCATTCAGGGCATAATGGTCGCTTACACCCGATGTACGAGCGTGGACGTCAGCACCCCCGAGTTCCTCGGCTGAAACAACCTCACCAGTTGCGGCTTTAACCAGGGGAGGGCCGCCGAGAAAAATGGTGCCCTGGTTTTTAACGATAATACTTTCATCGGACATGGCTGGAACATAGGCGCCGCCAGCGGTACATGAACCCATCACGATGGCGATTTGCGGAATGCCCATTGCTGACATGTTGGCCTGGTTAAAAAAGATCCGGCCAAAATGGTCGCGATCAGGAAACACGTTGTCCTGCTCTGGAAGAAAGGCACCGCCGGAGTCCACCAGGTAGATGCAGGGCAGGTTATTGCTTTGTGCTATCTCCTGGGCGCGCAGGTGTTTTTTCACCGTCAGGGGTGTATAGGTGCCTCCTTTAACCGTGGCATCATTCGCCACGATTACGCACTCGTGACCACTCACACGACCAATGCCGCTTATCATTCCGGCGCCGGGCATCTCGTCATTGTAAATACCCGTGGCGGCGAGTTGGGAAAATTCGAGAAACGGTGTGCCCGGGTCAAGTAGCTTGTTGACGCGATCCCGCGGTAACAACTTGCCCCGCGAGAGATGTTTTTCGCGGGCCTTCTCGCCGCCTCCAAGGGCGATCTCTGCAACCCTCGTTCGAAGATCACTGACCAGTGTACGCATGTGCGCACTATTATTTTGAAACTCTTCCGAGCGGGGATTGAGTTGTGTTTTTAAAACAGGCATGTTTTACATGGACTCATTGAACAGTTCGCGACCTATTAACATGCGACGAATTTCACTGGTACCGGCACCAATTTCGTAAAGCTTGGCGTCACGCAGGAAGCGGCCGGTTGGATATTCATTAATGTAGCCATTACCTCCCAGCGCCTGGATCGCTTCCAGTGCCATCCACGTGGCCTTCTCAGCAGCATAGAGTATGACTCCGGCTGCATCCTTGCGTGTTGTTTCACCGCGGTCACAGGCTTTCGCCACGGCGTAGACATATGCCTTACATGCGTTCATGGTGGTATACATGTCAGCGAGCTTTCCCTGCATTAGCTGGAACTCGCCGATGGGCGTATCGAACTGCTTGCGCTCGTGTACATAAGGAACGACCACGTCCATGCAGGCCTGCATGATACCCAGTGGTCCACCGGCAAGAACGGCACGTTCATAGTCGAGTCCGCTCATCAACACGCGCACCCCTTCGTTCTCATTACCCAGGATGTTTTCCAGCGGAACTTCGCAATCTTCAAATACCAGTTCGCAGGTATTTGAGCCGCGCATACCCAGCTTGTCCAGTTTCTGTGCTGTAGAGAACCCCTTGAAGCCCTTTTCTATGATGAACGCCGTTATGCCCCTGGGGCCGGCATCGAGATCCGTTTTCGCGTAGACAACCAGGGTTTCTGCATCAGGGCCGTTGGTTATCCACATCTTGTTTCCATTGAGTAGATAATGATCGCCTTTCTTGTCTGCACGTAGACGCATGCTGACAACATCTGAACCGGAACCAGGCTCACTCATGGCAAGCGCGCCAGGGTGTTCTCCACTGATAAGTTTTGGAAGATACTTCTGTTTTTGCTGTTCGTTACCATTGCGGCGGATCTGGTTTACACAGAGATTGGAGTGGGCACCGTATGACAGGCCAACTGAGGCCGAAGCCCGGCTGATTTCCTCCATGGCAATAACGTGCTCCAGGTATCCCATGCCGGAGCCGCCGTATTCTTCCTCCACCGTGATCCCCAGCAAGCCCATTTCACCGAGTTTTTCCCAGAGCGGGAGCGGGAACTCATTGCGTTCATCTATTTCCTGGGCCTGGGGTGCAATTTCACTGCTGGCAAAGTCATGCACGGACTCGCGGATCATGTCCGCCGTTTCTCCGAGGTCAAAATTCAGCGAAGGATACAGTGTGTTACTCATAGCAATGCCTCAAAAGTTAACGTAAACGTCAAGTTATTGATAATCCATAAAATATCAGGCCAGGTTGCGCGCAAGCTTTTCCAGGCAATCTTTTTCAACGTCGTCCATGGCGCGCAGGGTTTCCTCTATGTCCTTGATTTTAGACACTAATGTAAATCGGTGTTCACGGATCCGCTGGCAAAGCTTGAGTAGTTGGCGCGAGTCATCGGGTTGCATGGGGTCATACATGTCTATGATTTCCCTGCATTCTTCCAGCGTAAGGCCGAGGCGCTTGCCGCGCAGGGTCAGCTTGAGCCGGGTCCGGTCACGGTCACTGTATAGCCGGGTTGTACCCCGGCGGGAAGGGCTGAGAATGCCCTTATCCTCGTAGAATCGCAGCGCCCTGGGGGTGATATCGAAGTCCCTGGAGAGCGTTTTGATGGTGTAGGCCTGTTCCATTAGTACTTGTTAAAAGTTGACGTTAACGTAAACTATAGAAAAACCTTTGCAATCTTGCAAGTATATATTTCTCGAATAGAACAAGCGGGGACGGCAATGAGCGACGCAGTAAGTTATGTAAGTGGGGATACCGGGCAGCCACTACTTGAACAGACCATTGGCCAGGCATTGACGGAAGCAGTTAAAAGCTACCCGGATCGCACGGCACTGGTTGTCAGGCATCAATCGATACGCTGGTCATTCAAAGAGCTGGAGCAGGCGGTTAACCGTTTCGCAGCTGGATTGCTGGCAATGGGTTTTCAAGCCGGTGACCGTGTCGGTGTCTGGGCGCCAAACTGCGCGGAATGGATTGTTGCCCAGTATGCAACGGCGAAAGCCGGGATTATCCAGGTCAACATTAATCCGGCATACCGGACCCATGAACTGGAGTACGTGCTAAACAAGGTGAGCTGCAAGGGGCTTATCACTGCGGCAAACTTCAAAAGCAGTGATTACATTGAGATGCTGTACCAGTTGGCACCGGAGCTGGGATCTTCCGAACCGGGTCAGCTTGAATCCGAAAAACTTCCCCACCTTAAATCTGTTATTCGTCTTGGCGAAGAAAAGTCGCCCGGCTTTTTTAATTTTCATGATGTCTCGGCTTTGGCCAGCGACGAACTCCTGGAACAAGTAGACCAGTTAGCGAATACACTCGACCCGAACGACGCGATTAACATCCAGTTCACCAGCGGTACCACCGGCTCTCCAAAGGGAGCTACCCTGACGCACCGCAATATTCTTAATAATGGTTACTTCACCGGCAGGGCCATGCGTTTCAGCGAGGAAGATGTACTTTGTATCCCGGTGCCGCTTTACCATTGTTTTGGCATGGTCATGGGAAGCCTCAACTGTATCGTGCATGGCGCGTGCATGGTGTTCCCCAATGACGGGTTTGATCCTGCCACGACGCTTGCTGCTATCCAGGAAGAAAAGTGTACGGCGCTTTACGGTGTGCCGACAATGTTTATCGCGGAACTTGACCACCCCGACTTCCAAAGTTTTGACATGAGTAGCTTGCGTACGGGTTGCATGGCCGGTGCTTCCTGTCCCATAGAGATCATGAAAAAAGTATTCAGTGATATGAATATGACCGAGGTGACCATTGCCTATGGCATGACCGAGACCAGCCCGGTCAGTTTCCAAAGTAGCACCGATGATCCCATTGAGAGACGCGTATCAACCGTCGGCCGAGTACATCCACATGTAGAGGTAAAAATTGTTGATGAACAGGGCAACACTGTTGCGCGGGGCGAGAAAGGCGAGTTTTGCACCCGGGGCTACAGCGTTATGAAAGGTTACTGGGCCGATGAAGAACGTACGGCGGAAGCGATCGACAGCGAGGGATGGATGCACACCGGTGACCTGGCGGTACTGGATGATGAAGGTTACTGCAATATTGTCGGCCGTGTAAAAGACATGGTGATCCGTGGTGGTGAAAATGTTTACCCGAGAGAGATAGAGGAATATCTCTACAGCAATGAAAAGATACAGGACGTTGGTGTGTTTGGGGTACCCGACGACAAATATGGAGAGGAGATATGTGCATGGATCCGCCTGAAAGAGGGTGAACAATGCACGGAAGATGAGATAAAGGATTTTTGCAAGGGCAATATTGCTCACTACAAGGTGCCGCGCTATGTCAGGTTTGTAAGCGAATTTCCCATGACCGTGACAGGGAAATTGCAAAAGTTCATCATGAGAGAAAAGATGATGGAGGAGCTTGGGCTTGAAGAACAGCAGACGGCCTGATTGAGGGTGACCCCGTGAACAATATGCAAAACTACGAGGAAACCTATTCCGCGTTCAAGTGGAAGGCACCGAAAAAATATAATTTTGCCCGTGATGTAATTGACGCATGGGCCAGCAAAGCTCCCGGGCTTGAAGCCATGTTGTGGATTGATGATGAAGGTAACGAGTTAAGAAGAACCTTCACTGATTTTTCTGTTGCGTCGAAAAAGCTCTGCAATATTTTAAGTGATGCAGGTGTTCAGCGAGGCGATGTGGTTATTGTCATTCTCGGTCGACAGATCCAGTGGTGGGAGGTGTTCACGGCGGTGCTGCGCATGGGTGCGGTTATCTCGCCCGGAACGACCCAGCTTTCAAGTAAAGACCTGCAATATCGTATCAATGCTGCCAGTGCCACCTGTGTTGTTACCGATAGTGCCAATGCCGATAAGGTAGACGAGGTAATTTCAGAGTGCCCCAGTTTAAAGGCAAGGTTATTGATCGACGGTGAACGCGAAAACTGGATCGCCTACGACGGTGCCATGACCGCTGCCAGCGAAGACTTTGAAACCGTAGATACCGACGGCGATGAAGACTGCATGTGCTACTTCACCTCTGGTACCACGGGTTTTCCCAAGATGTGCATCCATACGCATTCCTATGGTTTTAGCCAGCAGACAACAGGGAGGTTCTGGCTCGACCTTGGGGAAGAGGATCTTCACTGGAACATCAGTGATACAGGCTGGGCAAAAGCAGCCTGGAGCAGTTATTTTGGTCCGTGGATTTGTGGTGCAACCCTGTTTGTTCACCATACCAGTGGATTTGACCCGCTTCGGGTCCTGCAGTTATTGCAGGATTATCCAGTCACTACCATGTGCGGTGCGCCGACAATTTATCGCATGCTCGTATTGCAGGATCTCAACAAGTTTTCTTACAGCAAGTTGCGCCACTGTGTTGGTGCCGGTGAACCGTTAAACCCGGAAATTATCGAAACCTGGCGTGCTGCGACTGGCGTGACTATTCGGGACGGGTACGGGCAAACCGAGACGGTGATCCTTTGCGGTAGTTTCCCCTGTATCGAACCTCGCCCCGGGTCAATGGGCAAGCCTGCACCGGGGATCGTATTGTCGATTGTGGATAATGATGGCGATGAGGTCGAAGCGAACGTCGAAGGTGATATTGCCGTGCGTGTCAAACCCGAGAGACCCCTTGGCCTTTTCAGGGAATACAAGGATAACCCGGAGAAAACGGCGGAAACATTCAAGGGCGACTGGTACCTGACCGGGGATCGTGCCTATCGCGATGAAGATGGCTACTTCTGGTTTGTGTCTCGTGCCGATGACGTGATCCTGTCAGCAGGTTACCGCATAGGCCCGTTTGAGGTGGAAAGTGCCCTCATCGAACATGAGGCTGTGGCGGAGTCGGCGGTCGTTTCCAGTCCTGATGAGACGCGCGGTGAAGTGGTAAAGGCCTTTGTCGTGTTGGCACCGGGGTTCTCAGCCAGCGATGAACTTAAGATTGAATTACAGGAACACGTGAAGAAGGTAACCGCACCGTACAAGTATCCGCGTAAACTTGAGTTTATAGAGACCTTGCCGAAAACTGTCAGTGGAAAAATACGCAGGGTCGAACTCAGGGAACGGGTGTAATAGAAGCGTATATAAATTAACTTACCAGGTAAAAATAAGTGGAGTGAAGCATGAGTGATGCAATTGTTGTAGTGGGTATGGCACGCACAGCCCTTGGTGGTATGCAGGGCGGGTTATCAGCAATGACCGGCCCACAACTTGGAACCGAGGCATTGAAAGCCGCACTTGAACGAAGCGGCGTATCGCCAGGAGATATTGATGAGACGTTTATGGGTTGTGTGTTACCCGCAGGGGCAGGACAGGCCCCGGCACGGCAGGCCACGCTTGGCGCGGGCATGCCTCTCTCCACGGGAGCGACCACAGTGAACAAGGTGTGTGGTTCCGGTATGAAAGCGGTCATGCTGGGTATGGATATCATACGAGCCGGGTCTGCCAGTATTGTCGCAGCCGGGGGCATGGAAAGTATGACAAATGCGCCTTACCTACTGCCAAATGCCAGGGCTGGAATGCGTCTCGGACATGGAGAAGTCAAGGATCACATGTTTCTTGATGGGCTGGAGGATGCCTACGAGAAGGGTAGTCCCATGGGTAACTTTGCCGAAGCAACAGCGACCAGGTACGAGTTCAGTCGAGAAGCCCAGGATGCCTATGCCATTGAATCCCTCACCCGTGCGCAAAAGGCCATCGACGCTGGAAAGTTCAATGAAGAAATCACCCCGGTAACCATAAAGGGTCGTAAAGGGGACGTTGTCGTCGATACTGACGAAGCCCCGGGTAACGCTCGCATAGACAAGATACCCCAACTCAGGCCTGCTTTTGTAAAAGACGGCACAGTCACCGCGGCCAACTCCAGTTCAATATCCGATGGCGCTGCCGCCCTGGTACTGATGATGGAATCAGAGGCGGAGAAGCGCGGGTTAACTCCCCTGGCGAGACTCGTTGCCCACGCTACCAACTCTCACGAGCCGGCCTGGTTTACCACGGCCCCGGTGGGTGCCATGCAGAAAGTGCTTGAGGGTGCCGGATGGTCAAAGGATGAGGTTGACCTTTTTGAGATCAACGAGGCATTTGCCGTGGTGACGATGGCGGCGATGGATGATCTCGATTTGCCTCACGAAAAGGTGAATGTGAATGGCGGGGCATGTGCATTGGGACATCCGATCGGGGCGTCTGGCGCGCGGATCATTGTGACGCTGATCGCGGCGCTCAGGGATCGAGGATTGCAGAAAGGCGTTGCCAGCCTGTGCATAGGTGGTGGAGAGGCGACGGCTCTCGCACTGGAACTGGTCCATTAGTATTCAGCGCATGCAGCAGGCAGGTATTTGTGGGTAAACACTGTATGATATGGATATCCCGCTATTAACCTGGCACTGCAAAGCGCCGCCTCGAGAGATATAAAAAGATGAATATTGAAAACTGTGCCGCTGTCATCACCGGGGGAGCCTCAGGACTTGGCGAAGCCTGCGCCCGTAAATTGACCGCCGCTGGAGCAAGGGTGACCCTGTTCGACCTCAACGAAGAACGTGGCGAGTCGGTAGCCAAGCAAATCAAGGGTCAATTTGCCCGTGTTGATGTGACAGACGAGGACAGCGTCAATGCCGGCCTGGACAGGGCAGAGGAGGCCCATGGCGGCACACGTATACTGGTAAACTGTGCCGGCATAGGCGTTGCCCAGAAAACCATTGGCAAGGAAGGGCCACATTCCCTCGAGTTTTACCAGCGCGTAATCAATATCAATCTTATCGGGACCTTTAACTGTATCCGCCTCGCAGCAGTGCGTATGGCAGCGCAGGACCTGTTGAACAGGGAAGAGCGTGGCGTGATTATCAACACTGCCTCGGTGGCCGCCTTTGATGGCCAGGTCGGCCAGGCCGCTTACTCCGCCTCAAAAGGTGGCATCGTGGGTATGACCTTGCCTGTCGCCCGGGACCTCGCGCGTGATGGAATAAGGGTCATGACCATTGCACCGGGTATTTTCAAAACACCCATGATGGCTGGATTGCCTGAAGAAGTTCAGGAATCCCTCGGTGCCAGCGTACCTTTTCCCCAGCGCCTCGGGGATCCGGGTGAATTTGCCGCACTGGTACAACATGTTTGTGAAAACGCCTACCTGAATGGTGAAACCATTCGCCTTGATGGCAGCATTCGCATGGCACCCAGGTAAAGCCGGCGCAGCTTCACCTAAATAAGGATATAAGCAAGGGTTCTATCTCAGTTCCGTAGTTTTCTCGTTATAATGGGCGGAAATCTCATTGTTTCTGCTTATGATCTCACCAATGTCCATGGAAGCCTGGATGACGCTCGTCATTTTGACGGTGGTCCTGTATTTCCTGGTGTTTTCAAAGCGGGCTCCCGACGCCATTCTCTGGTGCGGTGTGGCCATCCTCATGATTGCACCGGTAAAAAAAGAGGCTGGCTGGACACTTGGGATCCTGCCGGCGTCTGAAGCTCTTTCGGGCCTGGCCAATGAGGGCGTTGTTACCATCGCGGCGATGTTTGCTATCGCCGCCGGACTTCGTGAAACCGGTGCCCTGCAGTGGTTTTCACGCAGCCTGATGGGGGCGCCGTCTTCACTGGCAAGTGCGCAGAACAGGATAATGTGGCCAACTGCCGCAATCAGTGCGTTTATGAACAATACCCCACTGGTGGCGATGCTCCTGCCAATCGTTGATGACTGGTCAAAGCGAAATCGCCTGTCAGCTTCCAAGCTGCTGATGCCACTGTCATTTGCATCAATTCTTGGTGGTGCCTGCACGCTGGTGGGAACCAGCACCAACCTGGTGGTCAATGGCTGGATTATCGAGGAACTGGATCACCCGGGACTCGGAATGTTTGAAATAACCATGCTTGGAATTCCGGTCGCCATCATGGGAATCATCTATATCCTGCTTGCACAGAAATGGTTACTGGCAGATAGAAAACCACCCATCAGCCATGGTGATGATGCAAGACAGTACACCGTGGAGATGCTCGTGGAAGATGACGGATGGCTCGTTGGCAAGTCAATCCAGGAGGCGGGTCTTCGCGGTTTGCCGGGGCTGTACCTGGTCGAAATTGATCGAGGCGGAGAAATCATGCCGGCCGTATCCTCAAATATTACACTCCTGGGAAATGATCGCCTTGTATTTGCCGGCGTGATTGAATCAGTCGTTGATCTTCAACGCATAGCGGGTTTGCGTGTTGCGACCGAGCAGGTGTACAAGATGAACGAGCCAAGAAGTAACCGAATACTTATTGAGGCAGTCGTCAGTAATACCTGCCCGCTGATTGGTAAGAGTATTCGGGAAGGGCATTTTCGTACCATATACAATGCCGCCATCATCGCGGTTGCACGCAATGGTGAGCGTATCAACAAGAAGATCGGTGATATCATCCTGCAACCCGGAGACACGCTGTTACTCGAGACCAGGAAAAGTTTTGCAGAACAGCAGCGTAATAATCGTGATTTCTACCTGGTCAGCCAGGTAGAAGGAAGCACCCCTCCTTCCCGTGAAAAAGCACCACTTGCCCTCGGCCTGTTGTTTACCCTTATTGTGCTTGTTACCGGTGGAATCATGACGATGCTGCAGGCAGCCCTGCTTGTTTCCGGCATCATGGTGCTGAGTAAATGCTGTAGTGCCAGTGTCGCACGCCGGGCCATTGATATGCAGACACTGCTCGTGATTGCCGCAGCCATCGGGCTCGGCAAGGCAATGCAATCAAGCGGGCTTGCCCTAGTTATTGGTGAACTGATGTTGCTTGCCGGTGGCGCGGATCCCACTTTCATGCTGCTGATTGTGCTTTGTGTGACGATGCTGCTGGGGAATATTATTACAGCAAAGGCCGGTGCTGTTCTCATGTTGCCCATTGTCGTCGCCATATCATCAGAGCTCGGGGTCTCACAGATGCCGTTTATTATTGCAGTGATGTTTGCCTCAGCCACATCCCTGGCTACGCCCATTAGCTATCCCACGAACCTCATGGTTTTTGGTGCTGGCGGTTACCGCTTTCGCGATTACCTGCTGCTTGGAATCCCCCTGAGTTTACTCATTGTTATCATGGCCGCATTGCTGATTCCAACTATTTGGCAGTTCTGATGTTGTGCCGCATAGAGAAACACAAATATTTAATATCAATTGAATTTTTATTGAAGATAAAATACATTAACTGGCGCTTTCAACACTCGTAGAGGACGCGGGACTTATGAATATTTCCATCTTTATCACCATATGGATGACTGCGGTCAGTTCCATGGACCTCAATGATCACTTTCTTGGAGACCCCCTTGAAGCACTGAAAGCAGATTCGCGAATCAGTGCCGTTGAGTATTACACCCCGATTGGTGGTGATGCTCCCAAGACACCACGCAAGGGCGATGTGGCTCCCCCGACATTCATGGTGGAAGTCCAGGTTAATTCGCAAAAGGACGCCCTTTTACTTACCCGCGACAAGAATTTCGTCAAGTATTTCGCCAGCAAGAACGGAATGCTGGAGAATGCCGACAAGATCACGCTGGATATGTTTGAAGTTGTGAACTACGACATTCCCGGGCATGACTCGCCACCGCCGAGAACCGCACCTTTTTCTTTCGTGGTCCGCTATCATGGACCCGTGGCTAACGCGAGTGAATTCACCGACTACTACATCAACTCCCACCCGGAGCGCCTGGCGCAATTTCCAAAGGTCCGTAACGTCCTGTGTTATTTACCCCTGGGGTGGAAAGACAGGGGCGCCATCGATGACGGCGGTCTAATCCATGGAAACGAAGCAGTTTTTGACAGTTTTGAAGACTTCAAGGCTTCGACAAAGTCAGATGCAATGAAAGCCGTACGAGAGAATGCAGGCAAGTTCAAGGATTTTGGTTATGCAGCGCATACGCCGATGAATCGAAAACTTGTTTACCAGCGCCAGTAAATTCCCGGTCGGCCTGTTTCCAGGCTGGACTGTTAACCGATCCCTCGAGGAAATTTAATATGCTTGAGATAAAAGTGAATGGAAAAAGCAGGCAAGTGGATGTTGATCCGGACATGCCCCTGCTGTGGGTTTTGCGCGAAGAGGCGCAACTAACCGGCACAAAATTTAGCTGCGGCGCAGGCCTGTGTGGAGCCTGCACGGTGCACGTGGACGGTGAACCGATGCGCAGCTGCATTCTTCCTGTATCAAAGGTAAAGGGTAAAAACATTACCACCATCGAGGGTGTATCGGGTGAAGTGGTCGAGGCCCTGCAACAGGCCTGGGTCGCAGAAAATACGCCACAGTGCGGCTATTGCCAGCCGGGACAGATCATGTCAGCCGCGGCTTTGCTAAGCCAGAAAGCAAAGCCCACTGATAGCGACATAGATGATGCAATGAGCGGAAATATTTGCCGTTGCGGTACCTACCAGCGAATTCGACGCGCTATACACCAGGCCGCCGACACGCTGGCCGGGCAGAAAGTAACGGAGGTGGGCTAATGGCATTATCCAGAAGAGAATTCCTCGCCACCGGTGTTGCAGCAGCTGGCTGCCTGGTGATTGGTGTTGAATATACCCAGGCTGAAGAGGCGAAGAAAAAAGTCCCATGGCCACATGCATCAGGCCGTGATTTTCAGCCCAATGCATTTATCCAGGTGACCCCCGCAAACCAGGTTATTTTACAAATTCACAAGCAGGAGATGGGGCAGGGAATAATGACCGGCCTGTCGACGATTGTTGGAGAGGAGCTGTGCATGTCTCCGGATGATATCGTTCGGGAATTTTCCGGCGTCCATCCTGACTTTATCAACCCCATGTTTGGCATGATGCTGACCAATGCCAGCAGTTCAATCATCACCTGTTATCAACCCATACGGGAAGCCGCGGCAACGGTTCGAATGATGTTACTCGAGGCTGGCGCCAGGAAACTCAATGCGCCACTCGCAGAACTTCGTTGTGACCAGGGCGTTGTTTACCACGATAAGAGCGGTAAAAAAGCAAGTTTCGGTGAACTTGTTGAAATTGCACAAACATTAGCCGTACCAGCAGAACTTGAATTTATTCCTGCCAGCCAGTATCGCTACGTTGGCAAGGTGCAGAAGCGTCTTGAGGCGGTTGAGAAAGTCGACGGCTCAGCGATGTTCGGCATAGACATGGGCCCGGAAGATGCCCTCGTCGCCTCGGTGTCTTACTGCCCGCATTTCGGCGGTAAGCTCAAGCGTTTCGATGCCAGCAAGGCAAAGTCCATGAAAGGCGTTGTTGATGTTCTCGAGATAGAAAATGGTGTTGCCGTGGTGGCTACCAATTACTGGTATGCGCAGCAGGCGGAAAAGGCACTGGATATCGAGTGGGACCCCGGCGAGTTTGGAAACGAGTCCTCTGAAAGTATTGCCGCAGACCAGGCAGCGATCCTTGACCGCGGGGAAAAGGCTTCCGCTTATCCGGTCAATGATGGGGCGCTGGTGGCGGAATACACCGCTCCTTACATGGCCTATATGACCATGGAACCCTTAAATGCGACGGTGTGGGTCCAGGGTGACCGTGCCGATGTCTGGATCGGCAGCCAGGCACCGGATGTTATGGGCGCGACAGCAGCGCATGGAGCCGGGATCCCAATCGAGAATGTTACGGTTCATAGCACATATACCGGCGGCGGTTTTGGCAGGAAAAATGCTCCCGATCCCCACGTTCGTGATGCCGCGCAACTTTCAAAGGCAACTGGAAAGCCGGTCAAGGTTATCCTGAGTCGTGAAAAAGATGTTCAGAACAGTCGGTATCGACCCGCGGTGACCTGTCGCATGTATGCGGAGATGGACGGTACCAGTTCAAAGGCCTGGCGCTATCGCCTGGTGACGCCCAGCCTCGTGTACAACCTGATACATACGCTGCGTTCCATACAGTTTCCCCACAACATGCCCATGTCCGAGATCAAAAAGATCGCAACAGGTGCCATGGCAGAAGATCATGAAAACATTGAAAGTGCACTTGAGACTTACTACAAGTTTGGTGACGTCAAGGTTGACCAGCACTTTCGAAACGGCGGCGTGCCGGTATTTTTCTGGCGTTCTGTGGGTAACTCCTTTAATGGTTTTTTTATTGAAAGCTTTGTCGACGAAATGGCGCACAAGGCCGGCATGGATCCCCTTGAATTTCGTTTGAAACACCTCGATCCCGGCAAGAATGCTTACAAGGTAACAAAGCTGGTAGCAGAGAAGGCCAACTGGGGTAAAACTGAACCAGGACGATACAAGGGTATTGCCTTTGAATATATCAAGGAGGCCTACGTGGGTATGGTGGCGGAAGTCTCTGTTGAGAACGACCAGATAAACGTGCACAGGGTCTGGGCAGCTGTTGATGTGGGTATGCGTATCAACCCCGACATTATCACTACCATTATTGAAAGTTGCGTTATCTGGGGAATGAGTTCCTGCTTGCACGACGAGATCACTATCAAGGACGGCAGTGTCCAGCAAAGTAACTTCAACGACTTTTCCGTGTCACGTATGAACCAGGCGCCTGTCATTGAGGTTTACCAGGTTGATTCAGACCGTAAACCGGTCGGCGCCGGAGAGTGTGCTGTTGGCCCGGTAGCACCAGCCATCGCCAATGCAGTTTTCCAGGCAACTGGCAAAAGACTGCGTTCCCTACCGCTGAAAATATAACAACCCGCCAACGGGTTAAGGAGTCAATCTTTATGAGCAGGACCTTTAAATCTTTAATGGCCGCTGCGGGTCTTGTTGTTGCCCTGGCATCTTTCCCGGTTTCGATTTTTGCAGAGAGTAGCGGCAAGCCCGAGCTTACCGGGCCGCCCATTACGCTTCTTACCTACGATCACCTTTACATGGACGAAGACGGCGAAACCCACTTCAAGACCGTTACCGTGGACTACAAGCGTTTCAAGTACGCCGATAACATTCCGCCGGTCTGGGTCGCCCCCGACGGCAAATGGAATGCGCAGTACGTGATGCTGGCAGGTAACTCGCCCGGATGGGATGCACGACCTCTTCATCCGGCGCGCCATCGTCAACTCTTCATCGTACTTACCGGCACCACCGCTTTTGTGGCCTCTGACGGTGAAGAAAGGGAGTACGGGCCGGGGCAGGTGATCCTGATGGAAGATGTGGGTAGTAAAGGGCATGGATCATTCGTCCCTTCCAAGGGGAATAGTATGGTCGCGATTATTCCTTTAAAGGATTGAGCAGAAAGTAAAACCCGCGCTTTCATAATTAGAACGTGGACACGCTGTAAATACATCCATGTACGCTCGACAGCGGCGTCCGTGCCGCT
>CAZXDV010000031.1:0-18584 GCA_964639535.1 uncultured Enterobacteriaceae bacterium | reverse complement strand
ACCATAAGCTTCGTTAAAATAAGAAACACACGTGTCAAAGTCCACGTACCACTTGCTTGTTCCTCGCACCATCTGTTTTTCATGGGTGATGGCATTGGGCGGACAGTAATTGCTGCAAACTTTGCAGTTGGTGCAAAAGTCATCGGCACCGAATGACTCCGCCTCAGTGGTAATCAATTCTGCATCCGTAAGTATGTAGGCAATCCTGAAGTTGGAACCGAATTTCTTATTGATGATAGAGCCATGTTTGCCCAGTTCCCCCAGGCCGCCAGCAATAGCTGCCGGAACGGAGGTAAACTGGCCTGAAGCAGGTCCACAGTAGCCGCGGGCATGATATCCGTTTTCCCGTAACCAGTTTGAACCAAGTCGGGCCAGGGCAGTGCCATCATTGTATTTCTGAATGACATGGATCCCTCCAGTCATGTCACGCCCTTTTTCTGCAATTTTCATCATGATTTGATGGTCCATGGGCACTGCCATTGTCACAACGATGGGCTCTTTCACTGTCATACCTTCAATAACCCACTCTGGTCGCATGCGTGTTATGGCGATGTCGCCAGCACCCTGGTCAAGGAGGTATTCCTTGAGACCTTCAGTCAAATCGGTATGTGATAAGCTGCTTTTCGACTTTGCTACTTGTTTCAGCGGTGCGTAACGCAGGAACAGCGCACGGGCAAACTGTTTTATGTAACCGGGTGGAAAGGACACGCGAAAATAAAACCAGTTTTGCCACCGGCGCCAGGGATGCTTTACCCAAACGTAGTGGTAAACGGGTGTTGGTCTTCTCTTTTCTGTCTCACCGACGCCGTTGATTTCATTACCCGATATGCGAGGGCGTAGCCATTGGTACATACGCGAGGGTGTAAAGCTGCCGTCTTCCCTAATGGTACTTGTCAGGATACCCATGGTTTTAACTCTCCCCGGTAGCGTTTTTTTCTCTTCGCCTCAACATTTTCTGCATCAGGTTGGGTGCGACCCCGGGTCTGCTCCAGGGACAAACTGCCAGGCACAGGCCACAGGCATACAGTTCATTAAATGCAGGCACGCACTTGTCAAAGTCCACATACCATTTCATGTCGCCGTTGACCATTTGCTTTTCATGCGTAATGGCATCGGCGGGGCAGTCCCTGGCACAAAGCTGGCAGGTAGAGCAGAAGTCATCCACGCCAATGTCCCGCGCATTATCCGGCAACAAGGGCATATCAGTCAGGATTGGTGTGAGTCGCATGCTGCTACCAAGCTCATCAGAGATAAGCGAACCGTGCTTGCCGAGCTGACCAATGCCCGCTTCAATGGCAGCAGGAATGACTGTGAACAGGTGGTCATCACTCAAGCCGCCCTTGAATGAGGCGTAGTAACCCTGGCTTTGAATCCACTTCGCCAGGCGATACCCGGTTTCCTGGCCCTTGACGTAGGACTTGATTACTTCGCGACACTGGGAAACAAAGTCGCCTTTCATGTTCTTTGAAAACTCATCGTAATCCATGCGCCTTGCCAGCATGATGACCCATTCACCCCTCGGTACTTCGCGATCTGCGAAAACCCAGTCGGGGTTCATACGACAAATACCCACAACATGGACATCATCATCAGCCAGGGCTTTTTCCTTGACTATTTTTGTCCAGTTCTCCGGGCTGTCTTCTTTTTTCTTGCTGGCAATCTTGCCGAGCCTTGTAACGTTTTCGGTTATCCAGTGCTTGAAGTACCAGTTGGAAATGCGAAAGTCATACATGCACTTGTGAATAAACCACTGCTCAGCAAGGCCAAAAGGATACCAGGGGTGATGCTTGTGGTATGACTGGGTCGGCCTTTCCTTTTTATCCCTGCCAAGACCATTAACCTTGTTACCGGACGCATTCTTCGGCCATATCACCTGGTGGAATTTTGAAGGGGTGAATTTTCCCTTGTCGCTTAGTTGGTAGTTAAAGAAGCCCATTATTCGGTTCCTCCTTCCACATAATCCGGCTGCTTGCGCCAGATCCCTGTATTGAAATACTGCACAACGGCAAGCCCCAGCATGCCGCCATAAAACGGCAGCGAGCCCAGATCGAGAACCAGCGGAATCCAGAGCAGGGAAAGTCGGTCAGAAAAGCCCATTACCGGTAATAGCAGCAGGCCGATACAACCCGTGAGCCCGCCCATGATAGTTACCGGTGCAGGGCCTGCGTCCAGCCCAAGCCGAATTGTTTCGACCAGGAAACGGATATTGGTGATGATAAAAAAAGTGGAAATCAGCAACAGGGGGATTGCTACAAGCCAGCGCAGGATATCGAGTATAAACATAGGTTAATTCTCTTTTTAACTGGTTAATATGAGCCAATGTGGTGACTACTAATATAGAACATATCTCATTGCTGGAGTATCCTTTCTACGCAGTAGTTGAGCCCGAATACGCATGGTCGAGAACATATCCAGGTGCAGATCCTGAACGAAAGTAACCGAACCAGGTTACCCCTGAAAAGCCAGTTTGTCTGCGAGACGGACGATCTTATTGCGACCCGGGATCACCTCGCAAAATACCTTGGCAGGCACACGATAAATCCACTGGACAAGAATTACTCCGTCAATTTTCAACACTGCGGCATCAATATCGGTCGTGTTGGCATCAACAGTCTTTACTATGGTACGGCTATTCGAATTGGTGTGTGCCCACCAGAAAATACCTTTTTCATGCTGGTTCTACTGCGCGGAACTGGTGCCGTTAAACAGCACGGTAATGTAATTCCCTTATCCGGCAGGGATGTTTTTGTGTTCAATCCGGGAGTACCAGCAATACTTGATTTATCCAATGACATGATGAATTTCACAGTAAAAGTTTCTCAGCGCGGACTGGAGCAAATTCTCGAACGTGAATCCGGAAAGACACTTTCCTCTGAGCTGTTATTTAATTCAGCGGATCCGGGAATTTCGCACCAGGCCAGCGGGCTGATGAACCTGCTGGTACACGCTTGCAATGAAATTGATAAAGGGCATGTGAATTTACGATTGCCGATTGTGGAAAGGAAATGGGAAGAGCTGATTTACGCACAGATCCTGGCGGAACTGTCTCACAACCAGGGAGAACTTGTCGGCGCCCCTGTCGTGGGGCAAGTACCGGATTACATAAGGCGCGTGGAAAATTACATTGCAGACCACTACAGGGATGTGATTCAACTTTTCGACCTGGCCAAATGTGCGGCAGTGAGTGAACGGGCTTTGCAAAATGGTTTTCGCCGTTACAGGAATACAACTCCAATGGAATACCTGCGGGATTTTCGTCTCGGTGTCTCACGACAAAAGTTACTGGATACCAGGTATGCCGACAACACGATTTCAGAAATCGCTACTGATTGTGGCTTCAGTCACCTGAGTAAATATGCAAAGTGTTACCGCGAGAGGTTTGGTGAAACTCCGTCAGCGACTCGAAGAAAAAGCGAATAGGTTCTAATTATGTTTCGGCCCAATTATCTGGCTGGTCATGTCCCGGGGATAAGTGTATCGTCAATATTACCGGAGCACCTGATATGGCTATAGAAAATTTACTCAATGACCTGATCGATAATCGGGAAATCAATATCGACGCACTGAAAAGTTGTTTTGCTGATTTTTGTGATGGTGTGAAGTACCCACCGGAACAGCAGGCGGCCCTGCTGGTACTGCTACGTGCCCGTGGTGAAACACCTGAACAGCTCGCTGCAATAGCCGAGGTATTTCTCGAGCGCGCGGTGCAGATTGAATTGCCAGACGCGGCTGTGTGTCTCTGTGGTACAGGTGGTGATGGAGCTGGTACTTTCAATATCAGCACCACCGCGTCATTACTTATTGCCGCTTCCGGTGTCGCCGTTGCAAAACATGGCAGTCGCTCTGTCACCAGCAAAAGTGGTAGTGCGGATGTATTGAATGAATTGGGAATAGCCACCGACCTCAGCCCTGGCAAGGCGGTCGCCAGCCTGGAATCTCATAATTTCGCATTCTTGTTTGCGCAACTGTACCACCCGGCCTTTAAAAATATTGCTCCCATTCGCACCGCGATTGGTGTGCGCACCCTGTTTAATATCCTTGGCCCACTGCTGCATCCGTCAAACCTGAAACGACAGGTGATCGGTGTGTTTGATGCTGGATTACTGGATACCATGGCCAACGCGCTATCTCTTGCCGGACACGAAAAGACCATGGTGGTACATTCTGCCGATGGTCTTGATGAGATATCCATGACAGGCCCCACCTATGCTCGACTGGTAGAAGGGAAAAAGATAAGCGAAATTGAATTACAACCGGAGGATTACGGCTTCACACGCTGCAGGCTTGAGGATCTCAAGGGTGGAACTGCCGCTGATAACGCTGCAATACTTCGTGCCATTTTTGCCGGAGAAAACAGCCCCCGGGCAGATTGCGTGTTATTCAATGCGGGGGTAGCCCTGTGGCTTGCTGGCACGGCGGAATCAATCGAGCTGGGTATCGAGCAGGCCCGTGCAGTTCAGCAAAGCGGTGAGGCACTGGAATATATTAAATCCCTGAGCGAGGTGCACTAACATGGCATTTGCTGAAATCATTGAAGAAACCCGGGCTCGAGTGAAAAAGGACCAGGCGTCCTTTCCGCTGCAGCAAGTGATGGATGAGCCGGAATTTGAGCAAACCGCTGCAAGTTTTGATGACGCGTTCCCGGCGGGCGAGGTGAATCTCATCACCGAAATAAAATACGGTAGTCCGTCCCGTGGAAAAATATTTGATGCCGAGGTGATAAGCCCCGTGGATGTTGCCCGTGCGTACGTGGAAAATGGCTCCAGGGCTATATCCATCCTGACCGAGCCCACTTACTTTCACGGATCCTATGACTATCTCAGGGCCGTGCGTTCAGCCTATCCTGAAATTCCAATCATCATGAAGGATTTCGTTGTTGACCCATACCAGGTTCACTTTGCCCGGTTTATCGGTGCGAGTGTCGTGCTGTTATGTGTGCGTTATCTTGATGAAACGGAAATAAAGGATCTGCAGCAGCTGGCTGTCAGTATTGGCCTCAATACCCTGGTCGAGGTGCATGATGAAGCAGAACTGGAGGTTGCCTCGAGGATAGGCTGCAAGGTCATGGGGGTAAATAATCGCAATCTAAAGACGCTGGACATTGATCTCGACGTGGGCAGAAACCTGGCACCACATTTTCCGGACGATGTAGTGAAGATTTGCGAGAGTGGTATTTTTGAACGTTCTCAAATTGATGATTTTCGTGAACTGGGTTTTGATGGTTTTCTTGTCGGCACCTCGTTGATGATGGACGGTCGCCCGGGCGAGGCATTGCAAGAGCTGATTCGTGGCTAAAATCAAGGTCTGCGGCTTAACACGCTACGAAGATGCTGCGCTTGCGGCTGAATTGGGGGCATGGGGGCTGGGATTTATATTTACCGATAAGTCGCCGCGAGCCTGTGATCTTGAGATGGCCAGGGACATTATTCGAAGATTGAACGCCGAGCATGCGCGAGTCGAAAAAGTCGGGGTATTCCTTAATGAGTCTGCGCATAATATCAACGCAGTTGCAGAAAATGTTGGTATCACCATTGCCCAGATGCATGGTAGCGAAAGCCCGGAAGAGTGTAGCAAGGTAAATATTCCTGTACTAAAAGCAATACAGGAACTGGATGTTGGGAATGCGGAAGTGTTAAATCGTTATCGACCGCACATGTTCCTCATGGATGCGCCAAGGGTCGGGGAAAAGTATGGCGGTACCGGTCAGAAGGCAGACTGGGAACAGGCCAGGCAAATCGCGAAGGAGTACCCCCTGTTCCTGGCGGGAAGTTTAAACGCGGAGAATATCGTGGACGCACTTGAAAAGGTCCAACCCATGGGAGCCGACCTGTCATCCAGCCTGGAGGCAAGCCATGGCATCAAGGACCCGCAGAAGATCAGGGATCTTTTCAAGGCCCTGGAAAACGCAGGCATAGTACCTGGCTAAGCAGCGAGAATATCCAAGCAATGAAAACATTCGATCACATAATTGTAGGTACAGGAATCAATTCCCTGGTTTGCGGGGCCTTGCTGGCACGTGGGGGAGAAAAAGTTCTTCTCCTTGAGCGAAATGACCGGGCTGGTGGCTGCATCAGGACGGATGAAATTACCGAGCCCGGTTTTATTCACGATGTATTGTCCAGCTGGCATCCACTGTTTGTCACTTCCCCGGGATACGCAGAACTCAGGGATGAACTGGAAAAGCATGGACTTGAATACTGCAATACGGATTTTCCAACCGCCGCAGTATTACCCGATGGTAGTTCCTGGATATTAAAAATGTCCCGTGAAGAAAATATCAAGCGCCTTAACGAATTATCAGCAGGTGACGGGGATCGCTATCAAGAAGCCATGGACAAGCTCATGCAGTCCCTTGATCTCACGTTTGCCCTGCTTGGGTCAGAACTCTGGACCTGGTCTACCTTCAAGCTATTTGCACTTACGCTATTTAAACGGGGGCCGCTGTACCTGAGCCAGTACTTTAACTACTGCCTCGAGACAGCACGAACCTGGCTGGACAATACCTTTGAATCAAGGACCGCGGCAGCCTGCCTGGCAGCATGGCCGGCGCATACCGGTATCGGACCCGACTCACCGATGTCAGGACACATGGCACGAATCATTGCTTTTACACTCGAAGTGGCAGGCTGTCCGGTAGTCAAGGGTGGCAGCTACAGGCTGGTCGAGGCATTTGAGAAGCTTATCAATTCACATGGTGGTGAAATCAGGCTGAACACGGATGTGGAAAAAGTACTTATTGAAAACGGCGAGGCGGTAGGAGTAACTACCGCTGGTGGCGAAGAGTACCGCGCCAACAGGGCAGTCATATGCAGCATGACACCGGGCCAGCTATACCAGCGCTTGCTGAAGAATGAAGAACTGCCTTCCGTTGTGAAAGAGCAGGCAGCAGATTTTCGCCACGGGCACGCAGATATGCAGATCCACCTCGCCCTGGATGCAGCACCACGATGGTCAGATTCAAATCTCGACAAGGTTGCGATTGTGCACCTGACACCCGGACTGGATGGCGTATCGCAGGCGATGAATGAGGCAGACCGGGGCCTGTTACCGCAGGCCGCCACGATCGTGGTTGGACAACCGGCAGCACTTGATCCCAGCCGTGTGCCAGAAGGAAAAGGATTGCTATGGATACAGCTGCAGGAGCTACCCCGGGTCATAAAGGGTGATGCAGCCGGGGAAATTCCGGTTGCGGAAGACGGAAGCTGGACGGAAGAGGCCAGGGAGGCCTATGCAGACCGTATCGTGGATCGGATTGCCGAGCATATTCCGGGACTGAAGGAAACTATTTTAAAACGAACCGTCCTGTCACCGGCGGATCTTGAAGCCATCAACATTAACCTGGTGGGTGGTGATCCCTATGGAGGTGATTGTGCCCTGGACCAGTACTTTCTCTGGCGACCGTTGAAGTCACTGAAAAACCACAGTACGCCCTTCAGCAAGCTGTATCACATTGGCGCATCGACACATCCCGGACCTGGTTTGGGTGGTGCCTCGGGCTACCTTGTTGCCAAGTCGCTCTGAGGTTTCACAAAACTGCTGTTAAGCCATGAGACATTGTTTTATTAGCCTTTCTTCCTGGCTCATGACATTATTGTGTCGCTGCTTTTCGAAAGGCTCGTACCTTGCCTGGCGAAAGAGTTTCAAGATTTCAAGACGTGCCAAAACCAATATCATAAGCAACTGAAAAAAAGGAGAGATTGATAATGATTCGAGTCAGTGTGATGTACCCAAACCAGCCAGGTGGAAATTTCGATTACGATTATTATCTCGCCACGCATATGCCGCTGGTGCAGGAGAAATGGGGTGATGTACTCAGGGGTGTGGAAGTAATAAAAGGTCTCTCGGGTCCGGAAGGTTCAGCTGCGACTTATGTCACGGTTGCCAGTCTCAAGTTTGATGATGTAGGCACATTTGAAAATGCCATCAAGGAGCACGGGGGCGATATTATGGGGGATATTCCGAACTTTACGAATATAGACCCTGTTGTTCAGATCGAAGAAGTGCTGATGAGCTGAGTACGTTCAATTACTGACTTTAAAAACCGCCGCCAGGCGGTTTTTTTATGCCAGCTGCCAGCCGTCCTGGCTCTCAACACAGAGGCCATCCTCTTCGAGCTTGATGAGACCTGCAAGCAGTGAGCGCGACGCAATGGGATAGACTTCTCTCGGCACATCCTTATATATCACGGGTAATAGTGCATCGATGTTGCGCGGGCTTGAAGACAGCGCGGATATAATTTCATGTTCCCGTTCCCTGCGATGTTCAAGAAATTCGCCAATTAGCGCGGTGCCATCACGGCGCGGAGGACCGTGGGAAGGGTAAACCGTGGTGAGGGACAGGCCAGCGAGTCTTTGCAGCTGCTCAAGGTAAGTTCGCATGTGTCCTTCAGGAGGATCGATGACGATGGTTGAAAGCGTGGAGAGCATGTCGCCAATGACCGCAGCCCTGTACCTGCTATCAACAAAACAAAGATGATCAACCGCATGCCCCGGCGTGTGTAGCACCTCGAGGTGCCATTCAGGGCTGCCGTCAGGCGCATTTCCCAGTTCCAGCCGATCACCATCCTTGAGCGAATCTCCCCGAATATAGCCCTGCCGGATTCGGTCATAGCAAAGCTCATGGGCACGAACCGGGAGCTTGAAGTGCTGGCTTATCCTGTTTACCGCGCCGACATGATCGCTGTGATGATGTGTAAGCAGGATAGCCCGAAAGCTGCTGCCCTCCTGCTGTAATTCTTCCATGTGCCTGATAAGCCTGTCCTGCTCTGTTTCATCGGGTGTCGCAGGATCAACCACGTACAGTTGCTGTGTGCCGATAATCAATGTGTTTGTTGTGGTCGCCGGGGGCAGGGTGGGCGTTTGCAAGGGCGCCATGAAAATTCCCGGTGAAAAGTAAGCCTGGTGAAGCGCCCCCTTTTCAAGTTGTTCTTCCCAGGCCGAGGCGGCATTGGGGAATTCATCCATACCATGGCTTGCCAGCAGGCGAAGCAGGAACAGCACGGGAGGAGCAATATCCATTTCACCGCTGGCCCAGGCCCTGACAGCGTCAGCCGGCTTGATGAACTGTCCTTCTATTAATTCCTGTTGGTCAACAGCGGGTGACTCATCATCCTGCGTGCGTGCGTGAAAAAACTGCGTGTCAAAGCGTAGCGGTATAAAGGGCGGCGTGGTGATGCGTAAAATACTTTGCAGCCGTGGAAAGGCTGGATCAAATCCTGAGATAAACTCGCGCCAACTGTCTCGCGATGAAGCCAGCCTGGATTTTATGCCGGTCTTTGTTTCCCCGGTGAACGACTCCCCGAGGGTTGAGGAAAGCACATCAACTTCTTCGAGCAATTCCCGCACTGCGCAACGGCGCAGCGCGGGTTCAATGGATTCATCGCCCGAAAGAACGTCCAGTTCGTGGTCGAGGTTGCCGCCGGGGAATACCCAGTAACCACCAAAAAACCGGAGCTCCGGTGCGCGCAGGCACAGAAAGACTTGCGTATCTGCACCCTGGCCCCGACTTAGAATGACAGACGAGGCCAGCTTTACCTTAGACATTCAAGAGAAAAGAATATGCCAACTACTCGGGATTGAAGGTCTTACTGATAATTTTCCATGCGCCGTCAACCTTTGCGAGGTGGAAATAGTCAGTGAAATTCATACCCATGAAGCCGGCTTCTTTCAGTGTCACGCTGGCGACCGGGCCGGAGACTTCGACATTGCTGATATTGGCGGTGTAATTGCCGGCGGTAGGTGGCGCCTCGGGAGGAGGATTTTCAACTACCTGGAAAAAGGGCTCGGGCGGTCCCATCAGGTATTCCCCCATCATGTAGCCTGACATCAGCGCGTTCTCATGGAATATTGCCCTCAAGCGGTCAACACTTCCGTCATTGCAGGCCGCCACGTATTCCTCAATGACCGCCCTGGCATCATCAGCATCACTCATATTCGATATCCTCCGTTTATTGTTTTTTGCCAGCGAAAGCGCAACCATAGCATTAACCCGGGTCAAAGTTGAGACGTCCCGGGGCCGGCAGGGCAGGCTAATGTTTTCACCTGCGGAACTCCAGATATTAGACGATTGTCCTAGATTTAAAAATATGCTCCAATAGGCATTCGCTGGCCTGCCAAGGGTCCAGGTAAACGCATGATTGCCAAGCTTAACGAGACGCTGCATATGATGAAAATATTGCCCGTTTTTCTTTTTCTCCTGGTTTTTCAACTACCCCTGCACGCCGATGAGCCGATTGATCCGGTTGGAAAGGTAAGAACGCTTCCAGCCGAGTACCCGGATCACTGGATTTATGCTCATGATGTTGCTTTCGGGAACATGCTGAACGGTCGGCTGATTGTTCTTGACGCAGAAGAAGATGCCCATCGACCTCAATACAAGGGCATGCTCAATACCTCTCTTATCGCGGGTGTCGCCATTGCGAGGACGCGACCGGAAATTTATGTTTACGAATCCTTTTATTCCCGCGGCACCCGTGGCACCCCCACCGATGTGCTCACCATCTGGGACAAGACAACCTTATCGGTCATCGACGAGGTAGTCATCCCCGGTGCCAAGCGGGCCGGCCAGTTGCCCAGCGATTTCTGGGTGACACTTATCGACAACGAGGAACTCCTGCTGCTGTTCAACTTTACTCCCGCAACTTCCGTCACCGTGGTTGACACGGCAAAAAGGGAAATACTGAATGAAATTGATCTGCCCGGGTGTTCACTGATGTATCCAACGGGGAAAAGGGGTTTCAGTGCCATGTGCGGTGACGCATCAATGATGTCTTACCAGCTGGATGCCAACGGCAAGGTGATCAACGAGGCACGTGTACCTTCATTCTTTGATATAGACAAGGATGCGCTTTTTGAGAGACCGGCCATAATTGACGGTGTTGCCTACTTTCCCACGTTCCTTGGCAATGTCAGGGAAGTGGATATGACTGGAGCCAGGGCTGTGCCTGGCGACGAATGGAGCATGTTGACCGCAGAAGAGAAAAAACAAAACTGGCGTCCCGGCGGTATGAACCTTAATGACGCTGACAGTCTTGGGCACATGTACATTCTCATGCATCCTGACGGCGCAGAAGGTACGCACAAGTATCCTGGCGCTGAAATCTGGGTGTATGACGTGAAGCAACGAAAGCGTGTGAAGAAGATTCCGCTCAAGCTTCCGGCCCTGACCGTTGAAGTGAGCGAGGATAAGTCACCCTGGCTGTTCGCGACTAACGTTGAAATGAATATTGATGTTTATGACGCATTAACCGGCGAATATATAAAGACCTTATCCGATTTCGGGCAGGAAACACCGCTCATCCTGTTTTCGGCAAATTAAATTTTGTGAATGATAGAGAGATACCAAGATGAAATGGTTTGATCACATCACTGAATCACTAACACGAAAAATTGCGCAAAATTCCTCGAGAAGGAGTTTTGTCAGTGGAATAGGTACCGCCCTGGTTGGTGGAGCGGCCGTACCCCTGCTTCCCGTGGCCAGGGCAGCCACCGGCGCTGACCATGGTCAACCGGCGGAACCCACGGATGCGGATATGGACGATCCAACCAGCTGCTCTTACTGGCGTAACTGCTCCATTGATGGGTTTCTTTGCAGTTGCTGTGGTGGTACCGATAAAGTGTGTCCGCCGGGTACGGAAATGTCGCCTATTACCTGGATTGGCACCTGCAAAAATCCCCATGACGGCAAGGACTACATCATTTCCTATAACGACTGCTGTGGTAAGACTTCCTGTGGCAATTGTTTTTGCAATACCAACGTCAGTGACCGGCCAACCTATCGCCCGCACACTGCCAACGATATTAACTGGTGCCTCGGCACGACTAGCGAGGCCTATCACTGCACCGTGACCCTGGTACTGGGTGTAGCGACCAAGAAAGCCTGATAGTTCCAATGAAAGTAGTTTTGCGCCCTGTCGTACTGGCACTGACGTCTTTCCTCAGCCTCCTGCCATGCATGTCATGGGCACAAGATGAAGCCGTAATGACACTTGCAAGGCAAAATTACATTCTCAATTGCCAGGGCTGCCATCTTCCGGATGCCATGGGCGCACCGGGACTGGTTCCACGAATGAAAGATTTTGTTGGTAATTTCCTGCATGTTGAAGGCGGTCGCGAGTTTATAGTGCAGGTACCCGGTTCCGCCAATTCCCCGATAAGTGACGAGGAGCTGGCTGATGTGCTTAACTGGATGCTGGATAAATTCAGCAAGGAGCAGGTGCCGCAGGGGTTTCAGCCCTATACCGGAAAAGAAATCGGTAGCCTGCGAGCCAGGCCACTGATGGACGTGAATGGTACGCGGGCGAAGTTGATTGAGCGCATCCAGAAAAAGCTCGGCATCACCGAAGACGCTTTAACGAGGGTCGAATAAATTGCGTCTTTCGTTCCGTTGACGGTACTTCCACGTACCACTTGTCGACCGTACAGTAGGGCGGAATTCATTCCGCCGTCATTACAAATCGCGTTTATCAATCACTCGCTGCGCCTTTCCCTCTGAACGCGGAACCCCGTTCTCCGGGTGCACGGTCACGCGCGTGGATATACCGATAATGTCCTTGATGTTTTTTTCCAGCTCCCGGCCTGCGGCTTCGGCGGCAGATTCTGCTGCATCCGGGGCCAGCTCCACGTTAACCTGGACGTTATCAAGGTTATCATCACGGCTCACTTCAATCTGGTAGTGGGGTGCCAGCGCTTCAATTTTTAATATTTGTTCTTCCACCTGTGTCGGAAAAACATTGACGCCACGTATGATCAGCATGTCATCGCTGCGACCGGTAATTTTATCCATCCTGCGCATGGTCCTTGATGTGCCGGGTAAAAGGCGTGTCAGGTCCCTGGTGCGATAACGGATGATAGGCAATGCCTCTTTTGTGAGGCTGGTGAATACCAGCTCTCCCTGTTCACCGTCAGGCAGGACTTCGCCGGTTTCGGGATTGATAATTTCCGGGTAGAAAAAGTCTTCCCAGATGGTCGGGCCATCCTTCGTCTCGATACATTCCTGGGCGACACCCGGCCCCATGACTTCTGACAGACCGTAAATGTCGATGGCATCTATACCCAGGCGCTTTTCCAGGTTTTCCCGCATGGAACCTGTCCAGGGTTCTGCGCCGAAAATACCAACGCGCAGGCTCAGCTTGTGACAATCAACGCCCTGCCTTTCCAGCTCGTCGGCGATGCTGAGCATGTACGAGGGTGTCACCATGATGATATCCGGATCAAAATCCTGTATGAGCTGGGCCTGTTTTTGCGTCTGTCCACCGGACATGGGAATAACGGTGCACCCCAGGTATTCCCCGCCGTAGTGGGCGCCAAGGCCGCCGGTAAACAAGCCGTAACCATAGGCCACGTGGATCTTGTCCCGGTGTGTTCCACCTGCCGCCCGTATCGATCGTCCGACCACCTGGCTCCAGGCATCGATGTCATTGCGGGTGTAACCCACCACTGTTGGTTTTCCGGTAGTTCCACTGGAGGCATGGACCCTGACCACGTCGCTCATGGGGACAGCGAACATGTCGAATGGATAGTTGTCGCGAAGGTCGGTCTTGGTGGTAAAGGGAAAATTCGCCAGGTCTGCCAGGCTGCGCAGGTCTTCCGGCTTCACGCCCGCTTCATCAAATTTTCGCCGGTAGCAGGCCACGTTATCGTAGGCATGCTTGAGACTCCATTGCATCCGCTGCAGTTGCAGTGCCTGGAGCTCGTCCACGCTGGCTTTCTCGATACTTTCCAGTTCGTCGCGTGTTCCTGCAGAAACCATAGGGCGAATCCTCACAAATCAGCTGAAGAAATAAAATAACACAAGAATTTCACTATTTGAATAAATTTTGTATCATATTCAGCCCGGTCATGGTCAGGGCTGTGCGGTACCATAAAACTTTCTTTCTCTATTTAATACAGGCGAGGAGTCTGAATTTGAACATTCAAAGTTACATTTGCGGTGAGTGGGTAAGTGGACAGGAAGAGGGCGTTGAAGTGTTAAACGCCGTCACTGGAGAACCCATAGGAACGGTATCCAGTAAAGGTGTCGATTTTGCTGAAAGCCTGCTCTGGGCTCGTGAAAAGGGTGGTAAATCACTGCGTATGCAGACTTTTCACGAGCGGGCCAACGCTCTCAAGGCACTGGCACAGCACCTCATGGCACAGAAAGAACGGTTTTACGAGATTTCTGCCTGGACTGGCGCAACCAGGTCAGACAGCTGGATCGATATCGAAGGTGGTATCGGCACACTTTTCACCTACAGCAGTGTTGTAAGGCGGGAGTTTGCCAATGAACGTTTCCTGGTGGAAGGGGAAGCCGAGGTGCTTTCCAGGGAAGGCAGCTTTATCGGCCGTCACATCCTGGTACCAAAAGAAGGGGTCGCCGTTCATATCAATGCATTTAACTTCCCCTGCTGGGGAATGCTGGAAAAGATAGCGCCGAGTCTCGCGGCGGGCGTGCCGGTGATTGTAAAGCCGGCAACTGTCTCATGTTACCTGGCAGAGGCGATGGTGAGAGAGATCATCGCCAGCGGTATCCTGCCTGAAGGCGCTATTCAGCTGGTGTGCGGCAGTACCGGGGACATGCTGGATCATCTTGTTGAACAGGACGTGGTGACATTTACCGGCTCAGCCTGGACCGGGCGCAAGCTGAAATCCCATGCCAATATCATTGAAAACTCCATACCCTTTAACATGGAAGCGGACAGTCTCAACTGCTGCATACTGGGAAAAACTGTCGACGAGAGTTCGCCGGAATTTGATCTATTCATCAGGGAAGTCGCCAGGGAAATGACCGTAAAGGCGGGACAGAAATGTACCGCGATCAGGCGAGCCATTATCCCGCGGTCAAAAGTTGAGGCGGTGCGCGATGCCCTGGCAAGCAGGCTTGATAAGACCGTGATCGGCAACCCGGCTACCGAGGGCGTACGCATGGGTCCGCTGGTGGGTCGTGACCAGGTTAATGATGTGTGGGAGAAGGTAGAGTTACTGGGCAAGAGCAGCGAGATTGTTTACGGCGGACAGCGCGAGTTTGAAACACTCGGTGCTGACCCGGGCAAGGGCGCGTTTTTCCCAACCACACTGCTTTACTGTGACAAGCCCATGCAGGCGGAAGAGCCCCACGCTGAAGAAGCCTTTGGCCCGGTCAGCACGCTTTTGCCCTACGCAGACCTGGATGAAGCCATCCAGCTGGCGAAAATGGGCCGTGGCAGCCTGGTGGGTTCGGTGTTTACCGCTGACGATAGTGAAGCAAGCGAGGTCATCCTCGGCACCGCGGCTTACCACGGGCGAATGCTTGTTATAAACAATGATTGCGCAGCGGAGTCTACCGGACATGGATCACCCATGCCGACGCTTGTACATGGTGGGCCGGGCCGTGCAGGTGGTGGAGAGGAGCTGGGGGGCGCAAGGGCAATCAAGCACTACATGCAGCGCACCGCTGTTCAGGGTTCACCGACGACACTCAGCGCAATTACCCGCGAGCATCACCGTGGTAGCAAGCCCGTTACCGATAATATTCATCCCTTCAGGAAATATTTTGATGAGCTGCAGATCGGCGAGACGCTGGTTACCCATCGCAGAACGGTGACCGAGGCTGACGTGGTCAATTTTGGCTGTGTCTCAGGTGACCATTTTTACGCGCACTTTGATGAAATAGCGGCGAAAGACTCGTTTTTTGGTAAACGGGTGGCACACGGTTACTTTGTTATCTCGGCCGCTGCGGGCATGTTTGTTGATCCCGCTCCGGGTCCGGTGATTGCCAACTACGGCCTGGAAAACCTGCGGTTTATCGAACCCGTCGGTATCGGTGATACCATCCAGGTCAAGGTGGCGGTAAAGCAGAAGATACGCAAGGACAAGCGCGAAGGCGAGAAAGTGGCGACTGGCGTGGTGCGCTGGGCCGTTGAAATTGTTAACCAGGATGAGGTTCCCGTCGCCCTGTATGACGTCATGACCCTGGTTGAACGACGAGAATAATTCCCTTCTGCGGCAGGTACGTAGTAATAATCTCCCCAATTACAGGTATTTATAGCCTGTTTGTGCTTCTATACTTGACTAGTGTGCATAGTCAATTTAGGCTTTTATTCCCCCTGCACGGCTCATTTTCGCCGATGGGAAGGTTTTTATGTCGACACTAGAAGATTTAAAAAAACAGGCCTCTGAAGCGACGCTTCGTAACCAGGTCAACCAGTCGAGCGGTCCTTCCGAGGAAGAGCGCTGGCGCAAGCTCGCCCCGGTGATGAAGTACCTCAAGCAGCATTTTACCGAGCTCGCGGAAACACTGAACGTGTTGGACAAGGACATCATCATTGATTTTCAAATCAATGATTCGGTCACGATGAAGCGCCTGAAAGCCGGCAATTACAAGGTCATCCACCCCACGGCTGACAAGGAAAAGGACTGGGTGTTTGAAATTGAGAACGGCTCTGAAAACCCTACCTACGCCGTGGTGCCTGTGGGACCCGGAGCGAGTAATTTCAAGACACTCCTGAGTGACAACCAGCTTCAATGCGTCACGACCCCGGTGCCAGGCAACAAGAACGTCAAGTTTGAAATCAAGCCGCCCTTGCGTACAAAGTATCGCTTCACCGCTGATGTCGAGAACGACAGGATTGCCTTGACCATCAGGAATTATGAAAACATCTGGTCACAGACCAACTACTTTAAAAAGGAAGACATTACCCAGGAACTGATGGATGAGTTGACCCGTCACATCATGCGCGAGGACAACAAGTACAATGAAATGGTGGGTAATACCATTTCAGAAGAAGCCAAGACCCAGTTACGTGCCAAGCTGCAGGCCGATATCACGGCCAAGAAACAGAAAGAAGAAGCCGCTGCCCAGGCTGCTGCAGCGAAAAAAGATAAGACACTCCTGGGAAAGTTTTTTGGTAAGAAGTAAACCCCTTTCTCTTCAAAACCTTCACACCAAAATCCACCCATGTCCCAGACTGACGCCGAGAAGCTTGCTGAGGGCTGTGCAGCATCAATGTATGAACGGGATACTGCCGCAAGGGCCCAGGGAATAGAAATCGTCGAAGTTGCACCTGGCTATTCAAAACTGAGCATGAGCGTGCGGCCTGGCATGTTGAATGGGCACGCTATCTGTCACGGCGGTTTCATCTTCATGCTGGCAGATACTGCTTTCGCCTATGCCTGTAACAGCTACAACAGGGTAAACGTGGCGCAGAACTGTGACATTGATTTTCTTCGCCCTGCCAGGGAAGGGGATATCCTTGTCGCCGTAGCCAAAGAGCAGAGGAAGGGCAAGCTGACCGGGCTTTATGACGTGACAATCTCCACCCGGGAGGATGTACAGATAGCCGCATTCAGGGGGCGCTCATTTCAGCTGGATGAGGAGGTTATCCAGGAGGGAGGCTAAAAAAATTTTGCTTGAAATATTGTGATACAGAATTATACTACATAAATATATTTATGTATCATTAATAAACCGGTAAACCCTGTATGAATGACGAGCACACCCCTTCGCTTGAGGACCACTTCCAGGAACGCATTGATCGGGAAGAGAAAATCGAACCCAAGGACTGGATGCCTGAAGCCTATCGCAAGAACCTGGTTCGGCAAATTTCCCAGCATGCACACTCTGAAGTTATCGGTATGCAACCAGAGGGGAACTGGATAACCCGTGCACCCACCTTACGCCGCAAGGCGGTTTTGCTGGCCAAGGTACAGGACGAGGGTGGTCATGGGTTATATCTTTACAGCTCAGCCGAGACACTTGGCGCCAGTCGCGCTGAAATGATCGAGGCACTGCAAAGCGGGCAGGCCAAGTACGCGTCCATTTTCAATTATCCAACACTGACCTGGGCCGACATCGGTGCCATTGGCTGGCTTGTGGATGGAGCAGCCATTGTTAACCAGGTTTCGCTTCAGCGAACATCCTATGGACCCTATTCGCGCGCGATGATTCGAATCTGCAAGGAAGAGAGTTTTCACCAGCGCCAGGGTTACGAAATCATGCTGGCCCTGGCCCACGGCAGCGCCGAGCAAAAGGCCATGGCACAGGATGCACTGAATCGCTGGTGGGAGCCATCGCTCATGATGTTTGGTCCACACGATGCCGATTCGGCCCATTCGGGTAAATCCATGCAGTGGAAAATAAAACGCGAATCCAACGATAGTCTCAGGCAAAAGTTCGTTGACCAGACGATACCGCAAATTGATGTACTGAAACTTGAATACCCCGATCCCCAGATCAAGTGGAACGAGAGCAGGGGGCACTACGATTTCGCCGAGCTCAACTGGGAAGAGTTTTACGCGGTGATAAATGGCGACGGGCACTGTAACCGGGAGCGCATTGAGCACCACGTACGTGCCCACGAAGAGGGGCAGTGGGTTCGCGATGCCCTGCATGCTTACAACGAAAAGAAGCGCGCAAAACGAGCCGCCTAGGAGGAAGAAATGAGTAACAGCAAGCTGGAATTATTCGAGGTGTTTGTGCGTTCAAAGCGTGGACTGGATCACCGTCACGTGGGTAGCCTGCATGCAGATGATCATGAACAGGCGCTTGAATACGCCCGCGACGTGTATACCCGGCGTAGTGAAGGCGTGAGCCTGTGGGTGGTGAAATCGACGGACATCGTGGCATCCCAG
>CAZXDV010000030.1:0-19123 GCA_964639535.1 uncultured Enterobacteriaceae bacterium | reverse complement strand
ATCTGACGAATTGTGTCCAGTGAACTTCCCTCAAGTGTCTTCTGAATCGTGTTTTTTGAGAAAGTGTCGCTTTTGCATGCGGGGCAGGCTTCCATGACTTGGTCCCTGAAGCAATTCCCGCTTCTTAAAAGCAATAGCGTTTCCTCGATAAGATCTTCCGCCTTGATGCTTTTCTTGCTGGACAGGGGGTGATTCCGGGGAAGGGCGACAACAAAAGGCTCCAGGTAAAGCACGCGCGTTGTCACTCCTGAAAGGTCAAACGGTGTTGATACGATAATGATGTCCAGCTCACCACTTTTTAGTTTTTCTGAAAGGTTGTGAGTGTAGTCCTCATCGATGATCAGGGTGAGGTCCGGCGCCTGCTTGTTAATAAGTGGAATGATGCGGGGCAGCAGGTAAGGACCAATCGTGTATATAACGCCGATTCGAACTGTGCCACGCAGCTGATCTTTTCCTTCCTCTGCAATTTGCTTGATGATGCTGGATTGCTCAAGCGTATGCTGCGCCTGTTCGATAATTCGCTGTCCCAGTGGGGTCACTGTCACGTCATGCTGGTGACGTTCAAATATAGTGACACCGAGTTCTTCTTCGAGCTTTTTCACGGCCACGCTCAAAGTAGGCTGGCTGACAAAACAGGACGCAGCGGCCTTGCCAAAATGCAACTCGCGGGATACAGCAACAATATATCTGAGTTCGGTCAGTGTCATGGTCAGCAATTAAGCCATAGCGCAGCAGGCTTTATCAATACCCCGTGGGCACAGGCAGCTGTATCAATCAGCTCGTGGCGGCAGCCAGCTCTTCGTCCGGGCCGGCAATCGCACCGGCAATGCCGGTTGAGTTTTTTCGTATCTGCTTCAGGAGTTCGACATCGACAATATTGCGAGAGAAGCAGTTACCACTGATCAGTTCAAACCCCTGTTCGGGTTCACCCAGCTGGTCTACCACGATTGCGGCACCGGAGAAGTCATCACTCGCGGTGTAGGGATGGGTCGTAATAACCGTGGGCAGGCCAGCCGCCAGTGCCGACCTGTTGCCGTTGTAGGTATCTTCAAGGGCAATGCAGTTTTCCGCCGGGATGGCAATTTCATCAAGGGCTCGAAGATAGGCGGCGGGAGATGGCTTTTTTTCAGTTACGGTGTTGGATGACACGATGGATGAGAACAGCGCCAGCGCATTTTCACCAAGGGTATTTCGAAGCAGGGTGTCTACGTTGGCCTTGCAGGAACTGGTAGCGATAGCAAGGATCAAGCCTTCATCCCGCGCTTCATTAATTAGCCGCACAACGCCATTGCGAAGTTGAATTTGTCCATTTACCAGCATCTCGCGATATATGTCGGACTTACGTTGATGAATGCGAATTACAAGTTCATCAAGACTTAATCCTTCCACGGGCTCGGTTTGCTGCTCTTCCATGTAGCTTCGAATACGCTCCTTTCCACCGGAAATGGCAAGCAGCCGCTTGTACTCTTCGAAAGGCCAGACCCAGCCAAGATCAAACTCGGCAAATGCGCGATTAAACGCCTGGCGATGGATATCCTCGGTATCTGCAAGGGTACCATCCATGTCAAATATTATTGCCTTCAGCTCAGCCATGGAAAGTCCGGGATTTGATGCTTGTATCCTTATGACTCAAAGAATGTTTCTCTATTTAATGAAAAATACAGCAGAAATACCAGAGAATTAATTATCTTCCTCGCGAGGAAGGGAAGATACTGTGATAGGTTCGTCATTTTCCAGCTCTACCCTCTCAATCTTTTTGAAGTGCGAAGAGATTTTTCCGGCAGAAATATTTACCTTCTCCACATCATCATTGGCCTGCCTGATGTGTAACGCAAGCTTGTCCATTCGTTCCCTGAAACGATCAAAGTCAACGGCCAATTGACCAAGGTGCTCCTGGATGACGTGCACCTGTTCACGTGTTGCAGCATCCTTGATCACAGCCCTTGCCGTGTTAACGATCGCCCAGAGAGTCGTTGGCGACACCATCCATACCCTGGCCTTGTGCGCCTTTTCCACAAGATCAGGATGGTGTGCCTGGATCTCTGCAAACACTGCCTCGGCCGGAATAAACATCACTGCGCCATCAGACGTTGTACCGCCGATAATATACTTTTCCGAGATGTCCTTGATGTGTTTACTGATGTCCTGCTTGAACTGTTTCTCCGCCGCTTTCCTGTCGCTGTCCGAGGCATCGATATTTGTCATTTTTCGATAAGCTTCCAGCGGGAACTTGGAATCAACGGCGAGCATTCCGGTGGGCTCGGGTAGAAAAAGCACACAATCAGCAATGGCCTTGTTCGGAAGTGTGTATTGCAGGCTGTAATTGGCTTCGGGCAACACGTTATCGACAATTGAATTCAGCTGTACTTCGCCAAAGGCCCCCCTGGAACTCTTGTCCGCCAGGATCTCCTGTAAACCAACGACATTTGAAGATAGCTCGGTTATTTTCTTCTGTGCTTCATCAATGAGCGCCAGTCGCTTCAGGATATCGCCAAATGTCGCCGTTGTTTTCTCAAACCCTTCAGCCAGTCGTTTCTCCACCTGTCCGCTGATCTCCTGCAGGCGTTTGTCGGTATTCCGGGTAAGCCCTTCCATTTTCTTACCCATTTCCTCGTTATTACGGCTCAAGTTTTCGCCAACCTGTTTTTGTATGTTGGTCATTCCGCTTTGCAGCGACTCTGAAAGGTTTTTAAGCGCTTCAGATTGTCTCTGTTCAAAGCTGGTATTGTGCTCAGCCAGGATTTTCCGTAGTTCCTCCCTGAGTTCAGAAAATGCAGAAACCAGGTGTTCTCGCAAATGTGCGCTGGCCTCGTGCTGCTGAAGCACCAGGTCGTTGATTTTTCCCTCCATGGATTCCAGTCGACGTGAGAATTCATCAAGACGTGTCTCAAAACGTATGATGTCATCCCTGTTTCCGGACCTGTAGGAACGTACAAGCAGCCACAGGGAAACAAGCAGAAGGACCAGGAGTAAATTGTCAGTTAAAATAGGGAAAAGCATGACGATTGTTAGAGTATATCCCTTGAACAGCAGCGCCAATTATTACACCTTATATAAGCAGTGGAAAGCAGGTCCAGAAGAATAAAGGGCAGGGGCACCGACAACGAAAGTAGCCCTCGATACCTGGAGCATAGCCGGCAGCCACTGGAGGATGCGGGAGAGTTCGAGGAGGAGTCGGTCAGCGTTAAAACCACGATCATGGATGAAGTGGCAAAGTCCATCATTAGCAGCAATAGCTCTCCCGATGTACCTTTCGAACTTTCCATCAATCCCTACAGGGGCTGTGAGCACGGCTGCAGTTACTGTTATGCCAGGCCAAGCCATGCCTATCTTGACCTCTCGCCCGGGCTGGATTTTGAAACCCGAATCATTGCCAAGCACAATGCCGCTGAAAAACTTCTCGAAGAACTTGCGGCGCCCTCCTACGAGTGCAAGCCCATTGCTCTGGGTAGCAATACCGATCCCTACCAGCCTGTTGAAAAAAAACTCGGGATCACCCGGCGAATTATTGAAGTCCTCGCAAAACACTCACACCCGCTGACAATCGTTACAAAATCCTACCTCGTGCAACGAGACATGGACCTGCTTGCGGACATGGCGAAGCGTAACCTTGTCCAGGTTTTTATCTCTGTGACAACGCTTGACGCTAAATTGGCAAATCGGCTCGAACCGCGGGCGAGTTCACCGTTTAGAAGGGTTGAGACGATAGAAAAACTGGTCACGGCAGGTATTCCCACCGGATTGTTGCTTGCCCCGGTGATACCGGCCGTTAACGACATGGAAATCGAGGACATACTTCGTGCCTGCGCGGAAGCTGGTGCTAACACAGCCGGATACGTACTGCTACGCTTACCGCTCGAAGTCAGGGAAATTTTTATCGAATGGCTCGATAAGCATATGCCGATGAGGAAAGAACATGTTATGAGTATCGTACGTGATATTCGCTCCGGTAAAGATTACGATTCATCGTTTCACTCGCGCATGAGTGGTACCGGGGTGTTTGCCTCCCTTATAGCGAATCGCTTTAACAAGTCGTGCAAGGAGCTAAAACTGGATCGGAAACGCATTTCCCTGGATTGCAGCCTGTTTGAAGCGCCCCAGTTGCCCGGGACTCAGCAAACATTATTCTAGTCGTCCATGCTTAGTGGAAATACTCAGCAGTTATTAAACAAGCGCAAATATGCCAAGCCCCATTGAAAGATACCAGCAGGACCTGGATTCAGGTGATTTCAGCCCCGACGAGGTTCAGCGCAAGGCCGTATCCTGTACAGAATCGCTGTACCAGCAGCTGTTGCAGGATTCGAATCAACGCAAGGGCATGCTGGGAGAATTGCTGCGGAAATTACGGGGTGGGCAGACCAGCATAACCCGGGGACTTTACTTCTGGGGAGGAGTGGGGCGGGGAAAGACCTGGTTGGTAGATGCCTTTTATGATTGCCTGCCGTTTGAGGAAAAGATGCGCATGCATTTTCACCGTTTCATGCGCATGGTGCACATGGATTTGAAGAAACTTGAAGATGTACAGGATCCCCTGGCCATCGTTGCCGAAAAGATTGCATCACGAGCGAAGGTGATTTGCTTTGATGAATTTCATGTTTCAGACATAACCGACGCCATGTTGTTACATGGACTTTTACGCGCCCTGTTTGAACGAGGCGTGGTGCTTGTTACAACTTCCAATACGCACCCTGACAAGCTTTACTGGGACGGCTTACAGCGAGAGAGGTTTCTACCGGCGATAGAATTGTTGAAAGAGTTTACCGAGATTATCAACGTTGATAGCGGCACCGACTATCGGCTGCGTTACCTTGATACGGCGGAGATTTATCACCAACCACTGGATGACCTGGCAGAAGAAAAATTACTGGAAAACTTTCGCCATATTGCGCCTGACAGGGGAGAGGAGAATGCCACGATCATTATTGAGCATCGTCCTATACAGACTTTACGCTGTGCCGATGGCGTTGCCTGGTTTGAGTTTTCAGCGCTTTGTGACGGTCCACGGGGCGCCGCAGACTACATTGAGATCGGTCGACTTTACCAGACCGTCCTGCTTTCTCGCGTACCGCAAATGGACAACACGATGAATGACCAGGCCCGGCGTTTCATGACCCTGGTTGATGAGTTTTATGATCGAAATGTAAAGCTGGTACTCAGTGCAGCGGCAGAACCGGGAAAGCTCTACACAGGCAATGCCCATGCAGAGACCTTTCAGCGAACCGTGTCCAGGCTCGTGGAAATGCGCACCCATGATTACCTGGCACGCCAACACCTTCCCTGAGAACCTGGAAATAAAATAAACTTTTATTACAATAGGTTATTGGGTATTATTAATTTTAAATATTAATAATACATTGTAATTCTCTACCCGGACTGGGGATTCTTGCCTTTCCAGGTTCAAGAGGATTGGGTTACCTGGCGATAAGCTTTCATGCGCAACAAGAACACAATAATCGACAAGGACAACAGCCACGAAGCCAGCATCGCTGCAGAACTGGCTCACCGTTTTGGTGCTACGCCTGCGCTAAGGAGCAGGAAAAACCCGGCCAGCCTGCTACAGGAGGCCAGGGAAAACGGTTTCCTGGATGCCGAGGGTTACCTGACGCGAAAAGGCAGGGCTCTCCTGGCCCGCTATCACTAGGTTGCAGGATCGAAGCCGCTGTTTCATCCAGTTGGTTTCCACCTCACAATTTAATAACAGTTCGTTATTTATATAGTCAAATCTATTATTTTTTAGAATAAGACGACATGATAGTATCCTCGCCCCGATTTGGAATTAGCAAGTAAAAGGCAGGATTTAGCGTGTACAAGTACGATCAATATGACCAGGCCGTCGTGGATGAACGCGTGGCGCAATTTCGCGACCAGACTTCGCGCTTTCTCGCCGGCGAGCTTAGCGAAGATGAATACAAGACCCTGAGGCTGATGAACGGCCTGTACGTGCAGCGCCATGCGCCCATGCTTCGCGTCGCCATACCCTACGGCCTGCTCTGTTCGCGCCAGCTGAAAATGCTGGCTCATATCGCGCGAAAGTATGACCGCAATTATGGTCACTTCAGCACCCGCCAGAATATCCAGTACAACTGGCCAAAACTGGAAACCGTTCCCGATTTGCTGGCAGACCTGGCCAGCGTGGAAATGCATGCCCTGCAAACCAGCGGTAACTGCATAAGAAACACCACTTCGGATCACCTTGCTGGCGTCGCCAGGGACGAGCTTGAAGACCCAAGACCCTACTGTGAAATCATCAGGCAGTGGTCGACATTGCACCCCGAGTTTTCCTTTTTACCACGTAAATTCAAGATAGCCGTCGGCGGAGCGAGCCAGGATCGGGCAGCCGTCAGTGTGCATGACATTGGCCTGTACCTGGTTGAAAATGAAAATGGATATGTCGGTTTTCGCGTGCTGGTCGGTGGTGGGCTCGGGCGTACGCCATATATCGGCACCTGCATTAACGAGTTCCTGGAAAAGAAGGATTTACTCTCATATCTCGAAGCTATCCTGCGCGTCTACAACCGCTACGGGCGTCGCGACAATATCTACCGGGCGAGGATCAAGATCCTGGTCAATTCACTGGGCGCTGAGGAATTCAAACGCCAGGTTGAGGAAGAATGGAAGGAAACCAGCCAAACAGTCCTTCAGCTGGAAGATGACTATATCGAAAAAATGAAGGCCTATTTTGACCCGCCTCAATACGATGCCAGTGCCGTTGATGATCCTGCTGTCGCCGGGAAAATTGATTCTGAAAGGGCATTTGCCAACTGGGTCAAACGAAACGTACACGAACACAAGGTGGAGGGTTATCGCGCAGTTTTTGTCTCGCTAAAGTCAGCGAATGCGGCTCCCGGAGATGCCACCGATGTTCAAATGGACGCCATCGCGGACCTGGCGGAGAAGTACAGCCACGATGAAATTGTTGTGACCCACGACCAGAACCTGGTTTTGCCACATGTAAAACATGCAGATCTTTATACCCTGTGGGAGCAACTGGCGAGCCACGATCTTGCCACGCCAAATATTGGCCTGTTAACTGACATCATCTGCTGCCCCGGGCTGGATTTCTGTAACCTGGCCAACGCCGGTTCAATACCGATCGCTGCGCAGATTAATGAAAAATTTACAAACCTGGATTACCTTCATGATATCGGCGAAATCAAGGTAAAAATGTCCGGTTGTATGAATGCATGTGGGCATCATCACGTGGGTCATATCGGGATACTGGGCGTTGACAAGAAAGGCGAGGAGTTTTACCAGATCACGCTGGGTGGAAGTTCCGAGATTGATGCGACGCTGGGTGAAAGACTCGGCCCGGCTGTGGAAAAGGCAAAAGTAGCCGAAACGATAGAGACATTACTTGAAGTCTATGTAGCCCACCGGCTCGAAGAAGAGCGCTTCCTGGATACCTTTCGAAGGATCGGCATCAAGCCTTTCAAGGATGGTGTTTACAAGGCTAAGCCCGAGGAAAAGGAGGTCGCAGTTGCAGGTAATTAAGGATAAGCAGGTTATTGAGGATAACTGGACACGATTTGAACCTGGCGATGACGATGCGGCATTGCCTGAAGGCGATATCATTGTGCCACTGGCTTACTGGCAGGCAAGGCGCGAGGAGTTGCTGGGAAGAGAAGGCAAGGTCGCCGTCTGTATCAATGGTGACGATGAGTTGAGCGATATTGAGTCCGAGCTTGACGGCTTTGAACTTATTGCCATTGAGTTCCCGGTATTCAGGGACGGCAGGGGCTATTCCATGGCGCGTGCCTTGAGGCAGAGGCACAATTTCCAGGGGGATATACGCGCAGTGGGTGAGGTTCTTCGTGACCAGCTGTATTTTATGCAGCGGGTCGGGATTAGCTCTTACCAGCTGAAAGATGGCAAGGATCCGCAGGATGCCCTGAAAGGTTTTACCGAGTTCAGCGTGCGCTACCAGGGAGCTGTTGATAACGGTGAGGCGATTTATAGTCGTCGCTGACCCTTAGCTGGAAGCAGGAAGCGCGCTAGCGCTACTATACGGTCAGCGAAGTGATGGTCGGCGTATTGTAATCCGGGTCGCTGTGAAAACCACGCACCAGCAAGAGAAATTCCCCATCCTTCGCCAACCCGTGTTCCTGGGCTACCCGCCTCGCCAGTTCATTGGGGTTGATCGAACCGGTATCTTCATCCAGTACCGGAATGACGCCCCAAAGCAGGGCCATGCGCCGGCGCACATCTTCACGGGACGTTATTGCAAGTATCGGGGCTGCTGGCCGGGCTGAACTCATGGTGGCGGCGGACACGCCGCTCTGGGAAATCACCAGCACCGCGTGGGCACTGAGTTGCTGCGACATGGTCGAGGTGGCATTGGCAATCACGTCCCACACCGTAGCCTGCCCTGGTTCCGGGTCGCGGCTTTTTCCGTAGCCTCCGCTTTGCCAGAGGTATGATTCGGTCTGGCGAGCGATTCGATCCATCATCGCCACTGCTTCCAGTGGATACGCCCCGGCCGCGGTTTCAGCGGAAAGCATGACGGCGTCAGTTCCCAGTGTTACTGCGTGGGCAATATCGGTAACCTCGGCTCGCGTCGGTCGCGGATTGGTGATCATGGATTCGAGCATTTGCGTGGCCACGATCACCGGCTTGAACCTGCTTCGTGCCAGGTCGATTAACTGGCTCTGTGCCACTGGTACCTGTTCCGGCTGTAATTCAACCCCAAGGTCGCCCCGGGCCACCATTATGCCGTCAGCGGCATCGAGAATTTCAGAGGCCTGCTCCAGCGCCTCCGGTTTTTCAATTTTTGCAATTACGCTGGTTTCATTACCGGATTTTCCAATGATCTTTTTCAAATCCAGGATATCTGAAGCGCTACGTACAAAGGAAAGTGCGAGAAAATCTACCCCAAGTGAAAGGGAAAACTCCGCGTCCCTGATATCTTTCTGCGTCAGGGAAGGAGCAGATACATCGACGCCGGGAAGATTAATACCCTTGTGGTTTTTCAACACACCGCCGTACACCACGGTGCAATGGATTTCCGTGTCTTCAACCTTGTCCACGCGAAACTCCATTTCGCCATCACTCAGGAGTATGCGGCTTCCCTTGATAACGTCCCTGGATAGCGCTTCGTACTGTGACGGAATCAGCTTGTCTTCTCCCATCACGTCCCGCGTTGTCACGACCACCTTGTCGCCTTTTTCCAGGACAATTTGCCCATCCCTGAACTTGCCGGTGCGAATTTTCGGGCCGCAAAGATCCGCCAGCACTGCCACGGGTTGCTGCAGTTCATCGGCAATTTTCCTGATGCGCTCGTATACCTGCCGATGACCTTCATGGTCGCCGTGGGACATGTTGAGCCTGAACACGTTGGCGCCGGCCTCCACCAGCTGCCGGATGACTTCCTCGCTTTCAGAGGCGGGGCCGATGGTTGCGAGGATCTTGGTGCGTCGTTTAATCAGTAAATCGACTTCAGTCACTATCGACATCGGGTTTCCTCTTCATTGACCCTCGTCCACAGGGCAGCGATTACCGGGCAATGCCATGCCTGGCACTGCTGCTTGACAGCGGAACGAATCCGGCAGGGGGTTGCCAGTGCCGGGAATTACCAGTGTTTGCCAGCTAGAACGGAATATCGTCGTCAACGAAATCATTGTCTGCGACCCGGGAAGACGAGTCGCCCGGGCCAGCCGGCATGCCACCGGCTGCCTCGGCATCCGTCGGCATGGGTGCCGCTCCACCGCCGCCGCCTCTGCCGCCAAGCATTTGCATTTCGTTAGCCACAATTTCCGTGGTGTATCGGTCGTTGCCGGTCTTGTCCTGCCACTTCCGGGTTTGTAATCGACCTTCAAGATAAATTTGCGAGCCTTTTCTCAGGTACTCGCCGACAATTTCAGCGAGACGCCCGAAAAATACCACCCTGTGCCACTCGGTACGGTCCTGTTGTTCACCGGTTTCCTTGTCGCGCCACGAATCTGTCGTCGCAACGCTTATATTGGCTACAGCAGCTCCGCTTGCCGTATATCGAATATCAGGGTCGTTACCCAGGTTTCCAACCAATATAACTTTGTTGATCCCTCTGGCCATAATTGCCTCCGGTTAAATTATTTAATCTTCGATTCCTTTAGTCTTGCGACTGGCTTAATATTAACAGTTTACCCTCGAATCAGTGAAAGAATTTTTATGGATACGATTCGCATCCGCGGCGCCCGCACCCACAATCTGAAAAACGTGGACCTGGATATTCCCAGGGACCGTCTCATCGTTATCACTGGTCTTTCCGGGTCCGGCAAGTCATCCCTGGCCTTTGACACCATCTATGCTGATGGGCAGAGGAGATACGTCGAATCGCTATCGTCCTACGCCCGGCAGTTCCTCTCGATGATGGAGAAACCTGATGTTGACCATATCGAGGGCCTCTCTCCGGCAATATCCATCGAGCAAAAGTCCACCTCGCATAATCCCCGCTCCACGGTAGGGACGGTGACCGAGGTTTACGACTACCTGCGCCTTCTTTTTGCCCGCGTGGGTGAACCAAGATGCCCGGACCACGATATCGTGCTGCAGGCCCAGACAGTGAGCCAGATGGTCGACCAGGTGATGGAATATCCACAGGATGAAAAACTCATGCTGCTTGCGCCGGTGCTGCACGAGAGAAAGGGTGAACACGTACAGCTGTTTGAAAAGTTGCGCAGTGAAGGTTTTATCAGGGCAAGGGTCAACGGGAAAGTTTATGAACTGGATAATGTTCCGAGCCTTGATCTTTACAAGAAGCACACGATTGAAGCCGTGGTTGATCGCTTTCGCGTGCGTGAGGATATTCGACTTCGGCTGGCTGAATCTATCGAGACTGCCATCAGGCTCTCGGACGGACTGGTTGTCCTCGCGGCGATGGATGATGAGGATCGTGAAGACGTTGTTTTTTCGGCGCGTTTTGCCTGCCCTCATTGCGGGTACAGCATAAGTGAGCTGGAGCCCAGGCTGTTCTCCTTTAACAACCCTGTAGGCGCCTGCGTCGAGTGTGACGGACTGGGAGTACTGCAGGTTTTTGACCCGGATCGCGTTGTCCAGAATGGTGAGTTGAGTCTACCCGGCGGTGCAATTCGAGGCTGGGACCGGCGCAACGCCTACTACTACCAGTTAATTAAGTCACTGGCAAAGCATTACAAGTTTGACATCGACAGTCCCTATGAAAAATTGCCGAAGAAAATTCAAAAAATCATCCTTTATGGCAGTGGCAAGGAAGAGATTGAATTTGAATACATCAATGGCAAGAAGGGTTTTATCAGGCGCACCCATAGCTTTGAAGGCGTCATACCCAACATGCAAAGACGCTATCGCGATACCGATTCCGTCATGGTCCGTGAAGAGCTGATGAAATACCAGGTCAACCAGCAGTGCAATCGCTGTGAAGGTACCCGCCTCAACCAGGCTGCCAGGCATGTTTTCGTGGCGGAGCAATCCCTGCCTGACCTTACGCGCCTGCCGGTGGTTACGGCGATGGAGTTTTTTGAGCAGCTGGAGTTGCCGGGCAGGCGCGGCGAGATTGCAGGGAAAATTCTCAAGGAAGTCAGCGACCGCCTGCAGTTCCTGGTCAATGTAGGTCTCGATTACCTGACACTGGATCGCAGTGCAGACACGCTATCCGGGGGCGAAGCTCAGCGTATAAGGCTGGCGAGCCAGATTGGGGCAGGTCTCGTTGGCGTGATGTATGTACTGGATGAACCGTCTATCGGGCTTCATCAAAGGGATAACGCCCGCCTGCTGGAGACCCTCAGGCGCCTGCGTGATATAGGCAACACGGTTATCGTTGTAGAACATGATGAGGAGGCCATCAACGCCGCGGACCATGTCGTCGACATTGGCCCCGGGGCCGGCGTCCATGGCGGTGAAGTGGTTGTCCAGGGTAAGCCTGCGAAGATTGCTGCCCACGGCAAGTCTCTTACCGGCAAGTACCTGTCCGGGCGCCTCGAGATCGAGTTACCGGCGGAACGTACCCAGGTGGACAGGAAGCGCATGGTGAAACTGCTTGGTGCCAGTGGCAATAATCTCAAGTCAATTGATGTAGAGATACCGCTTGGCGCGATGGTGTGCGTGACAGGTGTTTCCGGCTCAGGAAAGTCGACCCTGATCAATGACACCTTTTACCGAATTTGCGCGCGCAAGATAAACAAGTCGAGTGTCACGCCGGCACCTTACAAGTCCATCAAGGGTATCGATGCCTTTGACAAGGTGGTCGATATCGATCAAAGCCCGATTGGCAGAACGCCGCGCTCAAACCCGGCAACCTATACAGGCCTGTTCACCCCGATTAGAGACCTGTTTGCTGCAACCCAGGAAGCAAGATCGCGCGGTTACAAGGTGGGCCGGTTCAGTTTTAACGTCAAGGGCGGAAGATGCGAGGCCTGCCAGGGGGACGGGGTGATTAAGGTCGAGATGCATTTCCTGCCGGATATTTACGTGGCATGTGATGTGTGCAAGGGGAAACGTTATAACAGGGAAACCCTCGATATTCGTTACAAGGGAAAAAATATTCACGAGACCCTGGAAATGACCGTGGAAGAGGCCAGGGAGTTTTTTGATGCGGTACCGGTGCTGGCGAGGAAACTCCAGACATTGATGGATGTTGGCCTGTCCTACATACGCCTGGGGCAAAATGCGACCACGCTCTCAGGTGGTGAAGCCCAGCGTATAAAACTGTCTCGCGAACTTTCAAAGCGGGATACCGGAAAAACCCTGTACATACTCGATGAGCCGACCACGGGCCTGCATTTTCATGACATCCAGCAACTGCTGCACGTACTGCATCGCCTCAGAGACCATGGGAATACCATCGTTGTTATTGAACACAACCTCGATGTGATAAAAACCGCCGACTGGATCATTGATCTCGGGCCTGAAGGTGGCGATGGAGGTGGCGAAATTGTCGCGACCGGGACACCGGAGGACCTGGTCAAGTCAAAGAAGTCCCATACCGGGCGCTACCTTGCTCCTGTTTTTAAAAAGAAAAAAAAGACGGGCAAGAAACCCCTGCAAATGGATGCACTTGAAGCGGTGGAGTAATCCCGGCCTGGATTGAATCAGTTGACCTGCTTACCCAGGGAAATACCGTAGAGCAGGATAATTGGGCTCTGCATGATCAATATCATGGCCTTGGATATAAAGCTGGCTGAATTTTCAACGCGATACTTCTCATCTATTTCCTCTCCAATGTTGGACGCGGCATGCAAGGCGAACCAGTGGGTTAGCATTGCCATGACGAGAATGAATATTATTGTCATCAGTTCCGGGAAATAGCTGACATCAGCGGCATTTTTCATTTCCGCCAGCCAGGAAAACAATACGGCTGATGCTGTCATGCCCTGCAGGGGAAGAACCAGGGACTCCATGCTGCCAATCACGGGCAGTAGTGGAATGAGCAATGTCAGCAGGAAGATGATATTGACTACCCGCATACCGCGCTCATCGTCCATGGCAAGCAGCTCGTTGATGGAGGGCGCATCCCTGACGGCAAACAGCTCAGGATATGCCAGGGTGATAAATAGCAGGATCAATAAAGTTCGCAGCAAGGGCATACCGATGTGGTCCCAGGGCCACTGTAGTGCCTGGTGCTCAAGCTTGCGATGCAGCCAGTCAAACAGGGGCAGTAAAAAAACGATACCGAGGCAGTAAAATACTACCGCTGTAATGATATTGGCACTGAAGATAACATCAAAAATAGACATGGCTGCAATGCTCGCGAACCGGGTCTACCCGGCCAGGCCAGGCGGCATTATTATTCGATGGCCGCGGCGCCTGCCAGGGCACACTCGTGATCCTCGGTCGGCGAACCACCACCGATACCTATACCGCCGATGAGTCGTCCCTCTTTAAACACCGGGATACCGCCGGGGCTCGGCAGTGCCTGCGCAGGAACAACACTGGGAAGTGAATACCACAGCAGGGGATTCATCTCCTTTTGCTCGGTGATTTCCATGGTGGAGCGCTTGAAAGATGCTGCTGCCATTGCCTTGGCTCTCGAGGTGTCAAAGGTAAAAAAACCGGCATTATCGGCCCGCGAAAAGAATACCAGCCGGCCCGACTCGTCAACCACTGATACGCTCATGGGCTTTTCGAATTGCCCGGATTTTTCATGTGCTGCGCTGGCGATTTTCTGCGCGAGTTCCAGTGTCATTTCAATCATAAAACAGTGTCCCCAAAAATAAGTTTAAATAATTGTGCGGAAAGAAAGGTGTTCAGAACTTGAAAAATAACAGGAGACACAGGGCTTCACTCACTGTACCCGTACATTTATTCACCGGAAAACAAAATACGGCGGTTTCCGCAGGGGAATTTTAACTCAAAAAGCCGCCACTGGCGCCGGCTTTATTCCAGGGTAGGTAAAGTAAAAATCAGGCGGCGTTCTGTTTGGCAGCTTCCAGGTCCTGTCGAAGACGATCAAGTTGCTGTTTGAACGCTGCGGGCAGACGTTCGCCAAACTGGCTGTAGTATTCTTCGATCAGCGGGATTTCCTGCAGCCAGCCATCTACATCCACGCGCAGCAGGTTGGCCTTTTCAGCTTCATTGAGCTCGAGGCCGGCAAAGTCCAGGTCCTCGATACCGGGCAGGTTACCAATAGGTGTAGATACTGCATTGCCATCCTTTTCGCAGCGTTCAAACACCCATTTCAACACGCGACTGTTCTCCCCGAATCCCGGCCAGATAAACTTGCCTTCATCGTCCTTGCGGAACCAGTTGACGTAAAAAATTCGCGGCAACTGGGCATTTTCCTGTTCACCGATTTGCAGCCAGTGATTCCAGTAGTCGGCCATGTTATATCCGCAAAACGGCAGCATGGCCATGGGGTCTCTTCGAAGGTCACCGATTTTACCGGCCGCCGCCGCAGTCTTCTCCGAAGCCACTATGGAACCCAGGAACACGCCTTCTTTCCAGTCCCTGGCCTCGTTAACCAGTGGCACTACCGTGGCACGGCGACCACCAAAAAGAATCGCGCTGATCGGTACGCCCCGGGGATCTTCCCATTCCTCGGCGATAACCGGGCACTGACTGGCGGGTGCCGTGAAGCGCGCGTTGGGATGTGCCGCAGGTGTTTCGCTGCCGGCAGACCAGGGCTGGCCTTTCCAGTCTGTCAGGTCTCCAGGTGCTTCCTCGGTCATGTCCTCCCACCAGATATCACCATCGGCAGTTTCAGCGACATTGGTGAAAATACAATTTTCCTTCATGGACAGCATGGCATTGGCATTTGACTGCATGCTTGTACCTGGTGCGACACCGAAGAACCCTGCTTCCGGGTTGATAGCATAGAGGCGGCCATCCTCGCCAAATTTCATCCAGCAAATGTCATCGCCAATGGTTTCTACTTTCCATCCAGGGATCGTGGGTTGCAGCATGGCCAGGTTAGTTTTGCCACAGGCACTTGGAAAAGCGCCGGCTACATAGCGAACTGAATTTTGTGGGCTGGTTATCTTCAGGATCAGCATGTGCTCAGCCAACCATCCCTCGTCCTTTGCCATTGCCGAGGCTATGCGTAAGGCAAAGCATTTCTTGCCGAGCAGGGCGTTGCCACCGTAACCCGAGCCGTAAGACCATATTTCCCTGGTCTCCGGAAAATGGACGATATAGCGATTGTCAGGATTGCAGGGCCAGGCGACATCGTTCGCCCCGTTAACAAGGGGAGCCCCTACTGAGTGAATACAGGGCACAAAATTTCCATCATCACCGAGTGCTTCAAGCACAGCTGTGCCGACACGGGTCATGATATGCATGCTGGTTACAACGTAGGGAGAGTCCGTTAATTCGACGCCAATATGGGCAATGGGTGAGCCTATGGGGCCCATGCTGAAGGGAATGACGTACATGGTGCGGCCCTTCATGCAACCTTCAAACAGGCCGTTCAGGGTTTGGCGCATTTCGCCGGGATCAACCCAGTTATTGGTTGGTCCGGTATCGATTTCCTTTTCGGAACAGATAAAAGTGCGGTCTTCTACGCGGGCGACATCGGCGGGGTCTGAGCGAACAATATAGCTATTGGGGCGTTTTTCAGGATTAAGGCGTTTTGCGGTACCCGATTGCAGCAGTAGCTGCCACATGCGGTCGTACTCTGCCGTGGAACCATCACACCAGACCACGTCGTCCGGCTGGCACAAGCTGGTCATTTCATCGACCCAGGCCTGTAACTTCTTGTGCGTCATTTACTAATCCTCAGGTAGGCACAAATGACTCCCACAGCGGCGCTGGCCGGTGAAAAATTCTGGAATCATTCACACTCAGAATTTCAAAGGCGGCATTATGTCATTTTCAAGTAATCATTCAAGCGCCAATTATTCAACGTGTGTACTGTGTCACGCCGGTAATTTTCTGAATGCCGAAGCAGGCTTCGCATCTTTTACCTGGTCGGTTCTGCAAGTCGAAACTACTTGCGCCATGATACCGCTCAGGTGCTGGATTGAAGGTCTCGAAAGAAAGTTATCTTGTCGCGGCCGACGTTCTTGCAATGGTAAAGGGCCTGGTCCGCTTCCCTCACCAGCACATGTACGATTTCGCTGATCCTGTCCATGGGGATTTCACCATGCTTTGTCGGGGGTTTGATGGTCGAAATACCGATACTCAGGGTGATGCCAAATGCTTTTTCGCCTTTTTCCCATTGCAGGTTGGAGACGGCCTCCTTGATCCTCTGGGCCAGAAGCTGCACACCGTCACTGTCTGTATTGGGTACCGCGATTGCAAACTCCTCACCACCCATACGCGCCAGGATATCCTCTTTTCGTGATTCCCTCGATAATATACTGGCCACATCCTTTAACACCTCGTCCCCCTGCTCGTGACCGTGGGTGTCATTGACGGACTTGAAATGATCAATGTCGATAAACAACAGGCTTAGAGATTCGTTATAACGCATCGCCCTTGCCAGCGCAGTTGGCACTTCCTTGAAGAAATAGCGCCTGTTATTGATACGCGTCAGGTCATCAACTATGGAAAGTGCCTGGTATTTTGACTTGAGGATTTCTGTTTCATGCAGGGATTTTTGCAGCTCGCGCGTCCTGTTCCTGACCTGGGACTCCATGTCCTTGACCAGGCGGTGATTGCATAGCATGTATGCCAGTATATTGGCGTGAATTCCCAGTACATGTTCCTGCCAGGGGTGAAAGAAATTGGATTCAGGATGGGAAATATTCATCACGCCAAAGAAATTTTCTCCCGATACTATCGGTGCACATATCAGTGAACCGGAATTCTTGTCATTATTTGCGTCGATGATCGAGAGATAGTTCTTGTCTTTTCGGCAGTCACTGCAGTGATAAGTCAGTCTTGTCTCAGCGGCACGGCCGATAATACCTTCGCCCGGTTTGAAAACGTGGCTTTCCCTCTGGGGCAATGGCTTCCTGCTGACATTGTCTTCCCACAGGTATCCCGCCGCGCAGTAAAGTTCATCGTTGGCGTTTTGTAAAAAAACCGAGCAGCGTTCGAAATCGAGGTTCTGGGTCATTACATCCAGTACCGAGGCGAGCAGTTCTTTCTCATCCTTGCCATTAACATCTATGTTGGTGAGACCCCGAATTCCCGACAGGGCCTGCAGCAGCATCATGAAACCTTTACCCAGGTTTTCATTAGCAAGATTCAGGTTGTGCTCGATCGTCATCGCTCAGCCCGCCATCTGGTTGGCAATATTTTGAATATCGTCAAGACTGCGCTGGCAGCGTTCGGCGATTTTTTCCAGGCTGGCCTCTTCAATATTAAGAGCGTCCAGGATTTCCCGTTCATTATCATCGAATACGGGCTTATCAAGATCCAGCACCCAGGTACGGGCGATTCTTGAACAAAGACCAACAAGCAGGGCTTCCTGCCAGTGATCTTCCCGGTACTCCGGGTAGTGGTGATTTTCGATAACAATCGAGACGTCGTCGGGAAGACGCCACTTCTGTGCCAGCCATGCCCCGGCCTGGTGGTGATCCATGTCAAGTAAAGATTGCTCGGTATACACCAGGCGTCGTTCCGGGAAAGAGCGCGCTTTTGTAAAGATGTCGTCCATCAATTGCGGAAACCGGTCTACCAGTACGAGGATGCCGAAATTGTGCAGCAGGCCATAGAGGAAGAACTGGCTTTCTCCCATGTTGTCCTTGCTGTTGAGGAGCCGGGAAAAGCGCATTGCCAGTTCAGCCGTCATAAATGCGTGGCTCCAGTGGCGCACGATATCGAAGCTGTAGCATTTCTTGACGTCAAAAACACCGCCCATCACCATGGTCAGGCCGAGTGCCCTGACCATGTTCAGACCCAGCACATTAACGATGGCTTCTGTGAGGTTATAGAGGCGGCGGTTGAAGCCAAAGAAAGCGGAATTTGCAAGCCCGAGGATTCGTGATGTCAGTATGGGATCGGCCTGGATCACTTTTGCTATGTCATCAATGCTGGAGTCGTCATCATTTATTGCAGCGAGCAGTTGCTGTGCCACAACCGGGAGAGGTGGTAAATCCTTTATTTTCTGTATTTCCAGCCTGATGCTGGTACATGCGGTGGATGTCGCCACAAAGCTACCCTTGTAGTTATATATGTTTATCGCTTATGTTATCGGCTCATTCCCTGTTCTCTTTAACGATATATCCACGCCGGGACGAAATAATTGTGGCTCAATTTTCCTATCAATACGGGACCCTGGAGTCCTGTGAAATTCGCCCTGGTAGCGGGCTGGACCGATGATAAATTTTCCCGCGATCAACCCTGTTGCTTTTGAACTTGGCCCACTGCAGGTACGCTGGTATGGAATCAGCTACGTTTGCGGAATCCTGCTGGCATGGTACCTGCTGGCGCGAAGGGCGACTCAGCGGCCGGACCTGGGCTGGACCAGGGAACAGGTCGGTGACCTCATATACTACGCCACGCTCGGTGTCATAATTGGCGGCAGGCTGGGTTCCGTGCTGTTTTATAACTTACCCTACTACCTTGATAACCCGGTGGACATCATCAAGGTGTGGCAGGGTGGCATGTCTTTTCACGGTGGCCTTATCGGGGTCATGGTTGCAGCCTGGTATTACAATCGCAGGGACGGTCGTAACTTCTTTCAAACCACTGACTTTTTTATCCCTGCCGTGTCGGTGGGGCTGTTTTTCGGGCATATAGCCAATTTTATCAATGCCGAGCTGTGGGGGGCTCCCACGACTGTTCCCTG
>CAZXDV010000029.1:0-19155 GCA_964639535.1 uncultured Enterobacteriaceae bacterium | reverse complement strand
CGATACCTGGATATGTCGATTCGATTGCCTGATGAATTACGATACCTGGAAGGCGCGGTGCGTGAAAAAATCAGCGCCCGGCTTGCCCGGGGCAAGGTCGACTGCAATTTACGCTACGAGGCCGATGATGGTGTCCCATCAAACTTGCCGGTCAACCAGGTTCTCGCCGAAAAACTGATCCAGGCCGCCAACTCTCTGCCTGTCGAGGCCCCGGCAAAGTTGAATCCCATGGATGTGCTGCGCTGGCCCGGTGTTATTGAACGTGAAAGCCCGGACCTGGAGGCCCTGGCAAAGCAGTTAATCGCGTTACTGGATGGAACCCTGGATATCCTCCTTGAAGCACGTCAAAGGGAAGGCGACAAATTACAGGCCATGCTGGTATCGCGCTGTGACCTGGCTGCCGAGCAGGTACGAAATATCAGCAGCAAATTGCCAGCCATATCGGAAAAACTCAGGGAACGATTTCTCAGGAAGGCAGAAGAATTACAGCTCGAGCTGGACAATGACAGGCTTGAACAGGAAATGTTAATACTTGCGCAAAAAATGGACGTGGCGGAAGAGCTGGATCGGCTGGATGCCCACCTTGACGAAGTCAGGAGCGTACTGAAACTCGACGAACCGGTCGGCCGGCGACTCGACTTCCTGATGCAGGAATTAAATCGCGAGGCCAACACACTTGGCTCCAAGGCAGCCAGTATAGACATGAGCAATGTCTCCGTGGAATTAAAGGTGCTCATTGAACAAATGCGTGAACAAATTCAGAATATTGAGTAATGACCGGCCAGGAAAACAAATCAGGCACACTTTTTATCGTCTCGGCACCCTCGGGAGCCGGAAAGACGACCCTCGTCCATGCCCTGGTTGAGTCCATGCCAAATCTCTTCGTATCAATTTCCCACACGACCAGGGAAAAACGTCCCTATGAAAAAGATGGTGTTGACTACCATTTTGTGGACCAGGCGACCTTTGACACCATGGTTAGCGAGAACGAGTTCCTCGAACACGCAAGGGTCTTTGACCACAGCTATGGAAGCTCGCGCCGGGCGGTGGAGGAACAGCTTTCACTCGGCCGCAATATCATCCTGGAAATTGAGTGGCAGGGTGCCCGCCAGGTCAGGGAACTGGTTTCCAAGGTTGTCAGCATTTTCATATTTCCACCATCCTACCAGGCCCTCGAATCTCGCCTGGGTGATCGCGGCGACGGCGATAGCACTATCGAAAGGCGTATGCGCGATGCCCGCTCCGAGATTTCACACTATGGGGAATACGACTACCTCGTTATCAACGACGATTTTGGCACTGCCCTTTCCGAGTTAAAGACAATTATCACCGCCAGCCAGCATAATTACGTGCAGCACAGGGAATATTTTGACCGATTTGTCACTGAAATGTTGGTAGATCAGTCATAATTCAGTACACTACGCGCCTTTTTCAAGGAATCACCGCCTGGGCTGCCCCGGGTTCAAATCGCCGGAGAACTGGATAATGGCACGATTAACTGTAGAAGACTGCCTCGACAACGTAGACAACCGCTATGACCTGGTCATGCTGGCCAGCAAGCGCGCACGCGACCTGTCACTGGGTGCTGAGCCCCTGGTGGAGGAAGATAACGACAAGCCAACGGTGGTTGCCTTGCGGGAAATCGCTGAAGGCCTCATTACCAACGAAAATGTTGATACCATTGGCAAGCCATCGGTCGAGGAAGAATTCGCCGAGGCAAACCAGATAGAGTTCCCCCTGCCCGAGTAGCAGACTTCTCCAGCTGGCAACCATCCAGGTCGCCAGCCTTCCCCGCAATATCCTGGCAACATCCCCGGGATCCGGCTCACAGCGACCCAGTATATATGCGGCGTCACCCTGCCTGCGTTACAATTAACGCATGACAACCATCGCCGAACTACGCAAGGTCACCGACTCCTATCTCACCAGGTACGAGGGAGAGAAAGTGACTCGTGCGTACGAGTTCAGCGCCAAGGCCCACGAAGGTCAGCATCGCAAGAGCGGCGAACCCTATATCCATCACCCCCTTGCCGTCGCGCGAATACTCGCCGAGATGCACATGGACTACCAGACCCTGGCTGCGGCTATTTTGCATGATGTTATTGAAGATACCCCGACCCTGAAAAATGACGTGCAACGAAAGTTCGGCAAGGGAGTGGCGGAGCTGGTTGATGGGGTCAGTAAATTAACCCAGATTTCATTCGAAAGTCACGCCGAGGCCCAGGCACATAACTTTCGAAAAATGCTCATGGCGATGAGTAACGATATCAGGGTCATCCTGGTAAAGCTTGCAGATCGCCTGCATAACATGCGCACCCTTGAAGCCCTGTCTCCTGAAAAAAGACGCCGAATTGCAAGGGAAACACTGGAGATCTACGCGCCAATTGCACAGCGCCTGGGCATCAATGCAATCAGGCTGGAACTGGAAGAACTTGGCTTCGCGATGCTCTATCCCATGCGCTATCGAATCCTTAATGAACAGGTGGAGAAAGCAAGAGGCCACCGCAAGGAAATTATCACCAAGATCCGTAATTCTTTAAAGCGCCGGGTCAGGCAGGAAAAAATGCCCGCCCAGATAGCAGGCCGGGAAAAGCATCTTTATGGAATCTACGAAAAGATGCGTCTTAAGGGACTTTCCTTTAACGAAGTGTACGACGTTTTCGCCTTTCGTATTATCGTCGATGGCGCAGACGCCTGTTACCGGACGCTGGGTATCGTACATAACCTTTACAAGCCAGTACCCGGAAAGTTCAAGGACTATATTGCCATTCCCAAGTCAAACGGTTACCAGTCATTACACACTGTCCTGTTTGGCCCATATGGAGTGCCCATCGAGGTGCAAATTCGAACCAGGGATATGGATGATGTCGCCGAGGCCGGTATTGCAGCTCACTGGTTGTACAAGGACAGGGGAAGCCAGAGTCGTAGTGGGGCTCACAAACGCGCGCGTGAATGGCTACATCGGATCATGGAAATGCAAACCATGGCCGGAAACCCGGAAGAATTTCTTGAGCATGTAAAAGTAGACCTGTTTCCGGAATCCGTTTACGTGTTTACTCCCAAGGGCAAGATTATTGAGTTACAACGCGGGGCCACCACGGTGGACTTTGCCTATGCCATACACACTGACGTCGGCAACACCTGTGTCGGGGCACGCGTTGATCGACGCCTCGCCCCACTCGGTACCCAGCTCAGTACTGGCCAGACTGTCGAAATGATTACTGCACCAGGGGCACGGCCCAACCCGGCATGGCTGAATTTCGCTGTTACCGCAAAGGCCCGCTCCAGCATAAGACACTACCTGAAGAACCTTCAAAATGATGAAGCCATTGCCCTGGGTAAACGCCTGCTAAACCGTGAACTTGAAATACACGGCAGCAGTTTTGAGAACCTTGGAAGCAGGCAGATAAAAAAAGTCCTGAAAGAATACCAGCTTGAAACCAACGACGACCTGTTCAGAGAGGTGGGTTTTGGTAACAGGGTAGCTCCCATAGTAGCCCGCGAATTAACTGGCCTCGAAGCCGGCACAGAGAGTGTAAAAAAGCGCAAGGATGATAAATCGAAGCCACTAACTATCAGGGGCTCCGAGGGTATGATTGTTAACTTTCCCAAGTGTTGCCTGCCGATACCCGGTGATCCGATACTTGGGTTTGTCACAACCGGGCGAGGAATTGTCGTGCATCATCAATCCTGTCCTAATGTTACAGAATATCGAAATCACCCGGACAAGTGGATTAACGTGGAATGGGAAACAGGTATCGAAGGGGAATATCCCACCAACCTGAGGATTGACACAACCAACCAGAAAGGCGTGCTGGCAAAAATTGCCACGGCGATATCCGACCAGGAAGCAAACATATTGCACGTGAACATGACCGAGAGAGACGACCGTTACACCACCATTAATTTTGTCGTCGAAGTTAAGGACCGTGTTCACCTCGCCGGAGTGATGCGTCGAATCAGGGGTATCAAGCACGTGTCACGCCTGGGCAGGAGATAAAAAGGCGCGGACCGATGAAAAACGATTCCTTTTAGCAGCCAGGTAAGCCTGTAAGCCCTAACTAATAATCTACAGCCCCGATAAGCGGAGGAAAATTCATGTCTCGAGAAACCATTTCAACTGACAACGCACCTGCAGCAATTGGTACATATTCCCAGGCTATCAAGGTTGATAATACCGTGTACCTGTCCGGGCAAATTCCCCTTGTACCTTCAAGCATGGAAATTGTTTCGGAAGACATTGAGAAACAGGTTCGACAGGTATTTGAAAACCTGCAGGCCGTCGCCAGTGCTGCAGGTGGAAGCCTGAATGACATCGTCAAGTTGAATGTCTTTCTGACTGACCTTCAACATTTCCCGAAAATAAATGAGATCATGTCCGAGTACTTTCAAGAGCCCTATCCCGCGCGTGCAGCTATCGGCGTTTCACAGTTACCAAGAGCTGCGCAGGTCGAGATGGATGCCATAATGATCCTTGCCGGTTAAAGAAAGAACTTGGCAACCCCTTCCACGCCAGGCTTGAACCAGCCGGTGTCCACGCTTCGCGGCGTGGGTGCCCGTATTGCCGAACGTCTCCAGGTACTGGGAATTGTTACGATCCAGGATGCCCTGTTTCACCTGCCACGGCGTTACCTGGACCGTACCCGGGTACGCCCCATTGGTGGCCTGGTTAGCGGTGAAGATGCCCTGGTACAGGGAAGTATAGAACTGGCGCAGGTACAGTTTGGCAAGAGGCGCTCCCTGCTGTGTCGAATTTCAGATGGTACAGGATCGCTGACACTGCGTTTTTTCCATTTTTCAAAGGCCCAGCAAAATAATCTTGAAAGGGGCAGGTTTATCCAGTGCTGGGGACAGGTTCGCCGGGTTGGGAATAAGAATGAAATGATTCACCCCGAGTACCAGCTCATTAGTGAACATGAACTGGGCAAGGTTGAAGATACCCTCACTCCAGTCTATCCGGCAACGGAAGGTGTAAGCCAGTCTCGCTTCAGAAGCATTACTGCCCAGGCAATGGATGCACTCGAGAATGACAGTACCGACCTGGTAGAACTACTTCCTCCCGGCTTACTTGCAGAATTGAACCTCCCTGAACTCGGGGCGGCGCTATCCTACGTTCACCGTCCCCCTGTGAATGCGGATGTTGAAGCATTAATCGCCGGTAAACATCCAGCACAGCAACGCCTCGCTTTTGAGGAACTGGTGGCGCAGCACTTGAGCCTGCGCTCACTGAGAAAAAAGGTGCAGGCCCTACCAGCCCCGGGGATGCAAATTTCGGAAAAAGCTGTCGCAACTTTTCTGAACAAGCTGCCTTTTTCTCTTACCCGCGCTCAGCAGCGCGTTCTCGAAGAAATTCAGTCCGACATAAGCACTGACACGCCAATGCTGCGTCTTGTACAGGGTGATGTTGGCTCTGGTAAAACCGTGGTTGCTGCCATTGCAGCTCTGCAGGCCATGACATCCGGGTACCAGGTATGTTTCATGGCCCCCACAGAGCTTCTTGCTGAACAGCATTTTCACAATCTCAGCAAGTGGTTTGATGCAAGCGGATTCCAGGTCGCCTTGTTAACAGGGAAAATGTCACAGACTGAGCGCAAGCCCGTGCTGCAATACATGGACTCTGCTGAACCCTGCTTCCTCGTGGGAACCCATGCACTATTCCAGGATGAAACCAGTTTTGGCAACCTGGGCCTGGTCATTGTCGACGAACAGCATCGCTTTGGCGTACACCAGCGCCTGGCGCTGATACAAAAGGCCGGCACCGGCGCACCGCACCAGCTAATCATGACAGCCACGCCTATCCCGAGGACACTGGCGATGACAATATTTGCTGATCTTGATGTATCTGTTATTGATGAACTCCCCCCGGGCCGAAAGCAGGTCAACACTATCGCCATTTCCAATACCAGGCGGGACGACATCGTTCAGAGAATCAGGGTGGCATGTGATGAAGGCCGGCAAGTGTACTGGGTATGCACCCTCATCGACGAATCGGATTCACTACAGGCCGAAGCTGCTACAGATACCTGCCAATTACTGCAGGAGCAGCTACCTCAACATCGCGTCGGCCTGGTGCATGGGCGCATGAAGAGCAGTGACAAGACAAGGGTAATGGCAGATTTCAAGAATGCTGATATCGATTTACTTGTCGCGACCACGGTTATTGAAGTTGGTGTAGATGTGCCAAACGCAAGCCTGATGATCATAGAAAACAGTGAACGACTGGGACTGTCGCAGCTGCACCAGCTTCGCGGTCGTGTTGGTCGAGGTGAAAAACAAAGTGACTGCGTCCTGATGTACCAGGCCCCGCTATCCGACTTTGCCCAGGCGCGCCTTGAGATCATGAGAAAAACCAATGACGGATTTGAGATTGCCCGTGAAGATCTTGAATTAAGGGGCCCGGGAGATTTGCTCGGTACACGACAAACTGGCCTGCCAGCGTTACGCATCGCTGATATCGTACGTGATGCTGAGCTGGTGCCCATGATACAGAAATCTGCTGACCTGCTTCTTCAACACCATGAGGACAATGTAGATCTACTGATAAAAAGATGGATCGCAGAGCGGGTGGTATTCGGCAAGGTATAGTTAGCGTTTATCCTTCAACTGTAGCGCCTGTGCGATTAAACTTAGCCAATGACAGAGCCTGCACAAAAGTGGCATCAGCTGAGACAGGGAATGCGGTCAATTTTATCCAGCTTCCAGCAATGGTGTCGCCCCCATTTTGAATCCCTGGAAGCCTGGTTCATTGCCCGCTCACCGGGTTTCAAAAACCGGGTTCATCAATATGTCCTGCTTACCCGTCTTGATAAGCCAATTGGTACATTCCTGTTACTATGGCCTACGCTCTGGGCATTGTGGATAGCCGCCGAGGGAGTTCCCTCGCTTCACCTGCTTGCAGTATTTGTTCTCGGAACATTGCTCACCCGCTCCGCCGGCTGTGTCATGAACGACTATGCCGACCGTGACTTCGATCGCTTCGTTGAAAGAACCCGCAGCCGCCCGCTAACAAGTGGGGCAGTAAGCACTCGCGAAGCGATTTTACTGGCTGTCAGCCTCGTGTTTATCGCATTCCTGCTGGTTTTAACCACCAACAAGCTGACCATCATGCTGTCATTTGTGGCAATCCCCCTTGCAGTGGTTTACCCATACATGAAGCGATACACTTACCTGCCACAGTTTTTCCTGGGCCTGGCGTTCAGCTGGGGTATTCCAATGGCATTTGCCGCCCAGGCGGGGGAAATAGCAAGGATTGCCTGGCTACTATTTATTGCAAACCTTTTATGGACCGTGGTGTTTGATACAATTTATGCCATGGTGGACCGGGAATACGATTTAAAGCAGGGAATGAAATCCACCGCGATACTGTTTGATGATGCTGACCGGCTTATTATAGGTATCCTGCAAAGTCTCGTAATACTGGTATTGTGTATCGTCGGATATCAACTGAAACTGGGATGGCTCTTTTATCTCTCGCTGGTAATTGGCTCCATGATTTTTGCCTATCACCAGTACCTGATAAGAGACAGGTCACCTGCAAAATGCTTTGAGGCTTTTTTAAACAATAACTGGTTTGGTGCCTGTATTTTTGTCGGTATCGCCCTGAGTTACCTGAAATAAGAATAATGAAAAATCTGCAACCTTGGCTTCTTTGCATGGGGCTGTCCCTCCTCGTTCCTGGTCCACAGGCGCAGGAGCCCGGCTCCGCAACGGTCGTATCCGGTGAATGTGAAAGGATCTCGGCCAAGCTGGCCAGCGTCACCCTGGAGGAGTGCCTTGATTCTGAAATGTCCCAGGCAAATGCCTATTCCTCCACTGGCAGCCCTATCATATACCGCGAATACCCGCCCTTTGATGGCCGCAAACCGCTGGGTCGCGTGCTACTTGTAGGTGGTATACATGGTGATGAATACTCCTCGGTGAGTATCGTCTTCAAGTGGATGAACACCCTCAACGAGCATCATTCGGGGCTCTTTCACTGGCGTATCGTTCCCTTGCTAAATCCCGATGGACTACTCAGGAAGGAATCCCAGCGAATGAATGCCAATGATGTGGATCTAAATCGTAATTTCCCCATGCACGACTGGGAGAATGCGACGAAGGATTACTGGGAAAATGTGACAAAGCGAAATCCCCGGCGGTTTCCCGGCAAAGCACCATTAAGTGAACCTGAAACCCAGTGGCTGGTAGGTGAGATTGAACAGTTCAAGCCGGATGTGATCGTGGCCGTTCATGCGCCACACGGCATTATCGATTATGACGGACCAAAAAACGGTCCTTACAAGCTGGGCAGGCTGTATCTTAACCTGCTTGGAACATACCCCGGCTCACTGGGAAATTTTGCCGGTGTGCAACTTGAAATACCTGTTGTAACGATTGAATTACCTTATGCGGGAATAATGCCCAAGCCCCAGGAAGTTGCACACATCTGGCGCGACCTGGTCAGCTGGCTGCGCAAGAATATCGACTCCGCTCAGGTTGCCGATCCCTCGTAAATAATTCGCCATTTGCCGTCGTTTTCCTGCTGCCAGTACTGCCGTTTCACAAAGCGACGCCTGGTGCTGTCACTGGTGTAATCCTGCCTGAAGGTAACCACAAGCAGGGCTTGCTCCCCCGGGTAGAGGAACATGCTCTTTTCGCTAAGCTGCACCTTGATAAATTTTTTCGACGGATTCACCCTTCTCTTGTAGGCAACCCAGCTCTTGTAGTCTTTACCAAGGCCGGAATAATTTAACGAGTAATGGCTCAGGTAACGATCTGCATCCCGGCTCTCCCAGTCCACTCTCCACTTTTCAATATTTTTTTCGAACGTTGACTGGCGTTTTTTCCACTCGTTTACTGAAATCCAGTTTATGGATTCTGTCAATATAACCGGGGTCTCGCCGGTATCTATGTAGGGAAACAGTGTGTTCAGGTCTTTATTACTGACGATTACACAACCGTTGCTATCCCTTGGCGGCCGGGCAAAGGTCGCACTGGGTGTGCCATGCAACCAGATTCCGTAACCCGTTCGACCATTACGTCTATCCCAGGCATTTGGGTAGTCTATGGGAAAAGCCCCGTCACCGTACAAGTCCGGCAATTCCTCCGGTTCGATAAAACCCGTAACAAAATAAACTCCTACCGGGGTTTTCTGATCACCTTCTTCGTACTTGCCAACGCCTTTTTTTCCAATGGTTGTGTAGAAGTCCTTTAGCAGGCGGGGTACACCATCCCTGTTCTCAAACAGGTACAGCCGTGATGCACTCATATCCACCACGATGACGTGTTCCTGCCGGGTACTGAGTTGCACCAGTGAACCTGGTAATTTCTGGATAGCCGGTGGGCTTGAATAATGTTGCCACCTGGCACGAGCCTCGTCGCGGAGCGCAACTATCTGGTTATAGGGAGCCGACGGATGCGAACCAAAGTCCCTGATGGGCCGACTCTGGGCAAGTAACAAGTCCGCGTACATCAGCTGGGCAAGCTTGAACCTGGGATACTTGTCTACCAGTTCCTCGAGTAGTGGCAGGGCACCTTGAGTATCCCCCTTACTGATACTTTGCATTGCCCTGACAAGGAGCACTTCATTTCCGTGATCGAGCTTGTGTGAAAGCGTTTTTCCGGCAAGAAGATCACCAGCCATAGTCGTAAACGTACAAAGGACCAGCACACTTGAAATTACCAGCTTGGTGTATCGCATCAGGAAATCGCCGGGATCAGTCGGAATGCTCGCCGGTAATAAGCCAGTTTCCGCCCTCTTTTTTCAGGATCAGGGTTTTCTTGACAGAATCCTTGTAGGTGTTGGATTCATATTTTTGTTGAAATGTTGCCTGGGCATGACTTTCCCCGAGCAAGCTGATACGCATATCGCTTAGCGTAACCTTGATAAAACTGGGCCTAGCCAGGCGAACGCGTCTTTGATCTTCCCAGGCAGCACGGCTTAACTTTTTAGGCGGACTGAACTCTTTTCCGTAAAATAAAATATAGGACTCGGCATCCTGGGCAGACCAGCTTGCTGCCCAACGGTTAACAGTGTCTGTAACATCAGACCTGTCCCGGGCTTCCCGTTGAGACTTCTCCTTGCTCATTTTTTCCGCTTGCTGCCGGGCTTCCTGTTGCGCCCTGGCCACCGCCTCTGCCTTTGCTGCAGCCTCCGCGGCCTGCCTTTGCTCTTCTTCTTTCTTTGCTTTCTCAAGCGCAAGCGCTTCCTGCCTTGCCTGCTCCTTTGCCATCTCGGCTGCACGTGCTTTCTCGGCTTGTTCCTTTTCAAGACGCTCTTTTTCTTCCCTGGCCTGCTTTTCTTTCAACATGGCCAATTCACGCCTGGCGGCCTCCGCTTCCTCGGCTGCCTTCTCTGCTTCTTTTGCTGCCTTTGCCGCCCTCGCCTGTTCCTCTTGCGCCTGCCTGGCTGCCTCATCGGCCTTTGCTACCAGCTCCAGGTTGTCCTTTTCATTCCTCGGCACAAAAAACAGGTCATTCACCAGGGCCAGCTTTGCCTTGGCAGAACTGTTGTCAGCATCGAGCTGCAGGGCCTGGTTATAAGCCTTGCTCGCCATCTTGGCATATATATCACCCATGTTTTCATGCGCAGTCGCGTAGGTGGGATGGGTGCTGATTGCCTGCTTCAGGGCATCCCGAGCCTTATCAAAGTTTCCCTGGGATGCGTAGATAACCGCAAGGTTGTTGTAGGGCTCAGGCAAATCCGGGTGCTCCCGGGTTAACTCAACGAAAACCTCGCTGGCCTTGTCCAGTTCGTCCATGCGAGTCAGGATCAGGCCCTTGAGAAAGCGATAAGTAACGCTCTTGTCGTCTCTCAGTAATTCCTTTTCTGTAAGGGTCAGCGCCTGGCGCAGTTCACCCCGGGCGATCAGGGACTGTACCTGGTCCGCCTCGGAGGCTGCCAGTGTGCCCGTAACCAGTATCAGGGCCAGCAGTACCGGAAAAATCCGGGGTCCGGCGAAACACCTGGCGAGCATGGGTATCTGTGTATTTATTGTTCTTACTCCTTCAGGGGAGAAAAGTGCCATAACGGCGGCATTTTATGAAGAATTGCGGGCTATAGCAATTTCCTGGCAATTGACAGGCACTGAGCTGAAACGCGAGGGATAATCATTAAAAACCTTCTGCTGCAGGATCTCATCATCCGGAAGTTGAGTATCCACCCAGTAAACCCGCTTGCCGTCTGAATAAGGTACAACTACCGGCTTGTAGCCCTGTTGCTTGAGCTCGCTGAGTCGCCTGTTCACCGACGCCTGGCTGGAAAAGACCCCCATGGATATGGCATTTTGCATATCACCCTTTGAGATGAGTCTAAAATCACTGATTCCTTTCTCCCTGATGCTGCGAATGGTGTTCATGGCATCCTCCCGGCTGTCCTGCGGCGAGAGATAGACCCAGAATAACTGGCGTCCCTGTTCATCTGTGTGCCGCACGCCCGCCCTGGCACCCTGGATTGAGAACCAGTCCCGCAGTCCGTTGGCCTGCTGCTGTTCCGCAACAGGGCCAAAACTGAAACAGGATGAGCTTGCCTCATCAAATTCCAGTATTTTCCTGGTCTCGTCGATGTCCTGTTGCTCCACCGTCTGCTCGAGAAGTGCATCACTGCCCAGTTCGTCCTCTATTTCACTAAGCGTGGAATCGGCCGAGGTTTCAGGATCAAGCAAATCCTGTAAGGGGTTTGCCAGCTGGATATTCCGCGGTGGAGGAAGTGTTTCAAGTTCATCGAGGAATTTCAGCTCAGTAGCACCAAGGGGCATAACCGGAAGGGACTTCTGCCCATTCAGGTCAAACGCCGTTTGCCTGTCCAACTCGTAACCGAAGTAAACAAGGTTTGAAGTGAGTAGCAGGATAAACAACCACTTCATGAAACATCTCCGGGTATTAATTGCAGGCCCTGCAAAACCAGCCAGGGCTCGATATTAAAGTCGTCGTCAAGATGCTTGCCGATGCTTTCTGCAGCACCCCCTGTTAACACCAGGCCTACGTCCTCACCCCAGCCTTGTCTTGATTGCTGCAGGACCTGCCTGATGGCTGACACGCAGGCTGTGTACACACCGTGCACGACACAGTCGACAGTTTGCAGCCCCGGCTGCAGCGTCATCGACTCGCTGTGAGCCACCTTTACCTGGTCCGTGTTTCTGCTCAGTGAATTAATCATCAAATCGATACCGGGGATAATATATCCGCCACTGTAGACGGCATTGCTATCAACAACATCTATCGTCAGGGCCGTGCCACAATCAACAACGCACAGTGGTCTCCTGTAAGTTTGCCAGGCCGCCACCAGCGCCAGCCATCGGTCTATACCAAGCTCCCGCGTATTCTTGTATCCATTGTGAACCCCGGCGAGTTTTTCGCTTACTTTTGCAAACACAGGTGTTATGGACCATCGCGAGGAACAGTAGTCTTCAAGCGCGATGGCCAGCGCTTCTCCGCCGACATTTGCGACGAGAACCTGCCCGGGATCATCAATCGATTTCATGGCAGATTGCAAAGAGGCCGGAAAGTTCTCCCTGTCATAATCGCAGGAACCATGATTAAACAACTCACCATCCATGGACTGTGCCCACTTCAGGCGAGAATTCCCAATGTCCACCAGCAAGTTCATTGTCGCGCCCGCAGGCTTATTTCCCCACTGCTAAACACCCGTTCCTCCCCGTCTATGTCCATTTGTAACAAACCGCTTTCGGTAATTCCAAGTACGACACCGAAAAGGGTTTCCCCTGGAAAAATAATGGAGGCTTCACGCCCACCCAGGGAATCGTAACTTCGCCACTCAGCCAGGTAACTGGAAAAGCCCTTATCGGCATAGGAACCCAGCATCCCACCCAGTTCATCCAGTAACAATCCCACCAGTTCATTACGGGAAATCCCTTTTTTCAAAATCTCGTTAAGACTTGTAACCGGTTGGTCAATGACGTCTTCTTCCCTGTTGGACAGCTCTACGTTAAGCCCCAGTCCGAGAATAACATCACTCGCACCACCGGTTTCACTTCTTGTTTCTATCAGGATCCCTCCCAGCTTGCGCCCGCCGCTAACGATGTCATTTGGCCATTTTAACTGGGCGCTCTCGACACCCAGTTGCCGAAGACAGCGGCAAACCACGACACCGGTAGCCAGTGAAAGAGCAGCCAGGCTCGCCGGCGTGGGGTCAAACTGCCAGCCAATTGACAGGCATACACCGCCGGCAAAGGATGAAACCCAATTCTTTCCCCGCCTGCCTCTGCCACTTTGCTGAAATTCAGCTAAAACTGCGCGGCCATGTATGACGCCTGTCTCAAGTTCACGGACCATGTACATGTTGGTTGAATCAATCTCGGTGAACACTTCGATATCCCGCAAACGTTGATTGCCGGGACCTGACATGTGCTGCCTGATGATTGCCTCATCCAGCAGTTCTATCGGTTGAGACAGGCGGTAACCCTTTCCCCTGACCGAGTATATATCAAGCCCGAGCGCTTCCAGGGCCCTGACTCTTTTGCATATAGCCGTGCGGCTGATATTTAATTCATGGGCGAGAGATTGGCCGGAGTGGAATTGCCCATCAGAAAGTCGGTTCAGAAGAAAAGCCTGCCTGTCCATTATGATGGTACCAGCATTATGACTTGCGGATTCGAATGACTGTCGCCATTTCAGGCATGAAAAAAACTACTTGTCACTCCCGCGCTCATCGTCAATATCAAAGAAATCCTCTATCGCTTCATCGGCGTTCTTGCGGATTGTCATATCATCGTCTTCAACGCCATCAAAATTCCCGCGCATGAGGGTCTCGTCTTCTGAATCTCCATCATCACTGTCAGCGGAAGGAATGTTGGAGGTATCTTCACTCATCCCTGCAGAAATGGGTAGCAGTGTCTCATCTTCCGAATCCCCATCATCCGCAGCAGCTACCGCGCCAGCGCTGCCTCCATCCTCGGTGCTTTCAGCACCTGGAGCAGTGATATCACCAGCCATGCCGCTGTCGCCGCGAACAAGGGTTTCGTCATCGTCATCGCTTGCCGGGGCGACTGAATCAAGATTAAATTCTGCTTCGGCGCCCACTCCCCCGGTAATATCAAATTCCGGGTCCATACCTTCCATTTCTGACAGGTTCGGAACAGCCTCGGCAACATCAGCAGGTGCGTCGATGCTTGTTGGCGCGCCGGCAAACTGGGTATTGGACATCACCGTCATTCCGGCATCGTCCATTTCCGGCATGCTGAATTCGAATTCATATTTATGCAGGCGGACACGATCCCCGTGCTTTAGACAAACTTCGCTGGTGATCATCATGTCATTCACAAAAGTACCATTGATACTTCCCTGGTCACTGATCCAGTAGCCGTAATCCTTGTATTCGATGAGAGCGTGGCGACGTCCAATGGTTGATTCCGGGATAACGATATAATTCAGGTGATCCGCATCCTTTCCAGCCACGCGTCCAAACATGGTTGGTTTCGTGCCCAGCCTGTACTGACTGATACCGGTGAAATTCTGGGGATCGTTAATGAAGGCATCGGACACAACCTCCTCGGCTGCCGCGGCAGACTCCTTACTTCTTTTTAGAAGTAAATAAAGGATAGCCAGGAGAGTAATCAACAATATCGCCGCCGCAACCATCATGATGGTTGAGCGCAGGCGCTCCTCTTTGCTCATTGCTGCAGGTGCCTGTGCCGGCACCTCGATTATTACTGGCTGCTGTACCACCGGTGCCTCAACTTCAACGGGCTCCGGTTCCTGATAATATTCTTCAACCGGCTCCGGTTCCGGGGGACTGTTGAGGATCGTATTAATCTGCTGAAATACGGTTTGCAAATCTGAAGCCTGCAATGCCCTGTAGTATTCTCCATCGGTCTTTTGGGCGATCGATTGTATTAGCTGAAAATCGGCAGCCTCGGTAAAAGCAATACCAAACACCTTTATTTCTTCGTCTGCCGCATCTGCTGCCAGGTCTTCCTTGAGCCACTTGCTTTTTTCAAGATCAACTTCCGGGTTGCCGGTATCGACGATCCCGTCAGTCATAAAGACGATGGATTTTTGAGCCTCGGCACGCCCGCTGTTTTTGAGTTCATAGATAGCCCTCTCGATTGCCGCCGGGCTATCCGTGTAAAGACCCTTGTAATTTACATTCTCAAGGCTCGTCAGCACCTGGTCCCTTGACTCAAAATTCAGATCGGTTAGTGCCACAGCAAGGTTTACACCCTGGTCAAATATCACGATGGCTATCCGGGTCTGATCGTCGAGACCGGAAATAAATTCCGAAACCGCCTTGGTTGCCAGGAAGCCGGGGTCATTTTTTTTCATGCTGCCCGAATTATCGAGCACCATGACCACGTCCTTTGGCAGGGCATAGGGATTGCTGGTAGAAATCAGGTCGGCAAGCGAAGAAGACTGGTCACTGATATCGCTGACCGCATCAACGGCGCTTGACTCCACGAGATCACTGGCCGCATCCAGGGCGCTGTCTACCTGTTCGTCCGCGCTTTCTTTTAACGTATCCAGCGCTTCGCTGGCGTCCTCGTCGGGAAACAGCTCGGTCAGGTCCTGCGCTGTTGAAACACTGGTGAAAGCACAAAAGCTGCAAAGCAACAGGCCGGCCAACAAAAGTCGGTTTTGTGATTGCATATTGTTATTGGTCTTGAGCATGCTGCAGCATTATAAAGCGTAAGCTGACAAGTCTACAGCCTGTCTGCCAAGAAAAATATTGCTCATTCTTCAGTGGATTTGGCACGCGGTCGCGCGGAATCACGGCACCATTCACTCCACGAACCGGCATAAAGCCTGCCCTCCGGCAGCCCTGCCCGGTGTGCGGCAAGCAAATTATGGCAGGCGCTAACGCCAGAACCGCAGTAAAACACCACGTTTTCGGGGTTTTCACCCTGGTAGAGCTTGCTGAACTCATCATGCAGCTGGTGTGCCGCGACGAATTCACCGTTTTCGGTGATATTGTCCTTCCAGCAACGGTTTTGTGCCCCTGGAATGTGACCAGCATGCGGGTCAATCGGCTCCTGCTCCCCCCTGTACCTGGCGGCTTCCCTTGAGTCCACCAGCAGCCGGACCTTTTCCACTTCATCAAGCAGCACCAGCCGGTCTTTACGTGCCTGCCCCTTGAAGCTTCCCCTGGGGACATCAACATTACCGGCTTCACGGTCCCCACCGTGATTGATCCAGGCCTGCCAACCACCATCAAGCACTGCTACCCTGGAGTGCCCCATGTACCTGAGCAACCACCAAAGCCGGGCTGCAAAGGCACCAAAAGAATCATCGTAGGCAACAACCTGGGTATCGTTATTGATTCCGAGCTCCGCAAAAACCTGCAGCAGTCGCTCCGCCGTGGGCAGTGGATGGCGTCCGTGATCGGTCACGGGTGGCCCCGAGAGATGGTCGTGCACATCAGCAAACACGGCTCCAGGGATGTGTGATTCAAGATAAGCCTTTCTTCCGGCCCCCGTGTCAGCCAGGTTGTAACGGCAGTCCACTATCCTGTTACCTTGCTGCCGACCTAATTCCTCCAGCTCAGCCGGACTGATAATATTTTCATACATGGCTTATATGTAATTTCCTCACATTCATGTTAGTTTTTCCCAATGTCATTTCGACAAGTACTTGTTCGAGTCAACACTCTCCTGGCGGTTTTCCTGCTTTGTTCATGCAGCAGCATATCCTATTACGGCCAGTCAATTTCGGGCCAGCTTCAGGTCCTGCGGACCCAGCGTGATTTTAGCGAAGTTTACGCAGATAGTTCGATACCGGAACACGTAAAAAACCGCCTTCGAAGTATTACCGAAATCAGGAATTTTGCCAGTGAGTCACTGCTATTGCCGGACAATGACAGCTATCGCAAGTATGCAGACATCGGCCGGCGCTACATTGTCTGGAATGTATTTGCCGCACCCCGGCTTTCGCTGGTACCCCACCAGTCGTGCTTTTTCGTGGTTGGATGCCTGAGCTATCGCGGTTATTTTCACAGGAATGACGCCATGGCATACATGCAGCAACTGGAAAACCAGGGCTTTGACGTTTACCTGGGAGGTGTCAGCGCCTACTCCACGCTGGGATGGTTTGATGATCCCATCCTGAATGGCATGCTGGAGCGTTCCAATGTTGAACTGGCCCGCCTTATCTTTCATGAACTTGCACACCAGCGGCTCTACCTGCGTGACGACACCGAGTTTAACGAGGCCTTTGCCGAAGCCGTGGCCCGGATAGGCGTCCATGCCTGGCTGGACTCCCTCGCAGACGATGCGCAAAGTGATGAATTTGCTGCAATGCTGAAAAGGGAAAAGCAATTTCACCAGCTGGTCCTGTCCTACAGGGAAAAACTGGAAGCGGTATATAGCTCGGACCGGGCAGACAGCATGAAACTTGAAGAGAAAAAACAAACCCTGGCGGCGATGCAGGTTGAATACGAACAGCTCAGGTCGAGCTGGGGTGGTGAGGGTGAGTATGACAACTGGATGAAGCAGGTCAATAACGCCCGCATAGCAGCGGTCAGCACCTACCAGTCACTTGTGCCGGAATTCCTGCGAGTCTATCGGCTGCTGGGACGGGATCTGGACAGCTTCTATGCACACATGGAGGCGCTTTCCGGCTGCTCCGCCGGGCAGCGCAGGTCAATTCTGGTAAGCGGCCAACTTTCCAATGGCTGCCCTGCAAAGTGACAGTAATTTTATCCAGCCAGCAGCGTCAGGACAGTGTCAAAATAAGGTCAGCTGAACAAAAAAAACTGTGCCTGGAGAAATGGATTACACGTATAATAGCGGCCTCGCGAGATGCGCTTACTTGATAAATAAGCCCGGCCCAGGCGGTCGGCACCACTAAACGTGACGGAGTTCACAGTAGCCGTTTTTTCTAAATAATCAACAGCTTAAAAAAAGTATACTTTAGATTGAGTATGCATACCCCAGTGATCAAATGCTAAACAAATTTTTTGCAAAACCCCTTGAGTTACAGGTCGGCGACCAGCAGTTAAAGTTCAGTTCAGTGGCCGATTTCGAATTTGCCGTGTCCGGACGCGTCGCGGTTCCGTCAAAGAAAATCACCGAGATGGTCAAGTTCAGCCCTGACCAGCTACAAAAAGAAGCGCGAACCATCAAGGAAATTGAAAAGAAATTCGTATCCATCCTTTCCAAGTCCATTGAAGACAGCAACAGTATTAATCGAGCCATAAGGGAACTGGACCCCCTGATTTTTTCCCAGGATCACAGCTGGCGCGATATCATCAGTGCACTCAACGAGGGCGACGATGAGTTTAATCCCTTCAGGCGCGTTGCACTGGTCAAGTACATGCAATACCTCTCATCCAGGCAGGAAATCATCAAGTACCTGTACTCGGAAAAGAAGAAGATGTTGAACGAACCGGTTTCCGATCCGGCAAGCAGCACTGATTCCGAGGCCCAGGATGAATTCAGGGAAACCCTGATGCTTGAAAATACCATTTTCGAACCTGTTGCCAGTAAACGGGAAGGCGGAAACGGCGATGCCACACCCGGTGACTTCGAGAGAATGCCCAAGGGTGAGGCGGTGACAATCACCCTGGCCCCGGGCACCGAGATGACACTGATGCTATCCAAGCATAAATGCAGCGTCATCGCTGACGATGGCATTCACTTTGTCGACCACACCGGCAAAAGTTACAAGCTGGAAAAAGGACGGAATATTATAGGCAGGGACACCGTCAGCACCGTGATACTGGACCCATCACTCAGGGATATCTCGAGATTGCACCTGGTGATTGAAAATATAGATGGCAGCAGCCTGCAGTTTACCGACCTGTCTTCTCACGGCACCTTTGTTGACTCCAAGTTTTTGCAGCACCACTCTTCCTGGTAGTGAATCGTTAAGACGGCGGGCGCTCGCGGCCACGTGGGCTAGCCTGCCTGCATATAATATCCATTCATTATTTCATTATAAAATCTTGGTCTTTTCCCTGGATGGGCACTTTGATACCCTGCGCCATCATTTTTTGAGGCGGGAACGCGCATGAAAATTACTTTTGTAAAAAAAATCAAGGCTGATGGAGAGCCCTGCCGCAAGTGTGCAGACGTGCAGGAGCGGCTGGAGTCAGGTAATCAAATGCGCTACATCGATAGCACCGTTATCGCAGATGAAAGGGACCCGCAAAGTGCTGGAATGAAGTTGGCCCAGCAGCACCAGGTAGAACAGGCACCGTTTTTTGTCGTGGAAGATGAACAGGGG
>CAZXDV010000028.1:6617-19265 GCA_964639535.1 uncultured Enterobacteriaceae bacterium | reverse complement strand
GCGTCACGACCCCTGCGTCGGTATTCGTGCTGTGCCAATAGCCGAGGCCATGCTAGCCGTTGTATTGATGGACCACCTGCTGCGACAGCGTGGGCAAAACGGGGATGTTAATTCAGAAGTACCCGTAGTTCCGGCCGGATAGGAACTACCCCGGGTACGCGTTTATTGTGGCGAGAGTACCGTTCAGGTACTGGTACCGCCCACTGTCAGTTCATCTATCTTTATCGTTGGCTGGCCTACGCCTACGGGTACAGACTGGCCGTCCTTACCACACATGCCAACACCGGAATCCAGTGCCATGTCATTACCCACCATGGACACCCGGGTCAGCACATCCGGGCCGTTGCCGATGATAGTTGCGCCTTTGATAGGTGCTGCCAGCTTGCCATTCTCAATCATCCAGGCCTGGCTTGCGCTGAAAACAAACTTGCCGTTGGTAATATCGACCTGGCCACCACCAAACTGGGATGCGTAGATGCCTTTCTCCACGGACGCAATAATCTCTTCCGCCGGGTATTCTCCGCCCAGCATGTAGGTATTGGTCATTCGTGGCATGGGCAGGTGAGCGTAGGATTCCCTTCTACCATTACCGGTTGGTTTCATACCCATGAGCCCGGCATTCATCTTGTCCTGCATGTAATTTGTCAGTATCCCATTTTCGATAAGGGTGGTGCATTCACTGGCTATGCCTTCATCGTCGATTGAAAGCGAACCACGCCTGTCAGGGATGGTACCGTCATCCACAACCGTCACTGACTCGGTCGCAACACGCTCTCCAATGCGGCCAGCAAAAGCCGACGTGCCCTTGCGATTGAAATCACCTTCAAGACCATGGCCAATTGCCTCATGCAGGAGAATCCCGGGCCAGCCCGGCCCGAGAACAACGGTCATGCTACCAGCGGGTGCAGCGACAGCTTCGAGATTAACAAGGGCCTGTTCAATCGCTTCATCGATATAGCTTTCCAGTAATTCGTCGTCCTGGAAGTACTCGTATCCAAATCGGCCGCCGCCACCCGCACTACCTTTTTCAATACGCTTACCATCTTCCACGATGACATTGACATTCAGCCTGACAAGAGGACGAAGATCTGCGGCGAATGTGCCGTCACTGGCGGCAACCATGACGGTTGAGTGTGAAGCACTGAGTCCGGCGATGACCTGTTTAACGCGGGGATCCTTTTTCCTGCAAAGCCGGTCGATCTTGTTAAGTATCGCGACTTTATCCTGGGAGCTGATTGACTCCATCGGCATCAAGGGTGAATAAAGTGCAAGGGCATTGTTTGAATTCCAGGCGGGAACCGTTGCGTTGCCGCCCTGCCTGGCAATAGCCCTGGCAGCCGCTGCGGCGCTATCCAGCGCCGGGAGTACGATTTCATCAGAATAGGCAAAGCCGGTTTTCTCACCGCTGATTGCGCGCACGCCAACACCCTGGTCGATGCTGTGCGATCCTTCGCGAATAATGCTGTCTTCCAGTACCCAGCTTTCCGCGCGGGAAGACTCAAAATAAAGATCCGCGGCGTCAATGTCGTGGGCCATCAACTTGCCAAGGGTTTTTTCGATGTCGGCAACTTCCATCCCCACGGGGTTGAGTAACTGCTGCTGTGCTTTTTCAAGGGACTGACTCATTAACTTCTCATACTCCTACAATACGGTGATCAAGTGCGGGAAAGCTGTTGCGCAATGACTCCAGCCTTTCCATGTCCAACTCGGCGCAGGCTACACCCGGTCCCTCTTCAAGTTCAGCCAGGATATTGCCCCACGGGTCAATTATCATACTGTGACCCCAGGTTCGTCGATTTTCGGTATTTTGCCCACCCTGGTTGGACGCGATTACGAAGCTAAGGTTCTCTACCGCGCGCGCGGAGAGCAGCAAAGCCCAGTGCCGGCGCCCTGTACTGTAGGTGAAAGCGGCGGGCACGGTGAAAATGCTTGCGCCCCGTTGAACGAGTTCCCGGTACAGTTCAGGGAAGCGCAGGTCGTAGCAGATGGTCAGGCCGAGGGTCCCCGGTGGTATATCTGCCGTGACAATGTCGCGCCCTGCGAGAATGGTATCTGATTCGTTGTAGGACTCTTCGTCCTCGCGGCTTACACAGACATCAAACAGGTGCATCTTGTCATAGCGCGCAACACATTCACCGCCCGGTGTGTACAAAAGACAGGCGCTGGCAACAAGGGCAGGGTTTTCCGTGCGTAGCGGCACGGTGCCGGCCATCAGCCAGATACCGTATTTTTTTGCCTGTGCAGCGAGCCACTGCTGGAGGGGGCCGTTGCCGTAGTCCTCGACGATCTCAAGCTTGGCTTTTTCGTTGTCGCTGATGATGGGGAAATACTCCGGTAACAGCGCAAATTCAGCCCCATCACCGGCTGCCTTATCGAGCAGGTCCTCTGCCTGGCGCAGGTTGGCTTCGACCTGGTCACCGGACACCATTTGTATTGCAGCTACTTTAGTCATCTATTTTTGTGTGTTAATCGACTAACTTTCATGACCGGCAGTATACGGCAGTGACTGTAGAGAGCATAACCCCCTGGAACTGCACAAGCCTGACTGTAACCCTTGGTGCATATGCCGTATAATTGCGAGGTTTTTCAAGAGAATACGAACTCAACTACTGTTCATGGATACCGAATTTCCAACAATTAAGCGTCTGCCGCCCTACGTTTTTAACATCGTTAATGATTTGAAAATGCAGGAGCGTCGAAACGGTGAAGACATCATTGACTTTGGCATGGGAAACCCTGACCAGGCGGCACCACAGCATGTCGTAGACAAGCTGGTGGAGGCGTCACAGAGAAAGGACACACACCGTTACTCCATGTCGCGGGGTATACCAAGGCTGCGACGGGCCATTTGCAACTGGTACAGGGATCGCTACGGGGTGGAGCTTGACCCGGAAACGGAGGCTATCGTGACTCTCGGTTCCAAGGAAGGGCTGGCGCACCTGGCCATGGCGACAATGGACAGGGGAGACCAGGTACTGGTGCCAAACCCTGCATACCCAATCCACCCCTATGGTTTTGTACTGGGGGGGGCGGACGTTCGCCACGTTCCCATAGGCAAGGAGATAGATTTTTTTGCCGAGTTGGAAAAGGCTGTTCATACATCCTGGCCAAAACCAAAGATGCTGCTTTTGAACTTTCCCAGTAATCCAACTGCGCAGTGCGTGGAACTCGATTTTTTCGAACGTATTATCGAGTTTGCCCGTGAGCACCAGATCTGGGTGGTGCAGGATTTCGCCTACGCCGACATCGTTTTTGATGGGTACAAGGCTCCCTCGATCCTGCAGGTTGAAGGGGCGCGGGACGTTGCCGTTGAATTTTTTTCACTTTCCAAGAGTTACAATATGCCCGGCTGGCGCGTCGGATTCATGGTGGGCAACCAGGCACTGGTGCATGCGCTGGCACGCATCAAATCCTACCTCGACTACGGCATGTTTACCCCGATCCAGGTTGCCGCGATCAAGGCACTGGAAGGCGATCAGCAATGTGTCAGGGACATCGTAAAACTTTACCAGCGGCGCAGGGATGTACTTTGTGACGGTTTGAATAATATCGGCTGGAAAGTGGAAAAGCCGCGAGCCACCATGTTCGTATGGGCAGAGATACCGGAATTTTACCGGGAAATGGGCTCGCTTGAATTTTCCAAGAAGCTGTTGCTTGACGCCAAGGTGGCAGCCTCACCCGGCATCGGTTTTGGTGAATACGGTGATAACTTTTTGCGCTTTGCACTGATTGAAAATGAGCACAGGACCAGGCAGGCAATACGCGGTATTAAAAATATGTTTCGAAAAGACCAGGCGCCCGTAAGCCTGGCGGGTTAAAGAACAGGAATAGTGACGCGAATATGAAACCGGTAAAAATTGGATTGCTTGGACTTGGTACCGTGGGAGGAGGAACTGCCAGTGTTCTGACCAGGAATACAGATGAAATTTCCCGCCGTGCCGGCAGGGATATTGTCATCAGCCACGCCGCCGCCCGCGAGTATGATGCGAATGCGATCGAAGGCCTCGACAAGATTGACACCATCTGTGACGACGCCTTTGCCGTGGTCGACAACGAGGAAATAGATGTCGTCATCGAGTTGATAGGAGGTTACTCGCCGGCGCGGGAACTTGTTCTCAGGGCGATTGAAAATGGCAAGCATGTTGTTACAGCCAACAAGGCTCTTATCGCCATGCATGGAAACGAAATATTCAGTGCAGCCAGGGAGAAAGGCGTAACGGTGGCCTTTGAAGCGGCCGTGGCCGGCGGTATACCCATCATTAAGGCCATGCGCGAGGGCCTCGCGGCAAACAAGATTGAATGGGCGGCGGGAATAATCAATGGTACCGGGAATTTTATTCTCAGCGAGATGCGCGACAAGGGACGTGACTTTGACGACGTGCTAAAGGAGGCCCAGGCCCTGGGCTATGCAGAAGCCGATCCCACTTTTGATGTAGAAGGCATTGATGCTGCACACAAGCTCACCATCATCGGCTCGATTGCCTTTGGTATTCCCCTGCAGTTTGAAAAAACCTATACCGAGGGCATCACAAACATTGAACAGGCAGATGTGCAGTATGCTGCCGAGTTGGGATATCGCATAAAACACCTCGGTATTGCGCGAAAAGCAGGAGATGGTATTGAACTGAGAGTTCATCCTACGCTTATCCCGGAAAGAAGGTTGATTGCAAATGTCGATGGTGTGATGAATGCCGTGCTGGTTTATGGAGATGCCGTGGGACCTACGCTTTACTACGGTGCCGGGGCAGGTTCACAACCCACAGCCTCCGCCGTTGTGGCAGACGTTGTCGATACCGTGAGAGCGCTGACCAGTGACCCGGAAAACAGGGTACCGCACCTGGCATTTCAACCGGATGCCATGGACGACTCACCTGTGCTGGATATCGAAAGTATTGAAACTGCCTATTATCTTCGCCTTTCGGCGGTCGATCAGCCGGGTGTACTTGCGGATATTACCCGTATATTTGGCAATTCCAGTATTAGTATCGAGGCCATCATTCAGAAAGAGCCCGTGGATGGAAGCAGTCATGTCCCGATAATCTTCCTGACGCAAAAAGTACTCGAGAAAAACATGAACGAGGCCATAGCGCAGATAGAAAAGCTTGATTCCGTATCCGGATCCGTCGCCAGGATCAGGCTGGAAACACTGGCCTGACAATTTAGATCACAACTCTTATTAAGTTATGTCTCGTTATACCGGTTTAATTGAACGCTATCGTGAACGCCTGCCCGTGGCCGCTGATACCCGGGTTATCTCCCTGGGAGAAGGGCGCACACCCCTGATTCGCCTGGAGAATATTCCCGAGGCGAATGAGAAAAATATTGACCTGTATGTAAAATATGAGGGCCTGAATCCAACCGGCTCTTTCAAGGATCGCGGCATGACCATGGCGGTGACCCAGGCGGTATCAGAAGGGTCAGAAGCGATTATCTGCGCATCCACCGGCAATACATCCGCTTCGGCAGCCGCCTATGCGGCTCGCGCGGGTATTCGTGCCTTTGTGCTTATCCCGGAGGGAAAAATAGCCCTGGGCAAGTTGGCACAGGCAATGATGAAGGGTGCGGTTGTCATCCAGATTGAAGGAAATTTTGACGATGGTATGCGCCTGGTCAAGGAAGTGGCTACTGAAGCACCGGTTTCTATTGTCAACTCCATTAACCCCTACCGGCTACAGGGGCAAAAAACCGCGGCATTTGAAATCCTGGATGACCTGGGTCGTGCACCTGATTACCACTGCCTGCCTGTTGGAAACGCCGGTAATATCAGCGCGTACTGGATTGGCTTCAGTGAATATGCTGGCCAGCATACCGAGGCCTGCAGTTACTGTGATTCAAGTTGTAAACTCGGTGCATCTGCCGTGGTTGATGGCAGGCCGAAAATGCTGGGGTACCAGGCAAGTGGTGCCGCGCCTTTCCTGCGAGGGGCTCCCGTAGAAAACCCTGAAACAGTGGCCACCGCAATTCGAATCGGCAACCCCCAGTCCTGGGATAATGCATGGGCGGCCAGTCGTGAATCAGGAGGCTGGTTTGACGAGTTCGACGACCCTGAAATACTGGCGACGCAAAAATTACTGGCAGAGAAAGAAGGGATATTCTGCGAGCCTGCATCAGCTGTTTCCGTAGCCGGTGCACTGCGGGACATTCGTGGCAATCGAATAGAAGAGGGTAGCTGTGTAACCTGCACCCTTACCGGCCATGGTCTCAAGGATCCGGATACAGCAATACAGCAGGCCAGTGCGCCGGTTATCAAGACGGATACGAAACTGGAAAACGTAAAGAAAGCAATTCTCGACAATATAAGCTGAGGTTGCGATATTGAGCTGAGCATTGCCCGATAAAACGAGTGAGATGACGATCCCGGTAACCCCACCCTTGCAATGACAAATTCATGCTGAGTATTACCTTACTTGTTCCCGGTCTTTTTGATGCCGAATACGAAGCGCAGGGTCGGGAGTCTGAATTACCTGCTCTTGAAGTAATCCTGGCACGGGCAAAAAGCAGGGCCATAAACGAAATTCCCTATACCGCTTCGCTGTGCGATCTTTTTCAATGCGAATATGGCAGTGATGAAGATATTCCCATGGCGGCGATAGGTCGCCTTATCGATGGAGAACAAAAGCCCGAGGGCTACTGGATGAGGGCGGACCCGGTTCACCTGCATGCTGACCAGAAAAGCCTGAATCTCGTGGATGTAAATAACCTTGCCCTGACCCAGCATGATGCCCTCGCATTGGCAGCATCGGTGCGACGTAGTTTTACCGACCAGGGTTGGGAACTGGAAGTGCCGGTACCTGGTCGCTGGTATGTGAAATTGAACGATAAGCCGCTTATAAAAACGTCCGAGATTTATTCGGTCATTGGCAGGAATATCCAGGAATTCATGCCCGTAGGAGAACACGCCTCAACCTGGCATCGACTGATGAACGAAGTACAAATCCAGTTACACAATGCTGACATTAACAGGCTACGCGCTGAACGTGGTGAATTGCCGGTCAACAGCCTGTGGTTCTGGGGCTGCGGCAAGTTACCGGGCTTGCTTGAACGCCGATGGACCCGGGTCTACAGCGATGATAACAGCACCATGGGCTTGTCCATGTTATCCAATACACCCTGCCTGCCCTTGCCAGCCGATTCCAGCGAAATCCTTGAGCAGGACACAGGCAGGGCAAACATCCTTGTCGTCATGTCAGATTTTCAAACGACCATGCTACAACGAGGCCAGGCCCGGCAACGTCTTTTACAGTTCGAGAAAAACTGGTGCAGCAAACTGGTCGATGGTTTAACGAAAGGCCGCGTTAATGAATTGAGGGTCCTGACCCGACGCCGCGAGTATAGCCTGGGCAAGCCCGGTTTCTGGAAGTTCTGGAGGAAAAGCCGGTCTTTTAACAGTGTTCTCGAGCAGCTTGCCTGAAAAAGTTTTAACCCGCCTGGAAATGTAGCTTGAAAAAGAAAACAATTGTTCGGCGCCAACCCGGTAGCGTCACCAGGCTTTCCAGTAAGCTCCACCCCGTCGTGGAACGTGTTTATGCTGCGAGAAACGTCAATAGCCTGGACGATATTGATTATTCCCTGGAGCGGCTTTTACCCTATACGCTATTAAGCAATATTGATGATGCCGCAGCGTTAATTGCGAATGCCATACGCGACAATAAGCGCATGCTCATTGTTGCAGACTATGATGCTGATGGTGCTACAGCCTGTGCGGTGGGCATGCGTGGACTGGCTGCGATGGGCGCCACATCAGTTGATTTCCTCGTGCCTGATCGCTTTGAGCACGGCTACGGCCTGAGCCCCGAGGTGGTGGAGCTGGCAAAGGCCCAGTCCCCGGATGTGTTGATAACGGTTGATAATGGAATTTCCAGCCTGGAAGGCGTTGACCTGGCACGGCAACTGGGAATGGAAGTACTCATCACTGATCACCACATACCCGGTGAAGTGTTACCCAATGCCAACGTGATTGTAAATCCAAACCTGCGCGGCGATGACTTTCCCAGCAAGGCCCTTGCTGGTGTAGGGGTGATGTTCTATTTACTCGCAGCACTGAGAAATAAATTGAAAGAGTCAGGCTGGTTCGAAGATAAACAGATCCCGGTACCAAACCTGGCATCCCTGCTTGACCTGGTTGCACTCGGTACTGTCGCGGACGTGGTTCCGCTGGATTTTAATAACCGCCTGCTTGTCGCGCAGGGCCTGCAGAGAATTCGGCAAAAGAGATGCGTGCCCGGTATCCACTCGCTGCTCCTGGTTTCAAAGAAAAACCCGGCATCGATCGTGGCCAGCGATCTTGGCTTTGCCCTTGGACCGCGACTCAATGCGGCTGGACGCCTCACAGATATGCGCCTCGGCATCGAATGCCTGTGCTGTGATGACGAGGAAAAAGCCCTGCAACTTGCCGGTAAGCTGGATGCCCTGAACCGGGAAAGACGTGAAATCCAGTCCGACATGGAAGATGAGGCGAGAACCCTGCTTGATGAACTTAACCTCGCTTCACGTGACACGCTTCCCCATGGCATTTGTCTCTACCGGGAAAACTGGCACCAGGGGGTTGTCGGGGTGCTGGCATCCAGGGTCAAGGAGTTCACCCATCGACCGGTTATTGTCTTTGCCCGTGAATCGGAGCAGCAGTTAAAAGGCTCGGCACGCTCCATCAAGGGTGTGCATATTCGTGATGTGCTTGAATCAATTGCTACGGCGAACCCCGGCTTGCTGAGTAAATATGGTGGTCATGCCATGGCGGCTGGACTTTCATTAAAAGAAAATGACTACGAGGAGTTTTGTGAACACTTTGACCTGGCAGTAAAGGAAAAGATCGAAGCAAGCGGATTTGACGATGAGCTGGTATCCGATGGAGAACTTGAAGCCAGTGAGATTAACCTCGGTCTCGGAGAACAATTGAAAAGTGCCGGGCCCTGGGGCCAGGGTTTCCCTGAACCCCTGTTTGATGGAATATTCAGGTTGCTGGAGAGACGTGTTGTTGGCGAGCAGCACCTCAAGCTACGACTTGGTACTGCTGACAATGAAAAAGAAGTCGATGCCATCGCGTTTTACACCTCCGACAGTGACTGGCCGAAAGACTGTGAATTCGTAAAACTGGCCTATCACCTTGATGTTAACGAGTTTCGAGGAAGAAAGACGCCACAGCTCCTTGTCAATTACATTGAACCTGCCTTTGCGCCACCTTTGTAACCTGTTAATCACGAATAAGCAGTACATTTACAGGCCCAAGCTGTATTGCTTGAAGAGGCTGTAGTAGAATCCGCGCTCAAAATTTTTAAGCGGGTGATAGAGATGACACTTGAAATAAATCCACTGTTGATGCAGATCAAGGACCAGAAGGAGCGTACCGAAGCTCTCAGGGGGTACCTTTGAGTATGCTGAGAAGTCTGATCGGCTAACGGAGGTTCTGCGAGAGCTTGAAGATCCTGCGGTCTGGAACGAACCGGAAAAAGCGCAGGACCTTGGAAGGGAAAGAGCATCACTTGAAAAAGTCGTAGGCACGATTGATAAGCTGACCACCAGCCTGGCTGATGCTGCTGAATTACTGGAGTTGGCAAAAGAAGAAAATGATGCTGATACCATTGCCGGGGTCGAAGTCGATTTGGAAGAACTCGGGCAGCAGCTGGTGGAACTGGAATTCCGGCGCATGTTTTCCGGAGAGATGGATGCCAACAACACCTTTCTCGATATACAGGCGGGTTCCGGGGGAACGGAGGCGCAGGACTGGGCGGAAATGTTACTGCGCATGTACCTGCGCTGGGGTGAGCAACACGAATTCAAAACTGAGCTGGTGGAAGTTTCCCCGGGTGATGTGGCAGGCATCAAGAGTGCCACGGTGCGTTATGAAGGTGACTATGCCTTTGGCTGGCTGAGAACTGAAACAGGTGTTCATCGACTGGTAAGAAAATCGCCTTTTGACTCCGGCAACCGGCGTCATACATCGTTTGCCTCTGTGTTCGTGTCCCCGGAAATTGATGACAGTATCGAGGTAGACATTAACCCTGCAGACTTACGCGTCGATACTTACCGTGCCAGTGGCGCTGGCGGACAGCATGTTAATAAAACAGACTCGGCAGTGCGCTTGACCCATGTTCCAAGTGGTATTGTCGTGCAATGCCAGAGCGATCGTTCCCAGCACAAGAATCGTGACCAGGCGATGAAGCAATTGCGTGCCAAGCTCTACGAAATGGAGCTGCTGAAATTAAATTCTGAGAAGCAGGCAATGGAAGAGGCAAAGTCTGATATTGGCTGGGGTAGCCAGATACGGTCATATGTGCTTGACCAGAGTCGAATAAAGGATCTGAGGACCGGTGTTGAGAGCTCCAGTACCCAGGCAGTCCTGGATGGAGACCTGGATGATTTTATCGAGGCCAGTTTAAAGAGCGGACTTTAAAACCGGGAATTCAACCCTGATAACGCAATGACAATCAAAAGCAGACAGGTAATAATTGAAGCATGAGTAATGACGACAACGATCTCATCCAGCAAAGGCGAGACCAGCTTACGCAACTGAGGGAAAAAGGCAGCGCCTTTCCCAATGATTTTCGACGTGATTCGCTGGCTAAGGACCTGCACGGGCTCTATGGTGAAAAAACCAAGGAGGAGCTGGAAGAAATGCAGATCCGGGTCAGTATCGCCGGCCGAATGATGACCAGGAGAATCATGGGGAAAGCTTCTTTTGCCCATATCCAGGACATGACCGGGAAGATACAGATATACGTGCGCCGGGATGACCTGGAGGAAGGCGTCTACAACGAGCAATTCAAAAAGTGGGATATCGGCGACATCATCGGCATAAGTGGCGTGATGATGAAGACCAACAAGGGCGAATTGAGCTTGCAGGCTGAATCGATTCGATTGTTAACAAAGTCCCTGCGCCCATTGCCGGAAAAATTTCATGGGCTTACCGACCAGGAAACCCGTTACCGCCAGCGCTATCTTGACCTCATCATGAACGAGGAAAGTCGCGAGGTGTTTCGTGTTCGTTCCGCAGTTATCGACTACATTCGAAACTATCTACGCGAGCACAGGTTTGTGGAAGTGGAAACACCGATGATGCAGGTAATACCGGGCGGTGCCACCGCACGACCCTTTGTTACCCATCACAACGCGCTTGATATGGACTTGTACCTGCGTATTGCGCCAGAGCTTTATCTCAAGCGCCTGGTTGTCGGGGGCGTTGAGAGGGTTTTCGAGATTAATCGCAGTTTTCGCAATGAAGGCCTGTCACAACGTCACAACCCTGAATTCACCATGCTGGAATTTTACCAGGCTTATGCGGACTATCATGACCTGATGGATCTGACCGAGGACCTGTTGAGAAAACTCGTATTTGAAATTACCGGTAAGCATGTCATCGCTTACCAGGAGCAGGAATACGATCTCGAACCACAATTTCGGCGTATGACGGTAAAAGAGTCAATTCTTGAACATAATCCGACACTGGAAGAGAGCGATCTCGAATCTGAAGCAAGGATGAGGGAGATACTTACGGGCATGGATGTTCACCTGGAAGATAGCTATGGCCTTGGAAAGCTGCAAATTGAGCTTTTTGAGAAGACAGTCGAGTCAAACCTGGTAGCACCAACCTTTATCACGGCCTATCCGACAGAAGTATCACCCCTGGCCAGGAAAAATGATGACGACCCATTTGTTACCGATCGATTTGAGTTCTTTATTGCAGGGCGGGAAATCGCCAATGGCTTTTCCGAGCTAAATGACCCGGAAGACCAGGCAGAACGATTTCAGCAACAGGCCCGGGAAAAAGAAGCCGGCGACCAGGAAGCCATGCATTTTGACGAGGACTATATTACCGCGCTGGAGTATGGTTTACCGCCAACCGCCGGCGAGGGGATTGGCATCGACCGCCTGGTCATGTTTCTGAGTGACTCCCCGTCGATCAGGGACGTGATTTTATTCCCCCATATGCGTCATCGCCAGGCAGGTGAGCCGTAAATCTTCGAGTACTACGGTGATCGTGTACCCGGTTGATTTTAAAGAACTAATCCTTTTTGGGCCAGGGCGGGAGCAAATTCATCGCGGCACGGGCAGCATCATTTCACATGCCAAGAAACTTTTGCGGACTTGAAGTGTCCACAGACTCATGGCTGTAAGGTCATGGTAAATTATTGCAGTGTTCTTGCAATCGAAAACAATAGTTTAGTTGTGTAAACGTATATAAACCGGGCCAGGTTGGCCCATTTTTTAAACTGAAGTTCAGGAGGATCCCCTGATGTCAAAGAAATCAACACTCAAGCCGGTTGCTGCTGCTCTCGGCACCACTTTTGCTGTATCACTGGCCGTCAGCCCGCTGGCAAATGCTGCCGAGAACCCGTTTTCCATGAATGAGCTTTCAAGTGGCTACATGGTTGCCGATGCACACGCTGAAGGAAAGTGTGGCGAAGGCAAGTGTGGCGACAAGAAGAAAGAAGGCAAATGCGGTGAAGGCAAGTGCGGCGAAGGCAAGAAGGCTGAAGGCAAGTGCGGCGAAGGCAAGTGCGGTGAAGGCAAGAAGTCTGAAGGCAAGTGCGGCGAAGGAAAATGTGGTGAAAGCAAAAAGTCTGAAGGCAAGTGCGGCGAAGGAAAATGCGGTGAAAGCAAGAAGTCTGAAGGCAAGTGCGGCGAAGGTAAGTGCGGCGGTAAGTAAGTTAT
>CAZXDV010000028.1:0-6578 GCA_964639535.1 uncultured Enterobacteriaceae bacterium | reverse complement strand
TTACTTTCGGTAGCCAGGACCATGCCTGATAAGTATCCCGTCAAGGGAGCAGGACTGGGTCTGCGGCGAGCCTTTATCGGCTCGCTCGCGGACCATATTCCTGAGCAGGTGTCATTCATGGAGGTGGCACCGGAGAACTGGATTGACTTTGGTGGTGCCTATGGCCGCCAGTTCCGATCTCTCACGGAGCGAATCCCTTTCGTTTGTCACGGCCTGTCCCTGAATATCGGTGGTCCCGCCGAACTTGACGAGGCCTTTCTTAGAAAAGTCAGGGCATTCCTGGATGACCACAACATTCGAAGTTACAGTGAGCATCTAAGCTACTGTGGCGATGATGGTCACCTCTACGATCTGATGCCCATACCCTTTACCGAGGATGCAGTAAAATACGTGGCCGAACGTATTATGCGTACGCAGGACATTATCGGCCGCAAGCTGGTCATTGAAAACGTTTCGTACTACGCGGCTCCAGGCCGGGAAATGACCGAATCAGAATTTATTAATGCTGTTCTTGAAACGGCAGATTGTGAGCTATTACTGGATATAAACAATATTTACGTCAATAGCATTAATCACAGTTACGATGCGGAGGAATTTCTTCGTTCAATGCCGGCCGAACGAATTGCCTATGCTCACATTGCCGGGCACTACGAGGAGGCCGAGGATCTCAGGGTAGACACCCATGGTGCCGATGTTATCGATCCAGTGTGGGCATTGCTGGGCAAAGCCTACGAGCATTTCGGCGTTTTTCCCACGCTACTGGAAAGAGATTTCAATATCCCGTCCATGGAAGCATTATTTGCCGAGGTTAGCCAGATCAGGGATATACAAACGAGCTACGAAAAGGGGAATGACAGGAGTGCCTCCGCAAGCAACTGACTTTCGTGAACTGCAGTACCAGTTCACCCAGCACATTCGCGATCCGGATAACGTTCCCGCGCCTGCAGATATTGAAGATCGACGCATGAAGATCTACCGGGACCTCCTGTATAACAACGTGGAGGATTTCCTGGCAAGCGGGTTTCCGGTCCTGCGGAAAATAGTTTCAGACCAGGACTGGCATGCAATGGTGAGAGATTACTTTCGTTCTCACCAGGCACGTACGCCATTGTTTCCAAAGATGACACAGGAATTCCTGCAGTACCTGGATACGGAAAGGCAGGAGCAGGAAAGCGATTATCCATTCATGAAGGAGCTCGCTCACTATGAATGGCTTGAATTGGCGATATCCATTGATAGCCGGGAAATTGATGATGTGAAGGTGGATTCAGGCGGCGACCTGCTGAAATCATGCCCGGTGCTGAGCCCGCTGGCGTGGCCATTTGTCTACACTTACCCGGTGCACAGGATTTCTCCAGACTTCCTGCCATCCAAACCTGGTGAACAGCCGACCTACCTTGTTGTATACCGGGACCGTGAAGATGAAGTAGGGTTTCTTGAACTGAACCCGATATCTGCGAGGTTGCTGGAATTGATCCAGGCCGAGTCCGGGCAGACTGGAGAGGAAATGTTGATGCAGATCGCCAGTGAAATCCAGCATCCCGATGCGCAGGTCGTTGTCAATGGTGGTGCGACCATCCTGCAGTCCATGCATGAAAAGGATATCGTGCTCGGCACACGTCCTCAAAGCTAGCCCGGGTTTTGCTTTCCTGTGGATCGCCGCGGTGGTGATTCACTTTTTGATGTCTTGACAATTTTTCAGTCCCCGAGGAGGGCATGAATGAATATTGATCAGCTCCAGGGTTTCCTGCTTTACTCCCTGGAAGTCCTCGCAGCCCTGTTTATTTTCACGGTTGGCCTTGGTGTGCTCACCGTCATCATTGTTTTTATCGTCGACAAGACCCAGACGAAGCACGCAATTCGTCGAAACTACCCGGTGGTCGGACATTTCCGCTATTTTTTTGAACACCTGGGGGAATTTTTCAGACAGTATTTTTTCGCCATGGATCGGGAAGAACTACCGTTTAACCGCGCACAACGTTCATGGGCCTACCGTGCTGCAAAAAACCTTGATAACACGGTTGCCTTTGGTTCCAGTCGCGACCTGAGACCTCCGGGCACGGTATTGTTTGTAAACTGTCCCTACCCGACACTTGGGAAAGATGCCGTGGAGCCGGCCGTTGTCGTTATCGGTCCCCATTGTGAAATGCCCTACAGGCAATCTTCATTTTTTAACATCTCCGGAATGAGCTATGGCGCGATTTCAAAGCCCGCAGTCCTGGCGCTGTCAAATGGCGCGCGCATGGCAGGATGCTGGATGAATACCGGGGAAGGGGGGCTGTCGCCGTATCACCTGGAAGGCGGAGCTGACATTGTCTACCAGGTTGGTACAGCCAAGTACGGTGTACGTGACAGCGAAGGTAACCTTGACGATGATAAGTTAAGGGAGGTCGCAGCCCACGAGCAGGTAAAGATGTTTGAATTGAAGCTGAGCCAGGGGGCAAAGCCAGGCAAGGGTGGAATACTGCCCGGTGGAAAGGTAACCCGCGAGATAGCGCAAATTCGCGGAATCGAGGAGGGGCAGGACTCCATCAGCCCCAACAGGCATCCTGATATCAACAGCAATGAAGATCTGCTGCAAATGATCGACCGCGTCAGGAGAGTTACCGGTAAGCCCGTTGGCTTCAAGGCTGTAATCGGTGCTTATGGCTGGCTCGATAACCTGTTCCAGGAAATTAACGAGATTGGGATTGAAGCTGCGCCTGACTTTATTACTGTCGACAGTGCAGATGGCGGAACCGGTGCGGCACCCATGCCACTCATGGACGATATGGGGTTACCGCTGCGGGAGAGCCTGCCCTTGCTGGTGGATAAATTGCACGAGTACGGATTGCGGGAGCGAATCAAGGTGATTGCTTCCGGAAAACTAATCACACCGACAGATGTTGCCTGGGCCCTGTGCATGGGAGTGGATTTTGTCACCTCGGCAAGAGGATTCATGTTTGCACTCGGATGTATCCAGGCCCTGCAATGTAACAAGAACACCTGTCCAACCGGTATTACCACCCATAACAGGAAGCTTCAAAGTGGCCTTGTATCGACTGACAAGGCGCAAAGGGTCATGCATTACCAGCAAAACATGCAAAAGGAAGTCGGCATTATCGCGTATTCCTGCGGTGTAAAAAGACCACGGCAATTACGCCGTTATCATGCCAGGGTGGTGACAGCCAACGGCCTGTCCGTGGGTCTTGATGAACTTCACCCGGAAAAGCATCGAGCAGGGTGAATTATGTCAATTCGCCTGAAACTCGAGGCTGAACTGGCTGTCGAAACGAGCTGTGTAATGACAAAACATCTTAAAAAGAGGGGAAGCAATGGACAAAGTTAGCGCACTGATTAACCTGGCACAGGATATCCTCGACAGGATAAAAAACTCTGTCGATATGCTCGGACCACTTTTATTAAGAATCTACCTTGTCCCGGTTTTCTGGGTTGCAGGAAATAACAAGTGGAACCCCTTTGACAAGGACAGTTCGCTGGATCCGATTATCCAGTGGTTTGGTAACCCGGACTGGGGGCTGGGTTTACCCTTACCAGCCCTGAATGCCTACATGGCATGGGGGGCGGAATATTTTGGCGCCGTGTGTCTTGCCCTTGGGCTTGGAGTTCGCTGGATATCGATTCCACTAATGGTGACCATGATAGTGGCGGCGGTTACAGTGCACATCGATAACGGATGGCAGGCCATACACGACCTGAAGAGCCCTCATGTTTCAGCAAATGCAGGAGAGGCGCTGGACAGGTTGAGCAGGGCAAAAAGTATCCTGGAAGAACACGGCAACTACAGCTGGCTGACTGAGCATGGCAGCATCGTCATGTCTAACAACGGCATCGAGTGGGCAGCGACCTACTTCGTCATGCTACTTGCGCTGTTTTTCCTTGGCGGAGGTCGTTTTATCAGCCTTGATTACTGGATCGCAAGGAAATTCAGAAACAGCCAGGGGTAACAGGGGAATCCGCCCGGATTACTTCCTGTTCTGGACCCGCAAGCGCAGCGCGTTTAGCTTGATAAAGCCCTCGGCGTCTTTTTGATTGTAGGCGCCGTCATCATCTTCAAAGGTGGCAATCGCTTCATCAAACAGGCTGTCGGATTCTGATTTTCTGCCACACACGGTCACGTTGCCCTTGTAAAGCTTGAGGCGAACAACACCGTTAACACGACCCTGGGTTTCGTCAATCAGAGCCTGCAGGGCACGCCTCTCGGGACTCCACCAGTAACCGTTATAAATCAGTGAAGCATAGCGCGGCATCATTTCATCCTTGAGGTGAGTCATTTCGCGGTCCAGCGTCAGTGATTCGATCGCCCTGTGTGCTTTCAGAAGGATCGTGCCACCGGGTGTTTCGTAACAGCCTCGTGATTTCATTCCTACATAGCGATTTTCTACAATGTCTACTCGACCGATTCCGTGCTTTCCACCAAGCTCATTTAACCTGCGCAGTAGTTGTCCCGGGGTAAGTGCTTCGCCATTGATGGATACGGCATCGCCCTTTTCAAACTGGATTTCTATTTCTTCGGCCTCGCCCGGTGCGTTTTCTGGAGAAACAGACCAGAGCCACATGTCTTCATTGGGAGCACACCACGGATCCTCCAGCTCACCGCCCTCGTAGGAAATATGTAACAGGTTGGCATCCATGGAGTAAGGTGAGCCACCACCTTTCTTGGCTTCAATAGGGATGTCGTGGTCTGCGGCGTAGGCCAGGAGTTTTTCCCTGGAATTGAGATCCCACTCACGCCATGGTGCGATAATCTTGATGTCAGGGTTCAGTGCGTAGGCACCCAGTTCAAACCTGACCTGGTCATTACCCTTGCCTGTTGCACCATGGGCGATAGCATCGGCGCCGGTGCTTTCTGCAATTTCAATCAGGCGTTTTGTTATTAATGGCCTGGCAATAGATGTCCCCAGCAGGTATTCACCTTCGTAAATCGTGTTGGCACGGAACATTGGAAATACGAAGTCCCTGACATATTCCTCCACCAGGTCTTCAATAAAAATTTCCTTCACGCCCAGCTTTTCGGCTTTCGCACGTGCCGGTTCTACTTCTTCACCCTGGCCGATATCCGCAGTAAATGTGACAACTTCGCAGGAATACTGGTCCTGTAGCCATTTCAATATGACACTGGTGTCCAGGCCGCCGGAATAGGCCAGCACGACTTTTTTAATATTGGATGAAGACATTTTGTACGTGACTGATGTAAAAGGGCGCACATTGTAACTTCACAGCCTGCCAGGGTGAAGTCTTTGTTCCTGCCGGGCTATTGCAGGAAGTCAAACACTGCCTGGTATACCTGTTCCGGCTGGTCAGCGTGAAGCCAGTGACCGGCATTGGCAATACTCTCAAGCCTCGCACCCGGAAAATACTCGAGGATCTTTTCGTGATGCTCGGGAAGTATATAGTTTGAGTCTGCACCACCCAGGAAAAGAGAGGGTCCGTGAAAGCAATGCTCACTAGAGTAAGCCGGAAATCCCCCAATATCGGCAAGCGAATCCCTGATACCGGGTAAGTTGATACGCCAGTTTAGTCCTGTATCTCCCTGGACAAGGTTTTGTAAAAGAAAAAGTCGAAGATTGGCTTCGGGAATAGGCACTGCCAGGCGTTCACTGGCCTGCTTCCTGCTTTTGAGCGTTGCAGGTTGCAGTTCCAGCAGTGCAGCAATAATCTCAACGAAATTACCACGGTAGCTCACGGGGGCGATATCGAGAACGACCAGTTTCTCAATTGCCAGGGCGTCCTCAAGGGCACATGCCATGGCAACTTTTCCGCCCATGCTATGACCAATAATATTCACCGGTCCGGGTTCTATCCCCGCGAGCAGCGTCGAAACATCCTGCGCCATTTCAGGGTAGGTCATTGAGTCTGCATGCGCCGAGTTGCCATGGTTTCTCAGGTCAACAAGGTATACAGTAAACGTTTCCGCGAAGCGGCGCGCCATGGCCCGCAGGTTGCGTCCCGAGCCAAACAGTCCGTGCAGGATCACCAGCGGTTTACCCGAGCCCAGTACTTCATAATTCAGCTTTACCGTCATGCGCGATTACCTGGTTCCAAAGTGCCAGACTTTAGCAAACACGTCGTGCAAAAGTCGAACCAGCGGCTGCTGCTGCCATGACCTGGATGTGGTAAAAAGTGGCATACAATTGTGAATCTTGATGAAAATCAATGTAGACTCTTATTCAACTGCGCATAATGCTAAACATTAACTATTCAAGCGAGTGACAAAAAATGAGCGAATTTGACAGCATACTGGTTGCAACGGATTTTTCAGATATATCCGGAGACGCTTTTACAAAGGCCGTCGGTCTTGCGAGACAGCTAAATGCTCAGCTTCATATCGTGCATATCGTGCAGATCCACCCCGCGAACATGCCGCAGAGTGGTAACGTTAATGTCGATGAACTGCAAGCCCTGGAAGAGAAAAGTGCCGGTGACAGCCTGCAAAAGGTACTGGATGAACAATGCCAGGGAATTGATGTTAAAACCCATATTCTTCACGGCGATCCGGCCGAACAGGTTATGCAAACGGCGAAGGAATTTGGTGTCGACATTATCGTCATGGGCACCCATGGCAGGACCGGCTTGAG
>CAZXDV010000027.1:0-19758 GCA_964639535.1 uncultured Enterobacteriaceae bacterium | reverse complement strand
TTGCCGGCGCGCTTGGATACCACTGGTGCCTGGAGTGTTTCAGCAAGTTTTACAACCTCGTCCCTTGCTTCAATTGCGCCTGAACCGACGATAATAAGTGGGTGGCTTGCCTTTCCAAGTATTTTGGCTGCTTCCTCAAGCAGGTCTGTATCTACAGCTGGAGAGGAATAATCCCGGGGCTTGTTGTCATCAATTTCCGCTTCCTGGCCCATCAGGTCCATGGCCATTTCTATTTCCACGGGCCTCGGTCTCCCCGTGTTCAACTGCTCCATGGCTTCGTCCATGACCTGGGAGGTGAACACAGGGTCGTCGATACTTTTTGCCCACTTGGTGATGTGACGAATCATACCAATCTGGTCATTAATCTCATGCAGCTCGCCATAGCCCTTGCCCTGCATGCGCGACGGGATTTGCCCGGAGACACACAAAACGCTGGCGTTGTTAGCCCACGCTGTACAGAGCGCAGCGCTGGAATTTAACAGGCCCGGGCCGGGAACCACGGCATATACACCCACTTCACCGGTCGATTTTGCGGCTCCGTAGGCCATGTAGGCCACACCCTGTTCGTGGCGTGAATGTATTAACCTGATGCTGCCGTCCCGGTAAAAAGCATCAAACAGGTGGTCAAGCTGCCCACCGGGCAGGCCAAAAACCGTTTTCACCCCGTAATTTTTAAGCGATTTAACAATCGCGTCTGCACCCGTCATTCTGGGCATGGTTGTCTCCTGTACTCGAACTGGCTAAGTCTTGTCGCCCTTGTTTGCGTGGCGTCGTCGGTAGCGCAGCAGAAAAAATGGGAAGGCAAGAAGATAAAGCCACACCATGGGCTTTCTCAGCATCTGCCCCAGCGCTGATAACACATCATTGGGACTGACATATACCCTGGTTTTCATTGCCTGGTGTGGCGCACTGTGGAGTATCAGGTGATCCTTCTTGTACTCAAATTCACCGAATTCAAATTCCACATCTGCTAACTTGCTTCTTACCAGCATGGCTTAACTCTTCTTTAAACGCCCAGTGTCCTGGGCAAACTTGATTCGTTTTTCCAACAGGCCTGATATTTCATCCGCAGCATACCCGGCAGGTGGCGTGAACTGACCACGTCCATATATGTCGTCATACACTTCCTTGCAGATGGATACCTTCTCTGAAAGACTGCGGGGTGGATGGCCCGAGGGAAACCGGTTAGGCGGATAGATTGGGTTTTCATAAATCTGGCGAAAACCTTCTGTACGTACATCTACCCAGCAATTATGAATGGTTTTCGTTCGGTGGTGGCGTAATGCCTCGATATCGATGCCCACCGCCAGCACCTGTTCTTCGGGATAGGGCGTATGACGCAGGACCATGCCGGTGTAGTCAATGGCAAAGGAATTGCCCGGGCAGAAGGCCTTGGGGTAGTAATCGTAATTCACCTTGCCCCAGTTGGAACCCAGCAGGTAGCACATGTTGTCATGGGCGCGGGTTCTGCGGGTAAACATCCAGAAATCCCAGGGTTCGGATACTCCTTCCACCTCCTGTATAGCACCCGGGTGGCAAATCACCTCCACACCGTTATAGCCCAGCGCGCGAGACACTTCCGGTGTGCAGCCATCATGACAGGTCATGGTGCCAAGCTTGCCGATTGGCGTGTCTACAACCGGGAACAGATCCTTGATATCGCCGCCAAATTTTTCACAGTATTCGTCAAACATATCGTGAGGGCTGGTACCAAGCCCGATATAGGCCGGGATATGCCACTTGTGATATTTCAGGATGACATCGCCATCTGGACCGATGATAAAGTTGGTGTTAAACCAGCGATCCGGGAACTCCGGTAGTTCCTCGCAGACCCCGCCTGCGCAGATATACAGGCCATACTCTTTTGCAATTGCACCGAGCTGATCGGTCTCCGGCCCTGGAATTGTGACGACCTTGTCCATCTGGTCCTTGATACGACTTTCTCCCTTGCCGGGGGTGCCGACACCCTGCATAAAGTATTCCGGTAGCACCACCAGTCTGACCGGTTGTTCCCAGAAATAACCCACGCCGAAATGGATCATGTTGCAGACCCGGTCGAGATTTTTCTTGATTCCGTCCCGGTCCTTTACAACGGTTACCTCTGGCTGGATCACCAGCGCTGTGTAAGGTTCAATACGTTCCGCTTTTTTTGACATGCTGTGTTACCTCTTTCATTTAATTCAATTCTGAAACATTTTCAGAAATCAAAGTCGTCATCTTCTTCAATAATCCCGAGATCGAGCAGGATCTCGTTTGCCGCAATGGTGCCCATTCCGCATATACCCCCTCCGGGGTGACAGGAAGGGCCAGTCATATAAAGGTTCTTTATCGGCCCCCTGTAATTGGCGTAATTTGGAAAAGGCCGAAACGGGCCCAGCTGTGCCAGGGTCCGTTCGCCGCCAGTGGTGACTCCCCGGTGGAAGCAAAGATTTGCCCGCGCGAGGCTTGGCCCCGTCTCAACGTATTCGGCAAGAATATTATCGTCGCTCATATTGGTGGTGAAATTACGCAACTGCCCAAGCAACTTGTCACGAATATAGCCGGGGGCAATATCTTCCCAGTTTTCTCCACTCGCCAGGTCCACTGGCACAAAGGTATCCATGATGAGCGTGTGCTTTCCGTCTGGAGCGCGCGTCGGGTCCATCCTAGTCCAGGCGGCGGTCCACAGGAATGGGTCGCTTGGTGCCAGCCCCATGGCCATTTCATTGTACTGCCTGTCGATATCAGCCACGGTGCCAAAGATGCGCTGAAAAGCGGTTTTATCCATGTCAGGACCGTTTTTAAATGAAGGAGCTTCATTCAGCGCATAGTGCACGCGGGCGATGGTGACTTCGCCAAACTGGAAACCTTTGACCATGTCGAGAAAAGCGCTCGGTAGAACACCTTCATCAAAGCCATGCAGATAGGTCTGGTAGGGATCAAGTTCGGAAATCACGCCCCTGTCCGCGGTAATTTCCGTGCCGTCTTCCAGTCGAAATCCGATGCAGGTGTCATTCTCAACCATGAATTTGCGCACGGTGGCGCCCGTCATCACGGTACCTCCATTATCCTCGATATAGCGTTTCATGGATTCAGACAGCATGCCGCTGCCACCTTCGGGAATGGATTGTCCGTAGTAATGGATACTGGGAATCATTACGTAAAAACCCGCCGCTGTGCCGAGCTGATCAGGCAGGGTTTGCGGCGCCATCGCCCAGCCGAGAATAAAAGCCCTCACGTGGTCGTTTTCAAAATTGTCCAGGGTAAACTGGCGCGAACTTAGCTGGTAATCACGCAGGCGTTTCAATCCCTCGGGTGAGTTCTCCATGGCCCGGTACATGTAACTGGGAGGTGCAGGCGGAGAAAACATGGACTTGATGACGCCGTCCTGGATCTCTCCAAATTCTTCATAGATTTCCCGGTAGCGAATTGCATCCTGTTTTGAATATTCGGCAATGGTGTCGCAAGTCTTGTCCACGTCCTTGTAAACAATAATGCCCTGCCCTTCATACTTGTTAGGGTGCCCAGTGATATGATCCTCTGACCAGATATACTTCAAACCGTATTTTTCAAACTCAGGTTTAAGGCTTTTAAAATCCGGGTTGAGATGGATCCATACATGGGAAGAACCAAATAGATCGTGCTTGAACCCCGGCAGGGTAACTTCCCTTGTGAGCACACCGCCACCGACCCACTCATTACGCTCAGCGACGAGAACTTTTAAACCATTCTTGACGAGCACCGATGCCGCAATCAGCGCATTGTGCCCGCCACCTGCAATAATGATGTCGTAATCGGCCATCAGGGGAATACCTTCATTTCTGGTTGTGTTTTAAACGCGGCAAAAGTCTCGCGTGCCTCCGCCAGCCTGTTTTTCATGCTTGCAAGGATGGCCGGCTGGTTACTGGCCTGGCTGTAGCGTTGTTTTTGTTCGCCGCGCATATCAAACAGGAGTTCATATTCAAAGCCCATCTTTTCCCTGATGTTTTCAAAGCCTATGTAGCGTGTTCTGTAGTAGGCCCTCGCCTGGTACTTCCAGTCCTGGCTGCGCAGGGCTGCGATGTCTTCATTGTGGAACAGGTAAAGCACGTCATGGGGAGATTGTTCTCCTCCTTGGAGCAGCGGCCAGATATCCTTGCCATCGATTTCACTGTTTGCTGCAGGCCTGGCATCCACAAGCCCGGCAATAGTCGGCAGTAAATCAATATTCATTGCCATCGCGCCTGTTCGAGTGCCGGGCCTGATTTTGTCGGGCCACCAGGCCACCAGGGGCACGCGGAATCCGCCCTCCCAGGTCATGCCCTTCATGCTCCTGAACTGCGCATTGCTCCCTTCGAACCAGGCACCGTTGTCACTGGTAAAAAACACGAGGGTATTGTTTTCAATCCCCAGTCGTTTCAGCTCGGCAACTATTTCCCCGGTGCTCCAGTCCAGCTCTTCTACCGCATCGCCGTAAATGCCGGCCGCAGATTTGCCCCTGAACTTATTCGAAGCATGCAGTGGAATATGAGGAAAGGTATGGGACATAAATACAAAAAAAGGGCGCTTGCTGTTTTTAGCAATAAAATCGGTGGCCGCGTCTGTATAGCGCTGGGTAAGTGTCTCCTGGATTACCGGTTGCTCAATTAATTCCCGTCCCCGGTAAAGTCCAACACCTTCCATGTCATTGCTAAAAGGCAGGCCATAATACTCATCAAACCCATGGTTTGTGGGCCAGAACTGTTCACTGTGACCAAGGTGCCATTTGCCCACCAGCATGGTGCGATAATCCTTCTCTTTGAGGAGCTCGGCTATGGTTTGTTCAGCCGTCGGCAGGCCATGACTGGAGCCTGACTCGATAACATTGTCAGCAAGGCCAGTTCGAATGGGGTAGCGCCCGGTAAGCAGGCCCGCCCGCGACGGTGTGCAGACATTGGCACTCGCATAAAAATCACTCAGGTAAACACCGCCCCTGGCCAGGGAGTCGATATTGGGTGTACGGATTGGTGAGCCATTCATACTGAGATCACCCACTCCCAGGTCATCTGCCAGAATGATAATAATATTTGGCAGGATGTTGCTGGCATGAAGCGGAGCCACGCTCGCCAGGTAGCACAGGGTAAACAGCAACGGCATGCGACTTCGCAGCATCACCAGTTCCACATGGTGCCATCTTGCAGCCTGTTCACCGGAAGATAGGCGCGTTTATAGGGGAATTTTTCTGCAAGTTTCTCGTCGATATCGACCCCGTGTCCCGGTGTGTTGCCAGGATAGAGGTAACCATTTTCGAAATAGTAGTCATGCGGAAATACGGCGTCAGTTTCTTCTGTGTGGCGCATGTATTCCTGGATACCAAAATTTGGCACCCAGCTATCAAAGTGTAACGCCGCCCCCATGCATACCGGGGACAGGTCAGTAGCACCGTGACAACCGGTTCGAACATGGTAAAGCGCGGCAAGATCGGCAATACGCCTCAGGTGGGTAATACCACCGGCATGTACAACGGTGCAGCGAATATAGTCGATCAGCTGTTGCTGGATGAGATCCTTGCAGTCCCACACGGTATTAAATACTTCTCCGACCGCAAGTGGCGTTGTGGTGTGTTGTCGAATGAGCCTGAAACCTTCCTGGTTTTCAGCTGGGACTGTATCCTCAAGCCAGAACAGCCTGAACTCTTCGAGGGACTTGCCAAGCTGTGCTGCCTCGTTGGGTGTAAGGCGGTGGTGTGTGTCATGCAAAAGATGATAGTCAAAACCGAACTGCTCACGTAGCTTGTCAAACAGCCGTGGTACATGCTGCAGGTACTTTTCCGTGGACCAGCTGTTCTCCGTGGGCAGTGAAGCATCGGCAGGTTCGTAGAACATCTTGTCGCCAGCAACACCGTAGGTGGAATCGAGACCGGGGACCCCGGACTGGGCGCGAATGGCGCGATAACCAAGGTCGATATATTTCGCCACCTCGTCACAGGTTTCTTCAATATCCTCACCGTTAGCGTGACCATAGACCATGACCCCTTCCCTGCTTTTTCCCCCAAGCAGCTGGTACAGGGGCATGTTGGCAGCCTTGGCCTTGATATCCCACAGGGCCGTGTCGATGGCCGCAATAGCGGTCATGGTTACCGGCCCGCGGCGCCAGTAGCAACCCCGGTACAGGAATTGCCATATATCCTCAATACGGCTGGCATCACGGCCAAGCAGGCAGGGATTCACGTGTTCTTCAAGGTAGGCGGCAACGGCCAGTTCCCTGCCGTTAAGCGTGGCGTCGCCGATGCCATAAATACCGTCCTCGGTGGTAATTTTAACGGTAACAAAATTACGCCCCGGGCAGCTTATGATGACCTTGATATCACTGATTCGCATCTTGTGTAATGATTCTTTGGGCTTGAAATATTTCGCTTTTCTGCTAAATTAGTTTAAGCATAAACTATATTAATGGCAGTTGAAATAGCTGTCAAAAACAATTTTTCCACTGAGTGTACAGGAGAACTGCGGGTGGCAAATATCGTGATAACCGGGTGCAGCAGCGGCTTTGGCTACCACGCTGCACTGGCATTCGCACGTAACGGCGACAGGGTGCTGGCCACAATGCGCAATGTCGAACGCGCCGCCCCTCTCCTGCAAGCAGCAGCGGACGAATCCCTCGAAATTCACGCCGAAACACTTGATGTCACCTGCTCGAAGAACTTCCCCTCATTTTTTGCGAGCGTGGAAGACAATTTTGGTGCGGTAGATGTGCTGGTTAACAATGCCGGTATCCTCAGACCCGGTGCACTGGAAGACCTGAGCGAGGCACAGATAAGAGAAGTGATGGAGACCAATGTCCTTGGGCCACTACTGCTCACACGCAGTGTCTTGCCATACATGAGACAGCGAAAACGAGGATACGTCATCATGGTCTCCTCGCTCAGTGGCATCGCAGGCTTACCAGGCGATGTCAGCTATACAGCAAGCAAATTCGCCCTTGAAGGAGCAACAGAGGCGCTGCGACACGAGGTAGATCGCTGGAATATTCGGCTGGCCCTTGTACAGGCTGGCATGTATGCCACCAATATTGTCCCGGGCCCCGGGGAACAGCAGTCGGTTCTGCCCGATTATTACCCTGAAGACTCCCCTTATCGCCTTTTGATAGAAAATAACCTGGAAAAGTTACATGCACGCGCAGGCGAGGCTTTTGACCCCGCCACTGTGGCGCAACTGCTGGTGAAGATCGCACATTCAGACGGTTCACAACTAAGATGGCCTGCTGATGATGTGGCCAGGATGGTGCTGGGGAAAATGCTGGCACAGGATGATTCGGAGAGGGACTCATTTTTAAGACAGGTAGCGGATAGTGAGTGGTGGAGTGAGGGCACAGATCCTGCCTGAGAAAAAACAACAAGTGAAAGGACGATCGAAATGGTAGTTAGACTGGCACACGTCTGTATCGAGACAGATGACTTCGGACCAACAGAAGAGTTTTATGGCTGGCTCGGCATTAAACGCCAGTTTGAATTCAGGAATAAGCAGGATGAACTCGTAGGCATTTACATGAACGTCGGAGAAACCACCTACATCGAGGTAATCAAGGTTCTTAACCCGAAGTCAGAGGGCAACATGCGCCACTTTGCCCTGCAGGTGGAAGATGTCGAGCAAACCAGGGCCCTGTTAGCGTCAAAAGGTGTGGAAGTCACTGAGAAAGAACTGGGTATTGATCATACGCTCATGGTGACGGCACACGATCCCAATGGTAACTTCATTGAGTTTCACCAGTACACGGACAAGAGCATGCAGCAGCACGGTGGTGTTTGCGAGATCGATTACCAGCCCTGTTAATTAACAGGATGAGTAATCCTCCAGTGTCCAGTCAAAAAGCACACCCATGGTCTTTTCCCTGGTATCGCTGACCAGGGCATAGGCCTCCACGCAGTCAGAAGGCTTGAACTCGTGCGTGATCAAGCCATCCAGCCTGAAATTTCCAGCCTGCACTTCGGTAAAAAAACGGGCGTCTATGCGTCTCTGATCCCAGCCATCCCTGTCGTGGGAGTCATGGGTTGCCTGGATGGTGAGGCCTTTCTCCATTACGCTTGAGCTCAGCCTTTGCTCTGAGGGAAAGCCCGTGTCACCAAGCAGGAGCAGCTTGCCATACCTGGCACAAAGCGACAGGGCCGGCTGAAAAACTGCGGCGCTACCGGTGGTGTCTATGACCAGGGCGGGGCCCTCGCCGTCATTGATGGATTGCAGCTGGCTGCGGCACTCTGCGATGTCACCCTGCAGTACGAGGCTGGCGCCACCTCGTTTTGCATGCTGCAAGCGCGATTCGCTCAGGTCCACAATTGCCAGGGTCCTTGCATTCGAAACAGCGCCCCATCTCAGGGTCATCTGCCCCACCGGCCCGGCCCCGACGATAACAATATCGGATGCCTCGTCAAAGGCCCCTGCCCAGGCTGCGCGAAAAGCCGTTTTTGCCAGTCCACACCAGCAGGCTGATCTTTGATCTATGCCGGCGGGCACCGGTGAGCAAGCTGCGGCCGGTAACACCTGCTCGGAGCCATGTGCCTCCCGCATATATACGATATCACCTGCTGCAAATTCATCTACCTTAGCGCCCTTCTCTATCACTTCGCCAATGGCCTGCACACCGGTTTTTAACTGGGGAAAGGAAAACATGCGAGCGAAGTGACTACCTGGTTCGTAATCCCTGTACAAGATGCGCCCTTCTGTACCCGGACTCATCAGGCTGTAATATGTTCTTACACGAACATCATCCTGCGCCAGTGCTGGAGACTCGTAGTGTTCAAGTTTAACCTTGCCTTTTTCAGGAAAAATTATTCTTGCAGGCATGACCGGCAACAACCTCCGCTAGTTAACAAAGCACTTCCCAAAGCGTCCCTGGAGGCATATAGTTTAACCTTAAACTATTAACCTGTTAATGCATGTACTGGACGTCCATGAATGCGCCTTCTTCGAAAATCGCACTCGTAACCGGCGCCGCGGCGGGCATAGGTCTCGCATGTGCCAGGCGCTTCGCGGCCGCAGGATATAGCATAATCCTAAACGATCTGCCCGGGAACACCCTTGAAAGGGTAACGGCAGAACTGGACCAACCTGGAAGCCGCTGCATAGCAGTACCCGGTGATATCTCTGATCCCGGGATTATCACAAGCCTGAAAGACAGTATCAGCAGTACATGGGGTCGTGTTGACGCCCTCGTGGCTAATGCCGGGGTGCAGGATGGAGGCACGCTCCTGGACACTGATGAAAAGCACTGGGAACGGGTGCTTTCAATCAACCTGATGGGGGTTGTGCATGCCAGCAAATCCGTTCTGCCGTTTATGCTGGAACAGGAAAAGGGGGCAATCGTGTTCACTGCCTCAGTTAATGCCATAAGCGGAAGCGCCGGTATGCCCGCTTACGATGCCAGTAAAACGGCACTACTCGGCCTGATGCGTAGTCTCGCTATCGATCATGGTAAAAACGGCGTTCGCGTCAATTCAGTCAGCCCCGGTAATACAATTACCGATTTTCATATCAATCGCATGGCCGAGCGTGGTATCGATGCAAAGCAGTTGCGTGAGATGACGCAGGGTTACGCTATCCTTGGGCGCGCCGCAGAAGCGCCGGAAATAGCCAATGCCGTGTATTTTCTTGCCAGCGATGAAGCGTCCTTTATAACAGGCCATAACCTCGTGGTTGATGGCGGCTTCAGCCTTGGCGGGGATAAATAGTTCCACCATGAAACAGGATCTAAAATGGGGAATTCTTGGAACAGGTCGCATGGCTCAGCAATTTGCCCGTGCACTTTCGCAAACCGGGCATTCTGTGCTTCATGCGGTTGGCTCCAGGGCAGAGCTAACAGCCCGGGATTTTGCCCGGGAATTCGAGGTTCCCAACGCATTTGCCTCCTACCAAGAACTGCTTGATAACGAGGAAACAGACGCCGTATACGTGGCTACACCGCACTCGATGCACGAACAGTGCATGCTGGACTCGATTGAGGCTGGCAAAGCTGTTCTATGTGAAAAGCCGTTTACCCTTAATGCCGGGCAAGCGGAACGTGTTATCCGTTCCGCAAAAACAGGAAATATTTTCCTCATGGAGGCAATGTGGACAAGATTTCTTCCCGCGACCCGAAAGTTACGCGAGCTAATCAGGCAGGAAGCTATCGGCGAAGTCCAGGTTATGCTGGCGGGAGGTGCTTTTATGCCGGCCTTTGACAGGAATCATTACCTGTTTGATCCAGAACTCGGTGGTGGAGTGATGCTGGATGCCGGTGTTTACCTGGTGTCGATGGCCTCCATGTTACTTGGCAAGCCTGTTGCCATAAAAGCAATGGCGGGCTTTGGCAAGAGCGGTGTGGACGAGCATGACCTTGTGATGCTACAGCACGGTAATGAAGCGCTGGCGTCCCTTTATGTTTCCCTGCGGGCACAGTCTTCTCCCGACCTGACCCTGCTTGGCAGTCGAGGCCGCATTCACCTTCATCCACCGGTATTCGCACCGGCGGGCCTGACGCTTGAACTATACGAGGGAGGCGTCGAGCAATTCGATTTACCCTACAGGGGTAATGGCTACCACTACCAAATTGACGAAGTGCATCAATGTTTACAAAATAATCGCATGCAAAGTGAAATTATGCCGCTGGAGGAAAGCTTGCAAATAATGCAGACAATGGATGAGATTAGAAGACAAATAAGCCTGGTATATCCACAGGAGCAAAACACAGGCAGTTCCCGGTGAGCTCGTTTGAAGAAAAATTTATCCGTCATGATCCCGGCCCTGGGGAAAGACTGAAACGCGATGTACAGCTGCTAGCGGATAGCCTGGCATTTTTACTTGCCTGGTTTGTGCTTGGCGGGCGTATTCGTCGCGCCGTACGTCGTGCTGAACGGGAAAACAGCAAGATAAAACTCGAAGATTACCTGGGTGATTAAATGAACTCACAATACCAGTCGGCAGAACTCCAGTTTGAATACCGCAAGCCGCCTGTTTCCGGCAATGTCCTTAATGGACTCGGTGAAACCGTCAAAAGGCGTGCCAGGCAGATCTTTCATGGCTCCGGCTTTCGAAAACTGGAATGGGAAAAGCTGGAAATGTTTTTCCTGATGACCATGCCTTTCAGCCTCTTTGTCCGCGGCATGTTGTCGCGTCTGCAGCTACGCCATGCGGACGGTGCTATCGCCAGGGAGGTTCGTGATGTCAGCAGTCGCGAGGCGATGAGCGAAGAAATAAAGCAAATCGCCAGTGAACTGGGCGCCGGCCTGGTGGGAATCACTGAAGTCCATGAAATGGACTGCTATGAGGGCTATTCAACGCCCTATCGCTATGCCATTTCCATAGCCTACCCCATGCAATTCGACGTCATGAAGGAGCATGTGACCTGGTTGGCTGGCGGCCTTGAAACAATTCGTGCATACACCGAAATAACTCGAATCGTGGTGCGGCTCGCAAGGCGAATCAGGGAAATGGGCTGGCCGGCCAGGGCCTATTGCGAAAGTGCTGACATCCTTCATATTCCCATCGCCCTTCGTGCAGGCATCGGACAACTTGGAAAACATGGTTCGGTGATCAGCAAGGAGCTGGGTTCCGATTTCAGACTTGCCACGGTACTCACAGACCTGCCGCTTTCTATTGATACGCCTGTTGATATCGGCGTTGAAGACCTTTGCGCCACGTGCAGGCGCTGTACTACGGACTGCCCGGTTGATGCCATCAGTGATCACAAGCAAATGGTGAGAGGTGAAGAAAAGTGGTACGTGGATTTTGACCGTTGTGTACCCTATTTCTCAAAAACCTACGGCTGTGGAATCTGTATCCAGGTATGCCCCTGGAGCAAGCCTGGACGAGGCCCATCGCTCTCTGAAACACTACTGGCCAGGCGTTAATGATCGAAACGATACTTCAATCCCGCCTGGTACCCGTCGCTGTCATTGATGATAGCGCGAATGCGCAGGCCCTCGCCGAATGCCTGCTCGAATCCGGCATCAATGTCATCGAGGTCACACTTCGCACCCCGGCCGCACTTGAATCCATAAAAAAAATAAAACGTGAAGTCCCCGGTATGATGGTCGGTGCAGGAACAGTGCTCGATCACAAGCAGGTCCCGGAGTTGATTGATGCGGGTGTTTCCTTTGCCATCACCCCGGGACTTAATACGGCAGTGATCGAATCCTGTATTAAGCATGATCTGCTGGTGATGCCCGGGGTCATGACTCCTTCAGAAATAGAACTGGCCAGGAGTTTTCAGCTGGATGTGCTGAAGTTTTTTCCAGCCGAAGCGGCTGGAGGCGCATCCACGCTCAGGGCTTTTGCCGGGCCCTATGGTCACACCGGTCTTCGATTTATTCCTACAGGTGGTATCAAGCTGTCCAACATGCTGGACTACCTGGCCCTTTCCTGTGTTGCTGCCGTCGGCGGCAGCTGGTTTGTAGCGTCATCATTACTGGAGAAAAAAGATTTTCAGGGGATTCGAAGCCTTACAATGGAAGCCGTTGAACAAGTTCAAAAGCTGGATAAATAGCCTATGTCAATTTTGAATATCAAGAACAAGTCTGAATGCCGATTTGACCTGCTGTCACTGGGTGAAGTGATGCTTCGTCTTGACCCCGGTGAGACCAGGATTCGAACTGCGCGCCAGTTTCGAGCATCAGAAGGCGGCGGTGAATACAATGTCGCCCGGGGTTTAAAGAAGTGTTTCGGCATGCATACATCCGTTGTTACAGCACTGGTAGATAATGAGATCGGCCGCCTGGTAGAAGATTTAATTCACCAGGGCGGCGTAGATAGCTCCCTGGTGCAGTGGAGAGACTTTGATGGAATTGGTCGTACAGTTCGCAACGGTCTGAATTTTACCGAGCGCGGATTTGGTGTTCGTGGTGCACTGGGCAATTCTGACCGAGGGCACAGCGCTGCATCCCAGTTAAAACCCGGCGATATTGACTGGCAGCATATTTTTAATGAACTGGGCACCAGGTGGTTTCACACGGGTGGTATATATGCAGCCCTCTCTGACACCACTGCGGAAGTGATTATTGAGGCAATGAACGTTGCCCGGGACAGCGGTAGCATCATCTCCTACGATCTTAACTACCGCCCTTCCCTTTGGTCGGATATCGGCGGCAAAGAGCGGGCACGTGAAGTCAATCGCGAGATTGCGAAATATGTCGATGTGATGATTGGTAATGAAGAAGACTTCAGCGCCTGCCTTGGTTTTGAAATACCGGGCCTGGATGAAAATATATCAAGTATCAATGTGGATAGTTTTAAGCAGATGATAAGCGAGGCCACGCAGGCTTTTGAAAATTTCAAGGTTACTGCGACTACGCTTAGAACAGTTCATAGTGCGACTATTAATGACTGGGGTGCAATTTGCTGGGCAGAGGGCAAGTTTCACGAGGCGACCCATCGCCCTGCCATGGAGATATATGACCGTGTTGGAGGTGGCGACAGTTTTGCCTCCGGCTTGATCTATGCTTTCCTTGAAGGGCATGACGCAGCCACAGCTGTGAACTACGGCGCAGCCCACGGTGCACTGGCCATGACTACACCCGGTGATACATCGATGGCAACACTTGCTGAGGTTGAAAAGCTGGTTGGCGGTGGCAGTGCGCGCGTCGTCAGGTGATGCGGCTTGCCTCAGAGATAATCGTCCAGGTTCATTTGCTCCAGCCCGGGAATTTGCTTTCGCTCAAATTCCCCTGAACGTTCAAGCGGCCTGGTAGCGTCAATTAACAACCTGCCCCAGTGATCCCTGTGCTCGTCCCGGTAAAAACCCGGTAGATCGCGAATGATCTCTGCCCTTGTATCAGCACGCCCCCGTGTCAGGTAGGCCCACCACACATCTTCAAGGTTATACAGATCAACATCCTCATCAACCACCATGCATGTCTTGCTGTAATCGTGATTTGCATCTATGGTTGACTGCAGGATTTCCCGCACCTGCTCATTGGATTTCTTTTTTACCTGTACGATGGTATTCATCAGGAATGGATAACAGGCTACGTTAAGGACATCATCATGTTCTTGCTTCAGGCTACGATAGATCCTTGAGGCTGTTGCATAATCCAGGGGGTAAATATCTTCCGGGCTTCCACACACGAGGGCATGAAATACCGGCTCTTTACGCCAGCTTACGCCAAGCACTTCAAAAACATGGTTCTCGCCAACCGGCACGTAGTAGCCCATGAATTCACCAAAGGGGCCTTCGGGCCTGCGTTCTCCCGGCAGGATATGCCCTTCAATCACTATTTCCGTTTCGGCAGGAACCTGCATATCAATATGATCGCAGTCGACCATGGATAAAGTGCTGCCCTGCAGGATAGACGCCATATCCAGTTCATCTTCATCTTTGTTCAAGGAGGCACAGGCACTAATGAATACAGAAGGACTCACGCCTATCAGCATGGCAGCTGGCAGGGGCTCTCCCCTTTCTTCTGCCACCCTGTAATAATTATGCAGGTCGTGGGTTTCACCGATACGGATGCGGAATTCCTTATCGCTGACATACATTGCCCTGTGAAAGGAAAGGTTACTGACACCGGAGTCAGGGTGTTTTGCAAGCAGGATCGCGGAGGTCAGGTAGGGTCCAGCATCCTTTTCAAAATACTGGATGGCAGGAAGCTCGGCAATACTTCCTTCCAGGCGTGTTTCCTTGCTCGTATCGCGACCGTGACTCTCACCCTGCTCAAGAGTTTTGCAGAGTGTTTCCCATTTCTGGCAAAAATTTCCATCTTTTGCACCGATGAGTGCGCAAATTCTCTCCCTGCTTCCAAATACGTTGGATATCACAGGCATTTCAGTACCGCTGACGTTTTTAAATAATATCGCGCGATCGTCCCGTTGCTGGGACAATCGAGTAATAGCTGCCAATTCAAAAACCGGAGAAACCTGTTTTTCAACAACCCTTAGCTGTCCGTTTTTTTCAATATCTTCCAGGTACTCTCGCATTGGAACTGTTTCTCTTGAATGGATTTTTTTACTGGTTTAACTATAGTGAGAATGCACAGATCATGACAATACTTTTTCGTTACCCGTTTCGACAGTGAATAAAGATAAAAACATATATTACGGCTGGTGGGTGCTACTGGCGTGCATTACCGGTCTTATCGTTGGCCCGGGACAGTTCGCCTTTGGCTCTCTTGGCTTATTCATTCCGTCGCTCGAAAATGAATTTGGCTGGTCTCGCTCACAAATTGGTCTCGCCTTGACCATTTTCACCGTGACACTCGCAGTTGCCAGCCCGGTTATCGGACGAATGATAGATAACTACGGCAGCAAGCAGGTACTCGTACCTGCGCTTGTTGCACTCGCACTATGCCTGGCAGCCATACCTGCGCTGGTGGAAGAACTGTGGCACTTTTACCTGGTTTTTTTTCTTATTGGATCACTGGGTGCAGCTGCCAATAGCCTGCCATTCATGTTTACCATATCATCCTGGTTTAACCGTCGACGGGGACTGGCTATTGGCCTGGCAATGACCGGCAGTGGGCTGGGCTATGCCCTCGTACCCCCGGTTATCCAGCATATTAACAGCGGTATGGGCTGGCACTGGGGATATTACACCTTGTCTGGCATCGTTATTTTCCTGGCTCTCCCGATCATTTTATTGTTGTTCAGGAACCATCCGGCAGACCTTGGCTTGCTTGCAGATGGCGAGATAACAAGCTCGGAGTCTTCAAAAGCGCACGAACCTGCCCTGGCAGGATTTAATCGAGAAGAAGCTCTTCGACAATCCAGCTTCTGGCTGCTGGTGCTCATTTTCTCGAGTATTGCTTTTGGTCTATTTGGCCTGCTGGTACACCTGTTCCCGATGCTCACCGACCTGGGCATGCCCGATAAAAAAGCCGCGGGTGTCCAGGCCGTGGTAGGCTGGACCATTGTCTTCGTGCGAGCCCCCATTGGTTACCTGCTGGACAGGTTCTTTGCACCCCGGGTCGCGCAATGTTGCTTTGTACTTTCTGCTGCAGGTATAGCAGTACTGTCCCTGGCGCCAGGAGGGGCGCTGGTCTACCTCGCAGCAGTGCTTACAGGCTTCAGTATTGGGGCTGAAATTGATCTACTGGCCTTTCTCGCGGGCCGTTATTTTGGCCTCAGGAATTACGGCGAGATATTCGGACTGCTGTTTGCGTCAATGATGCTGGGCGTCTCGCTTGGTCCGCCTGTATTTGGGCTGTGCTATGACATAACCGGCAATTACAGCCTGGTGCTTTATTTCAGTTGTGCATTGCTGCTGATTGCAACCTTGCTAACTCACCAGCTTTCAGATTACCCGGATTTCGCTACCTAGTTAGCTTGTTTTAAAATAGGGGATCACCTGTTCACCAAAGATTCGAATTGTTTCCGCGGGGTCAGGGCCCAGTGGACCACCTATAGAAACCTGGGTGATACCAGACTCGGCAAGAAGCTCAATTTTCCTGATAGCATCCTGCGCTGAGCCGGTAATAGCCAGGGCATGCATATCCCCGGTGACCAGTTCCCTTGCCCTTGCGTAGTCCCTGTCTGCTACCGCCCTGGCCGTGTGCCTGAAACTTTCCTGGCTTAATCCAACGGTATTGAGAGCTTCTTCATCCAGGTAATTTCCAAAATACGCGAGGATATCCTTGAGAGAGTCTGTCACCGTATTCTTGCCATCTTCAGCAAGGGATATCCACGCACAGCCACAAATATCGACCTCGCTGATATCGCGACCAGCCTTGTCGGCACCGGCTTTTATCCTGTCCACCATTAGCTTGGCTGACTCAGGTGGCGTCACCATGGGTAAGCTGCCATCCCCAATTTCGCCGCTTAGGGCCAGGTCATCCTTTTCAAAACCTGACACGTAGATGGGAATCACCTTTCTTTCGGCATCGAAGCGCAGGTAGCACTGGTCGGACCACTTGAACTCCTGCCCGGCGAATTCTGCAACTTCACCTCGCCAAATTTTTCTCATTAAATCAACAGCTTCCCTGACCCGGGTCACCCTGTCATCAACGTTGATACCGAGCCACTCGATCATTTTTTCGGTGTGCATACCGTAACCGATAGCCGTTCTTCCCTTGTTAAGGCTGTCAAGAGTTGCCATAAAGGTCGCGGTTTCCCCAGGTGAAATACCATAGGGTTCAGTGCCGTTAGCACCGACGACGATATGCTCGGTATGTTCAGCCAGCGCAACGATAATTGCCCAGGCGTGATACATGAACTTGTCACTGGGAAACCAGGCGTGGTCAAAGCCCGCCCTGTCCGCGGCAATACCCAGCTTAACGATATCCCTCGGCGTACCAAGGTGCTGTATCAGTCGTACACCAAATTTCATTCTTCATTCCCCTGTAGTAACTCCGTCCTGCATTGCAGAAAGGAATAATTGCGCCATGTGGCGTATTATGCGACAAAAAATAACGGTCACTTACCATGAATAATAACAAAGAAGCTCCCCCCGGTGAGCGCCTTGCCAGCCTGGCGGAGTCAGTTTTTGTCATCAGCCTGCTGGTTGCCAGTATTGCAACCGCAGTAACGATGTTCCGTGACTACCCCACGGGAGGACCCATTCAGCTTGCACTGACGTTTACTGCCTTTATCGGAATCCTCATGGGTTTGAAAAATGGCGTGAGCTGGAAAGAAATTGAGGATGCGATTGGCAAGTCGGTAGCGGTTGCATCAAATGCAATTTTTATCCTGATTTGTGTTGGTGGGCTGATTGGGACCTGGATATTGTCCGGAACTGTACCAACCATGATTTATTATGGCCTGTTATTCCTGTCGCCGGATATTTTTTATCCCACCGCCTGTCTTCTTTGTGCATTTGTATCACTGAGTATAGGCAGTTCATGGACTACTATGGGCACCGTTGGCCTGGCCCTGATGGGGATTTCCAGCGTACTTGGGCTTTCAATACCCATTACCGTGGGTGCCATCGTTTCAGGGGCTTACTTTGGCGACAAGATGTCTCCCCTTTCCGATACAACCAATCTCAGCCCTGCTGTTGCCGGCAGCGAACTTTTTTCTCACATCAGGCACATGACCTGGGTGTCTGTGCCAAGTTTTCTCATTGCCCTGGTAATTTACGCAGTCCTTGGTTTCAGCATGGACGCTCCCGCCACGTCCGCCATTGACCTGCAGGAATTTACCAATGCACTGCAGTCACAGTTCGACATCGGGATTCACCTGCTTATTCCTCTCGCCATTCTCCTGTTTATGGCGTTTAAACGTATACCGGCACTGCCGACAATCTTCAGCGGTGCACTTATCGGGGCAGTTTTTGCCCTGTTCTTTCAGCAGGAAGTAGTTATAAGGTTTGCGGACATGCCGGATAGTTCCCGAACGCTCGCGCTGGCCACGGGCGCGATCCAGGCCTTTTACGGTGGCTATAGTGCAGATACCGGGGTGGAAGTCATCGACAAGCTACTCAACCGTGGGGGTATGAGCAGTATGATTATCACGGTCTGGCTGATATTGTCTGCCATGCTGATGGCGGGGGTGTTTTCCAGGATTGGGATCTTTGAAACCATTTCATCTGCGCTGGTTCGCTTCACCAGGAAAACCGGCAGCCTGATCGCCGTTACCCTGTCCAATTGTTTTATTATGAATATGATTGCCGGTGACCAGTATGTTTCGATTATTGTACCGGGACAAATCTGGCGAAAGGAGTTTGAGAGAAGAAAACTGGCAGCGGTGAATCTTTCACGTTGCCTGGAGGATGCCGGCACGCTCACCTCCGCCCTCGTTCCCTGGACTACCTGTGGAGCTTATATTTACGGCGTTCTTGGATTGACCAGTTTTGCTTATATTCCTTTCTGTTTCTTCAATATCATTAACCCAATCATTTCAGCCATCTATGGATACACGGGATTCACGATAATAGAGGCTCAGCCGGAACAAGCTGAGGTCCCTGCGTAGACATACAGAAAACAAAAAACCCCTGCCGCAAGCGACAGGGGTTCGAGATACAACTATCAGCCTGGATGTCGGTTTTTTATAAACCGCCCCACTGGTAGCTGATGTTACCACCAACTGTTAGTGGATTTGGACGCAGGCGAATACCACTCACACCAAAGTTTTCCTGGGTGCCGGTGTAGTAGTTCTCGCTGGTCAGGTTCTGCACAAAGCCAACCACTGACCATGCACCCCACTCTACCCCGCCGCGGATATTAAGTACGTCATAATCCGGACTCAGGTATGGGAACTCGTTGGGGCCAACCGTGTGAATGACGCCGTTGTTTGGCGCAGGACCAATCAGCTGCTGGTTAACTACGCCTTCAACGTCCGAATACTGGCCATCACGATGGATATACTCCAGTCTCACCCAGCCTTCGGCATCTCCACTTATTGGGAAACGGTACTCAGCGTTAATATTAGCGGTGAGTTCCGGAGATTTCGGAAGTGTACGACCCTGCAGCTGTGGTCGCCATCCACCTGAAAGCTCGACTGTTGTTGGACTGGTGACTTCCGTATCCAGGTAACCAAAGCTACCGGATATAGTCAGGTTATCCGTAACCAGGGCAACGAAATCAACCTCGAAACCACTGCCTTCAGCATCGGGAATATTGATGAACTGCTCAAAGTTGGTGGACAGGTCACCCGGTGTCAGGAAGAAAAATGATTCAAACTGCAGGTTCTCCCATTCCATGTGGAAAAATGAGGCATTCAATCGCAGGCGGTTATCCCACAGCTCGGATTTAAAACCCATCTCGTAGTTCCACAGGACCTCCTTGTTGAAGGGGACAGAGAACGCAGGTGAGCCTGGTGCGTTGGTGTTGTTACCTACGCTCGAGCCACCGGGCTTATAGCCCTTGGAGACCATGGCATAGATGTTAATTTCATCCGTGGCCTGGAAGCGTGCGCCGAAACGAGG
>CAZXDV010000026.1:0-19918 GCA_964639535.1 uncultured Enterobacteriaceae bacterium | reverse complement strand
TGCGCGGCTGCTGCCATGGCGGGCAGGATTCGTTCTTCCGGCGCGGGCTTGGCATCATCCTGGCCTTCCTGGTAGACCGCCATGAAGCCCCTGTCGCGCACGGTCGAGCCGTTGGCCCGAAACGTGTTGCCGGGGCCCGCCGCCAGGTCCACGGCCACGGTATCGAGCGTGGCATGCACCATTTGACAGGCCACCGCGCGTTTCCATATCAACTCGTAAAGCTTTAATTGCTCGGTGTTAAGGTGAGGTTTGAGATCTTTTGGTGTTCTATATGCCGATGTCGGCCTTACCGCCTCGTGGGCTTCCTGGGCATTCTTGGACTTGTTCTTGTACTCCCTTGGGGATGGCGGAAGGTTTTTCTCTCCGTAGGTGTCGCTGATGAACTGTCGAATTTCTTCTACTGCCTCTTTTGCCAGGGTCACTGAATCAGTACGCATATAGGTAATCAGACCAACCGCCCCCTCTCCTATATCGATACCCTCGTACAATTGCTGCGCAATACGCATGGTGCGTTGCGCGGTAAAACCGAGTTTACGAACCGCTTCCTGCTGCAAGGTAGAAGTAATGAAGGGTGCAGCTGGCTGGCGCTTACGCTGCTTTTTTTCCAGCTTGCTGACTTTCAGCTTGCCATTAGCCGCACTGGTCAGTGTTTCAAATACCTTGTCTGCGTGGTCTTTATTGTCAATGCTGAACTGCTTGAGCTTCTCCTCATCGAAGTGAGTCAACCTGGCAACGAAATCCTGCTTCTTGTGATTGAGGTCTGCCTCAACGGTCCAGTATTCGCGGGATACAAACTTTTCAATCTCCTGCTCACGTTCCACGATGAGTCTTAGCGCCGGGCTTTGAACCCGGCCTGCAGACAACCCACGCCTGATTTTCTTCCACAACAGGGGAGACAGGTTAAATCCAACCAGGTAATCCAGGGCGCGCCGGGCTTGCTGCGCGTTGATTAGATCTACCGACAGCTCCCTTGGATGCGCTATGGCGTCCTGGACAGCACTCTTGGTCACTTCATGGAATACGACTCGCTTAACATCCTTGCCATCAAGCGCGCCTCGCTCCTTTAGCAATTCATAAAGGTGCCAGGATATGGCTTCGCCTTCCCTGTCCGGGTCAGTAGCGAGGTAAAGTGTGTCGGCCTTTTTCAAGGCCTTTGCTATGGAATCGACCTGCTTGGCATTTCTCTCGATGATCTGATAGTTCATCTGGAAATCCTGCTCCGTGTCCACGGCGCCGGTTTTCGGCAGCAGGTCCCTCACGTGCCCGTTTGAGGCCAACACCTGGAAATCCTTGCCGAGATAACGCAACAGCGTTTTGGACTTGGCTGGGGATTCTACAATTACAAGGGACTTAGTCATTCTGTTTATCTATTCTCAATCTAACCTGCACCATGGGAATGCCTTGATTACAAAGACTAGTGCAAACCGCTTTTAGAATTTTCCATAACAATATCTTCCATCCATGTAAATGCTGCTTCCTTACCCGGCTGGTTAAGCAGCACCATTAATACGACCCACTTCAACTGTTGCAGGTCAATCTCGTCAGCTTCCAGGGCCATGGCCCTGTCGATCACGACTTCCCGATCATAAGCATCCACCACACCGCTTTGCTCAAGAAATATCAGGAAGCCCCGACATTTGACATCTAGTTTTTCCATCTCTCTTTCACTGTACATCCGGAGAGTTGCTTTTTCGGCCAGGTTATCTGACTGAATAAGATCTTTCTGTAATGCCAGGCCTTCGAGCCAATCAAAGGCCTTGCTTACCTGGTTGTCACCGAATCCTGCCTGGACTAATTCATACTTGAGGGAGTCCTGGTCAGAGTTTATTTCATAGTCTTCTTCAAAATAGTTATCGAACAGATACATCAGTACATCAAAAACCGTCTCTTTCATCTATTTATGTCTCAAATGGCTTACGTATGTAATTGGCTCCTGGCATACACTCTATCAGGCCCTGTAACTCCAGTTTCGTTAAATTAACGGCAACAGCATCTGTTGGCAATCCGGTTGTCTCCACAAGGTAATCAATATGCGCTGGCAGATTACCTATATTATCAAGCAGGAGTTTCGCTTCGGCGTCAAGTCCCTTTATTAATGGCTGCCTACCTGTCGACTCAATTTCGCCTGCTTCGGGAACAGGGGAGACCAGGCCAATTTCTTCCACGATATCCACGACTTGCTCCACCAGTTTCGCCCCTTCGCGTATGAGCGAGTGACAGCCCCGGGCCATGGGATTGTAAATAGCCCCGGGTATGGCAAAAACTTCCCTGCCCTGGTCCACGGCGCACTGGGCGGTAATCAATGAGCCACTTTTCCGGGCGGCCTCCACCACCAGTACGCCGCGACTCATACCGCTTATAATGCGGTTTCTCCTGGGGAAGTTGTGGGGCTGCGGCCTGTATTCAAGGGGAAACTCCGAAACAAGGACACCGCTATCGCAAATTTGTTCAGCCAGCTTCCTGTTCCTGCGCGGATACACCTCCGACAAACCGTGGCCCATGACAGCAAGGGTAACTCCGCCTGCCTCAAGCGCGCCCTGGTGGGCGACAGTGTCGATACCAATGGCGAGACCACTGGTGATAGCAATGCCCTGTTCGGCAAGTTGCCGGCAAAAGCTTCGTGCGAGACGCCGCCCATCCGCGGTGGGTTTTCGGGTTCCGACGACGCCCAGTTGCAGGGAGTCCAGGCATGTTACCTGGCCCCTGGCATAAATTACCGGTGGAAAGTCCACCACCTCCCGCAGTAAGCGGGGATAATTCTCGCAGGCAGGCGTAAGAATGTGATGGCTATTGTTATTTGCCTGCCACTCAATATCCTCATCCACCCTGTACCAGTGAGGTGACGCGATAAACTCAATGGCATTTTTATCTACCCCAAGTGATTCAAGCTCAGCAGGCGGGAGCTTGAATACAAGTTCGGGCGAACCTGCATATTCACACAGTTGCATGATGGTCCTTGAGCCAAAGCCCGGAACGCGGAGCAATGCAAGCAGAAATGGCAGGTAGCCTTCGTTAAAAATACTCTCGTCTATCATCCTCTCTTCAAGCGTGAAGCCTGCTGAAGACGGTAGCATTCCCCGAGTAGATAATTATGTGAGCACGGACACCGAGGGCAAAAAAAAAGCCAGTGAATATCAATTCACTGGCTTTATTAAGAGATTTGTTACTACGGTATGACTACAGGTTGCGTACTGCGTCATTCAGGTGAATTGGTGCATTCGCTTCCATTACCAGCCCGTAGCTTATGTTTCCAAAAGTTCGAAAAACCATGACTACGGCGGCGTATTCGTCAGGTAACTGGACAGGCTCCCCGGCTGCTCTTTTCCTGCCGAGATAATCCATGAAGGCATCTCCGTCAAATACGCTGTCTCCTTTCTCCCCGGCGCGGCGCCACTGTGCATCCGCGTTTACCCGGTCAGCAATAATTGCACCGCTTTGATAAACACCAACAACATTACCATTCGACAGCCCCTGGGTTTCTCCTACATCCAGTACCACTACCTGGTATTGTCCAATCTCTGAGACACCGTCAATTACAGAGATAACGCTGCCATTAATGGAGCTTGATGGAGAACGGGGAATAAAGTCCCTGTTTATGTCACTACTTGACTGCGCCACGAAACGGTCACCAGGCAACACTTCGCGGGTTGCATCAACAATAACCGCGGTAGCCGGGTCTCCGGAACGTTCAATAACAGCGTCCGCCACATGCAGTGCTTCGTAGCCAATGATTCGGCGTGAATCGCCGGTGCCCGTCTGGTAGGCCGGTCCCCTGCGGTAGATTGAATAACGTTCGCCAACAGAACTTCCGGAAAGACCGCGGACATAAACGCGGCTACCGGTACCGGCGATCAAATGGTTGTCATAATTCGACACGATGTAGGGCCAGCCTTCCATTTCGTCCTCGTTGACCACCAGCGGTCTCACCAGGAACTGTTCAATAACATCAACCGGAATAGATGGGATTGAATCGACATTTTCAGTGGAACGAACCCTGGGTGACAATTTCACGGTTCTGCCTGAACGCCTGCGTGGTTGAACGGTACCGTCGCTGTTGACGGTGAGTACCGGGGATCCGTCCTGGTAGGTCAGGCTAATGACGTCACCAGGGTAGATAAGATGCGGGTCGGCGATTTGCGGATTACCTTGCCATATTTCCGGCCAACGCCACGGTTCCTGCAGGAACCTGGAAGAAATATCCCACAGTGTGTCACCTTCCACGACAACGTAAGAACCAGGCTGATCCTCGTTTAGCTTGATTTCATCGGCCTGCAATGGGCTTATCGCTAGCAATAGCAAGCCGGCAGTAAGTACAATTTTATTTAGCATCGCTGGTACCTTAGGGGAATTCCTTAATGTAGATTAGCAAAAAGTCTAGCAAAAAGTTAGGCGCATAACCAACATTACGCTATATTCTCAGGCCATTTATGTATTTTCCTGTATACTATCAGTAGCTTAGAAGTAGTAGTGGAGAGGGCCTTTAATGACCAAACTGGAAGTATTGCATTTTCCTGACCCCAGATTAAGAAAGAAAGCCAGCCCGGTGGAGGCGGTGAACAGCGAGATCAAGGGGATTGCCGAGGACATGCTGGAAACAATGTATGACGAAGGCGGGATTGGGCTTGCAGCCATCCAGGTCAATATACAAAAACGCATAATCGTTATTGATGTCAGCGAAGACCGCAATCAACCACGGGTATTGATCAACCCTACCATCCTCTCCAGCGATGGCACCGAGCAAATGCAGGAAGGCTGCCTCTCGGTACCGGGTTATTACGACGATGTTGAGCGGGCAGAGAATATTCGCATTTCCTATCTTGATGCCGATGGAGAAATGCACGAAGAAGAAGCGGATGGACTACTCGCAGTCTGTATTCAACATGAAATCGACCACCTCGATGGCAAATTGTTTATTGATTACCTGTCGCCACTCAAAAGACAGCGCCTGATGAAAAAAATAGAGAAGCAGGAAAAGTTACAGGCGCAGCTGATCTAGACAGGCAGGCATAACTTAACAATCCTTAATTTTACGCAGTTCGAGTCCCGGTCATTTTGGCGCTACCACTGAAAGTCGCTTTCGCAGGCACACCTGAACTGGCGGCAACAATCCTGGAATTGCTGCTGGGCGACGATCGCTTTGACATCACCTGCGTATTAACCCAGCCTGACCGTGCCGCCGGTCGCGGTCGAAAAATAAGAAAAAGCCCGGTCAAGCTACTCGCGGAAGCCCGGGGTATAAGCGTCCACCAACCGGAAAAGCCCGCTGACATAGATTCAAATTTGCTTGATGAACTGGATGTCATGGTCGTTGCGGCTTACGGCCTCATCATTCCTGCATCAATTCTTCAAAAACCAGCCATGGGTTGTGTCAACGTGCATACCTCGCTGTTACCGAGGTGGCGAGGCGCCGCACCGATCCAGCGTGCAATCGAAGCCGGGGATAAAGTATCCGGGATCACCATCATGCAGATGGATCGCGGTCTTGATACGGGTGATATCCTGCTGCAGGCCAGCACCCCTGTTAACGACGATGATACTGCCGGCACCCTGCATGATCGCCTTGCCCTGTTGGGTGCGGAAGTACTGGCGGAGTGTCTCGGCAAGATGGCCGACGGCTCCGTAGTAGCCCGGCAGCAGGATGATTCCGAAAGTTGCTATGCAGGAAAAATCAGCCGCGCCGAAGCCGAGATTGACTGGCAAAGACCGGCACAGGAAATAGAAAGAAAAATTCGAGCCTTCAATCCCGTGCCCGTCTGTTTTACGCAGCTCAATGGCGTGGAGATGCGAATATGGGAAGCTGAAGTCCGGCAAGGTCCCGGGTCAGACCTTTCACCGGGAACTGTGCTTGATGGAGGAAATGGCGGCTTTGACGTGGTATGCGGTGACCAGGCGCTGCGAGTGATTCGCTTACAGTTACCGGGCAAGAAAGCGGTCCATGTAGACGAATTTCTCAATGGCCATCATTCCTTCCTGGCACCCCGGGCGGTGCCTTGAAAAACCGGCAGGTAAATACAAGGGCCATAGCAGTCGACATCCTGGCCCTGGTGGTATTCGATTTCAAACACCTGGACCAGGCGCTGGATGAAAAGTCACTTGAGACGCTCGGCAAGCGGGACCAGGCTTTTGTCCAGGAACTTTGTTACGGCGTAATGCGCTGGTACCCGCGCCTGCAGTGGCTGGTAAACAGCTTGCTGGACAAGGCACTCAAGAGAAAGGACCAGCAGCTGTCCGTACTGATGATGCTGGGAATATACCAGCTCGAATTCATGCGAACCCCGGAACACGCAGCGGTATCGGCAACCGTGGACGCCTGCAACTCGCTTGGCAAACCCTGGGCAAAGAACCTTGTCAACGCGGTCCTGCGACGTTTTCAGCGCGAGAAGGAAAAGCTTGAGAATGAAATGAAAAATGTACCCGCTGCGCTGTATGCCCATCCAGGCTGGTTTATAAAAAGGCTAAAGCAGGATTGGCCAGAGCACTGGCAGTCCCTGCTGGAGACAAACAATCAAAAGGCGCCAATGCATCTTCGCGTCAACCTGTTGCAAGCTCAGCGGGATGTGTACCTGGAAAAATTGCGGTCCATGGAAATCGACTCGAGTGCCCTGCCCCTGTCTGCAGCGGGAATAAAACTGGACAGCCCGAAAGAGATCACTGGCTTGCCCGGTTTCGCTGACGGAAGTATTTCGGTACAGGACCAGGGGGCTCAACTTGCTGCCGGACTGCTGGATGCCAGGCCGCATGATCGGGTCCTGGATGCCTGTGCTGCGCCCGGAGGCAAATCGGCACACATCCTGGAGGCACAGCCGCAAATTGACACACTGATCGCAATTGACCGAAATTCCCAGCGTACCCGTTTACTCGGGGAAACCCGTGACAGGCTAAAACTCTCTTTTGAGATCCTTGAGGCTGAATCTCAGCAGGTCGGAAAGTGGTGGGATGGCAAGCTGTTTGACCGGATACTGCTGGACGCACCCTGCAGTGCCAGTGGTATCGTCAGGCGTCACCCGGACATTAAATTCCTCAGAAGCCCGAAGCAGCTTGAAGATTTGCATGAACTCCAGTCCTCGCTGCTGCAAAATCTCTGGGCAGTGCTTAAACCTGGCGGCAAAATGTTATATTGCACATGCTCAATTTTTCATGACGAAAACGATATGCAGATCGAAGGGCACATGCAAAATAATCCAGGTGCCAGGGTGGTACCAATGTCGGCCAATTGGGGGGCGGAAACCCGCTTTGGTCGCCAGGCCCTGCCTGTGCTGGAAGACACAGATGGCTTTTATTACGCCTTACTCGAAAAAGTCGACACAGGCTGACGGGGTTTTCCAGGCGATGAAGAGAATCTTGCCCCTTGCACTGCTCCTGTCGACGCTGAGCTCCGCGGTTGTTGCCAGTGACATGTCCATCGAGTACGCAACCTCGACCCTGGTTGACGAGATTTACGTCATGGACGCCTTCATTGAATTCGAGTTTGATGACGAAGTTATCACGGCCCTGAGCCACGGCATTCCAATCACCATTGATATCCAGGTAAAGGTCAAGAGAAACCGGGAATGGTTATGGGACCCGGTCGCAAGGGACGAAACTGTCAGCTTCAGGCTGGAACGCCATGCTCTCAGCGATCATTACCTGCTTATTAACCTGCAAACAGAGCAAAAAGAGCAATTCCAGTACCTGGACGAAGCGTTAACAGACCTCGGCACCATCAATCAGCATTTTTTGTTTGATGCGTCTACGATTGACGACCAGGCCAGCTACGTGGGCTACATCAGGGCCAGGCTCGATATTGAATCCCTGCCGCCGCCGCTTAGACCCATGGCATATTTTTCAGGGCACTGGCGTGCTAAAAGCGATTGGTACGAGTGGCTGGTGAAATGAGGAAAAGCGGCCAGATAATTTTCTTTATTGGGCTTTGCCTTTTCATCTTCATGCTGGCTTCGCTTGTCATGATGAGCGAAGCCCTGCAAAACTCCGCTCGCTTTGACAACCTATATTCGGGTCTCCTGCTCTTTATAAGCGTGGGGCTTGTTACGTTAACAATACTTATTTTTCTGAATTTTCGGCGTCTTGTTCGACAACTAAGAAAGAGAATCCCCGGTTCAATCATGACAATAAGAATGGTCATGATGTTCGCGGCCCTGTCCGTTACCCCCGTTTTGATAGTTTACTATTTTTCACTCGATTTCCTGCACAGGGGTATAGATAACTGGTTTGACCTGGAATTTGAACAGGCCCTGGATGACTCTCTCGAACTGAGTCGCCTGTCCCTTGATCTCAGGATGAAGGAAATTTTGAAACAAACCGAGCAAATAGCAGGAGAAATGACAGAACTAAATAACGCTGTCATGCCTTTTGAAATAGATGAATACAGGATACGTTCAGGGGCTGAGGAATTTACATTACTTACCCGCCAGGGAAGCATTATAGCCTCGAGCACCAGCAACACCCTCAGCTTTGTGCCCGCGCAACCTAACGAAACTATCCTGTTCCAGGTTCAACAGGGAAGTAGCTATATTGGGCTGGACACGATCCAGGATTCCGGATTGTCAATTCGAGTGGCAGTGAATGTTCCCTCCCTCGATATTTCCAGCGAGGACAGGATAATTCTTGCCCTTTTCCCGGTTACACCACGCATTAATGACCTGGCCAGGAATGTCGAGAAATCCTATATAAAATACAAGGAGCTTTCCTACCTTCGTGAACGACTCAAGGTCAGCTTTATCCTGATCCTGACACTGGTTCTCCTATTCAGTATTTTCTCCGCCGTATGGGCGGCTTTTTACTCCGCAAGACGCCTGGCTGCACCTATCCGCGATCTTGCCGAGGGTACCCGGGCCGTTGCCGAGGGGGATTACAAGACACAACTTCCCGTCACAAGACGGGACGAGCTCGGGTTCCTGGTCGCGTCTTTTAACCAGATGACGCGCAAGATTGGCAAGGCAAGGGACGACGCAAGTCGGGCGCAGCAAGAGTCGGAAGCACAGCAGGCATACCTTGAGGCGGTACTCGGCAGACTATCTTCGGGCGTGCTTGCGCTGGACGGGAACAGGAAAGTTAGAACTGCCAATATCAGCAGTGGGCAGATATTATCTGCTGATATCAAGCAGCTTATTGGAAAACCATTACCTGAAATAGCCAGCCAGTATCGATATCTTGAAAAATTTGTTTCTGCAATTTCAGCGAACATGGACAAGCAGGATGACTGGCGTGAACAAATCACCCTGTTTGGTGCCAGTGGCAGGCAAATCCTCATGAGTAGCGGCACGTCCATTTTTCTTGGTAACGAAAGCACTGACAGGATCTACGTGATCGTGTTTGATGACATCACGGCGCTAATCCAGGGGCAAAAAGACGCCGCCTGGAGCGAGATGGCAAGGCGACTGGCACACGAAATCAAGAACCCCCTCACTCCGATCAAGCTGGCAGCCGAGCGTTTACGTCACAAGTACCTCGCTTCCATGGACGAGGAACACGCCGATACGCTGGACCGTCTGACCAATACTATCGTGCAGCAGGTTGAAACCATGAAGCACATGGTCAATACCTTCACCGAGTATGCACGGGCGCCGGGCACATCCCCGGAATTCATGAATATCAATGAACTTATCAAGGAAGCTGTTGACCTGTACTCGACGCTGGATTCGAAAATCGTAATTAAGCTTGACCTGTCGGGTGATATTCCGCAGATCAAGGCCGATCCAAGCCGCCTGCGCCAGGTTTTTAATAACCTGCTAAATAACGCCTTTGATGCCCTGGAGGGCCACCCGGACAGGCATTTGGGAATTTCCTCTAAACTTGTCAGCGAAACCGGTGTCGATTTTATAGAGGTACGCATAATGGATGAGGGCATGGGTATTGATGATGACCTGATCGGAAATATCTTTGAGCCTTATGTCACCACGAAGCAAAAAGGAACGGGGCTCGGGCTGGCCATAGTGAAGAAAATTATCGAGGAACATGGCGGAATTGTATGGATGGAAAATAACCAGGATACTGACGGGGCCTGCGCGGTGATACGATTACCTGTGGCAAGCGCTGAATATACTGCTAATATGCGGGAATTGAGAGCTAATAGCGGGTCCTAGCGGTAATTCCAGCTGCTATAATATTCATTTTGAAAAGCTTACGTATATGACTAAGGGAAAAGTTCTCGTCGTTGACGACGAGCCAGACATTTGTAGCCTGGTCAAAGAAATTCTCGAAGACGAAGGCTTTGAAGTCTTTGTTGCGGCCAATGGCACCGAGGCCAATACACTTCGATCATCCAGTCATCCTGACCTTATTATCCTCGATATCTGGATGCCGGATATCGATGGCATTACCCTTCTCAAGCAATGGTCTGAGAGTGGTGAGCTAAATTCGCCAGTGATCGTCATGTCGGGGCATGGCACCGTGGAAACCGCCGTCGAGGCAACTCGCCTTGGTGCTTACGATTTCCTTGAAAAACCGCTTTCGCTGGCAAAGCTCGTGCTGACAGTGAAACACGCGCTGGAAAGAAACCAGCTACAAAATGAAAACCTGCGCCTACGCAATTACAGCCAGCGAAGTATCGAACTGGTAGGTAAAAGCAAGCTAATCGTCAAGCTCAAGGACCAGGTATCAAGAATCGCCAACCATGACACGCCCGTGCTCATTACTGGCGAGTCCGGGACTGACAAGGAACTTGTCGCTCGCTATCTGCATTCAAAAAGCGAGAGAAAGGAAGGGCCATTCGTTAGCGTAAGCCTTTCCGGTTCCACCGAGGAAGCTATGGGTGCCGAACTTTTCGGGCACGAAGATGGAGAAAACCTGCACAAGGGTTTCCTGGAACAGGCCAACGGGGGCACCCTTTTCCTGAAAGACATTGCAGACCTGGACATGGCGTCGCAGGCCAGGCTTCACGCTGCACTGGAGTCCCGCAGTTTTACCCGCAACGAAGGTATGCAGCCGGTGGCTGCGGATACCAGGGTTATCGCGGCTACTCGCCACAGCCTTGAAGACAAGGTCGCTTATGGAGAATTCAGGGATGACCTCCTGCTTCTTCTAAATGTTATCCCCCTGAAAATTCCACCATTACGCGAGCACTTCGAAGATGTCCCGGAATTACTGGAATATTTTGTCAATCATTTCGTCGAGCAGGATGGGCTAACTTACCGGCGATTTTCTACCGCTGCGCAGAACCGCCTGCGAACGTACAGCTGGCCTGGAAACCTGCGGGAACTAAAAAACCTGATACAACGACTGCTGATACTGGGCAGCAGCGAAATGATTGACCTCGAAGAAGTGGAAACAGCGCTGGGAGAGCAACCCAGTACCCGTTATTCGGACGACCTTTACAATTTTAATATGCCACTACGCGAAGCGCGCGAGCGTTTTGAAAAAGCCTACCTTGAGTACCAGCTGAAACAGGCGGGAGGCAGTGTCAGCAAGATTGCCAAGGCTGTTGGAATGGAACGCACCCATCTTTATCGCAAGCTTAAAACCCTGGGCATCGATATCAAGAATTGATGTGAACACGTGAAGTGGGATAACAATCATAGTAGCGCCGGTCTCCCAGGTTTTAAAATCCTGCCTGGTTCAGAACAATGAAAATCATCATTCTTGGTGCAGGGCAAGTCGGCTCCTCAGTGGCGGCAAACCTTGTCAATGAAGCCAACGACATTACCGTTGTGGATATTAACGCGAGGTTGTTACAGAACCTCAGCGAGCGATTCGATCTCCAGGCGATTCATGGCATAGCTTCTCATCCCTCCGTGCTTGCCAAGGCCGGTGCCAATGATGCAGATATGATTATCGCGGTAACAAACAGCGATGAAACAAACATGGTCGCGTGCCAGGTTGCTTACACGCTTTTTCACACACCAACGAAAATTGCCCGTGTTCGCAGCCTTGATTACCAGAATAATGCCATGCTGTTTGCACAGGAAGCCCTGCCAATTGATGTCCTTATCAGCCCGGAACAGCTTGTTACGGAGTACATCGCACGGCTGGTCAGCTTTCCCGGGGCGCTGCAGGTGCTGGATTTTGCTTCCGGTAAGGCACAGATGGTAGCAATCCGCGTTTTACCGGATGGCATCCTGGTGGGAAAAAAGATTGTCGATATGTGCGAGCAGTTGAGCAACATCGACTATCGCGTTGTTTCCATATTCAGGGAAGGCGCCGGGATCATTCCAGACGGCGACACGCTGATCGAGAAGAATGATGAACTTTTTATTATCGGCGCGCCAAAACATATCAGGACCCTGTTAAAAACCGTGCGGGCAAAGGAAAAGCCGGTAAAGCGGGTGATGATAGCCGGCGGAGGAAACATCGGTATTCGCCTGGCTCGCTTTCTTGAAAAAGACTACCAGGTAAAACTCATTGAGCTGGACGTGGCGCAGGCTCACAGGGCTTCGGAGGAACTCAGTAATACCATCGTTTTGCAGGGGGATGCCGCTGATGAAGATCTCCTCATTGAAGAAAATATAGATGAAACAGACATCTTCTGTGCATTAACCAATGCTGACGAGGCCAACATAATTTCCTGCATGCTGGCCAAGCGTCTCGGCGCACCCAAGGTGATGTCGCTTATTAACAGGGCGGCCTATGTCGACCTGGTCCAAAGCGACGTAATCGACATCGCGATTTCTCCACAACAGGCTACCATTGGCAGCCTGCTTGCTCATGTTCGTCGTGGTGATGTCGTGGTGGTACATTCATTGCGACGTGGGGCCGCCGAGGCCATCGAGGCCGTCGCCCACGGTGACCGGCAGTCTTCCAACGTTGTGGGTCGTGCGATAGAAGATATATCGTTGCCCGAGGACACCAGTATTGGCGCCATTGTTCGTGATGAAAACGTGCTTATCGCGCATCACGACACCGTCATCGAAGCAGAGGACCACGTGATACTGCTGGTGGCAGACAAGAAACGGGTTCCCGAGGTCGAACGCCTGTTCCAGGTGAGCGTGACCTTTCTCTAGGCCGGCCAGTCTCATGGGGATCAAATTTACAGCTTCAGCTTCAGGTAAGCTTTAAGTGCAATACGCGGTAATCCAGCGCATCCTTGGTATATTGCTGGCTTTGTTCAGCATCACTTTGCTACCACCCCTGGCTATTGCCTGGTGGACCCAGGATGGTGCACTCACTGCCTTTGCCATGGCGCTGTTAATTACGATTACACTGGGGGCAATCCTTTGGTTCCCGGTGCGCCGTGTAAAAAAGGAATTGAGACTTCGTGACGGGTTTGTTGTGGTGGTACTCTTCTGGGCCGGGCTTGGACTGACGGGTGCGATTCCCCTGGTTCTTTCAGATAACCCGTATTTATCTTTCACCGATTCAGCATTTGAGTCTCTATCGGCGTTGACCACAACAGGCGCCACCGTTATCACCGGCATCGATGATCTTCCCTTGTCCATCCTGTTTTACCGGCAGGAGCTACAGTGGTTGGGAGGTATGGGAATTATCGTGCTGGCAGTGGCCATCCTTCCCCTGCTGGGTGTCGGTGGTATGCAGCTTTACCGCGCTGAGACTCCCGGTCCCATAAAGGATACAAAACTGACACCGCGTATCACCGAAACGGCCAAGGCGCTGTGGTACATCTACCTGGCCCTGACGGTTAGCTGCGCCATGCTTTACTGGGTTGCAGGCATGACATTTTTCGATGCAATAGCGCACAGTTTTTCGACGGTGTCTATCGGTGGATTTTCGACGCACGATCTCAGTATCGGTTATTTTAATAACACGCTGATTGACGCTATCGCAGTCGTTTTCATGTTTATCGCTGGTATTAATTTCACCCTGCATTTTCTTGCCTGGCGAAATATGAACCTGAAACCGTATTTCTTTGATACCGAGCTAAAGGCCTATTTCTCAGTGCTTGTCTCGATTTGCGTGATTTCCTGCTCTTACCTGGTCTACAAGAACGTATATGACGATCCCTTTACGGCAATAATCCATGGCGTATTTCAGACGGTCTCCATTTCCACAACGACTGGTTACACTACCGCCACTTACCAGGGCTGGCCTACATTTCTCCCCGTATTACTCCTGTTCGCCAGTTTTTTTGGCGCCTGTGCCGGTTCCACCGGGGGCGGGCTCAAGGTGATTCGGGTTGTACTTCTATTCAAGCAGGGCATTCGTGAGATATACAGGCTGGTACACCCAAACGCGATAATCCACATAAAGCTGGGTGAACGCCCCGTGCAGGAATCCATTATCAACGCAGTATGGGGCTTCTTTGCTTCATACGTGGCGATGTTTGCCTTCCTCATGCTAATACTGATGGCCACGGGACTTGACCAGGTAACAGCATTTTCAGCCATGGCCGCATGCATGAACAACCTGGGTCCGGGTCTTGGTGATGTATCTGCCCACTACGGAGACATTAACAACGTGGCCAAGTGGGTTTTATGCGTGGCCATGCTGCTGGGGCGTCTTGAAATATTTACCCTGCTGGTACTCCTGACACCAACTTTCTGGCGCCGCTGATGACAGGGGCGGATCGGGAAAAGTGGGATGATATTTATTCCAGGAATTCCAGTCCGGCTAGCGCGGCTGCCGAGGTGCTGAGGGAAAACACGCACCTTTTGCCTGGCAAGGGCAAGGCCCTGGACCTCGCCTGCGGTCGAGGGGCCAATGCACTGCTGCTGGCTGCACACGGTCTCGATACCCACGCCTGGGACATCAGCCAGGTCGCCCTTGACAACCTGGCCAGGCAGGCTGACTCACAGGGTATTTCCCTCACTCTCGAGTCAAGGGATGTTTGTACTACGCCGCCTGCCAGCAACTCCTTCGATGTCATCGTTGTCAGTCGTTTCCTGGACCGGACAATTATGCCTGCGCTGGGGCTGGCGTTACGTGAAGGCGGACTAATTTTTTACCAGACCTTTATCCTGGATGCCGCCAGCGATGCGGGTCCTGGCAACCCGGACTATCGTCTTGGGGAAAATGAATTACTTGGACACTTCAGGGAACTCAGGCTGCTGTTTTACAGGGAGGAAAGCACGGTGGGTGACCTGTCGCAGGGTTCAAGGAACGAAGCCTTGCTGGTTGCGCAGAAACGCCAATAGCAAGGCCTAATTAGTCTTTGAATCTATCCATTTGTTCAGCCTTGACTCAAGCACATCCAGCGGCACTGCACCCCTGGCATGGACCTGGTCATGAAATTCGCGAATATCAAATTCATCTCCCAGCCTGGCAGCGGCCTTTGCGCGCAGGTTCTTTATCGTGAGTTCCCCCAGCTTGTAGGCAAGTGCCTGTCCTGGCCAGGCAATATACCTGTCTATTTCCACTTCAATATCGTGCAGGGTCTTGGCTGTATTGGCCGCAAAAAAATCAATCGCTTTTTGCCTGTCCCAGTCGAACAGGTGCATGCCGGTATCAACCACCAGTCGAACCGCACGCCACATCTCGTAAGTGAGTTGGCCAAACTTGCTGTACGGATCCTGGTAAAAACCCATTTCCTCACCAAGACTTTCAGAATAGAGCCCCCAACCCTCGACAAAGCCCGTGTAAAAAAGGTTACGTAGCAAAGGATGGGCTTCAGGTAATTCCTGGGCCAGTGAAATTTGCAGGTGATGACCAGGCATGGCTTCATGCAAGGTCAGGGCCTCCATTTCCCAGGTCGGTCGTGTTTCCAGAGCATACGTGTTGGCGTAAAAATATCCCGGGCGACCATCCTTGCTTGACCCACCCCAGTAGTAAGCCGTTGTCTGTGACTTGGCAGCATAATCCGGGATCGGAATGACACCGTATGGAAGCCTCGGTAGTTTTCCAAACAACCTTGCCAGCTCGGGGTCAGCGCGCTTGGCAATGTCACGGTAGCGCATGAGCAATTCTTCCGGTGTTTTTGTGAAAAACTGCGGATCTGTTCGCAGGAACTCGGTGAACTCGGCAAAACTTCCCTTGAAACCTGATTCCGCTATCACCCGGTCCATTTCAGCGCGAATACGCTTTACTTCGCTGAGGCCGAGCTCGTGGATGTCCCTCGGATCCTTATCAAGAGTGGTGTAATGCCGGACACGGTGACGATACCAGGCCTCACCGCGAGGAAGATCTTTCATGGCAATCGAGCTGGCTGAACCGGGTATATATTCCTGCTCCATGAATTGCAGCAGGCGTTCGAACGCCGGGTTGATCTCACCGGAGATAATTTTCTTTGCCCGTGCTATCAAGTCAGCCTGCTGCGCGGCGGATATAGTTTCCGGAAAACCCGTAAAACTCGCCAGCAATGGACTGTCTGCAGGATTTTCCGTCATGACATTGCGTATTTGCTGGGGCACATCCCTCAGGGTCACCGCAGGTGGAGTGACACCCTTGTCCAGGCCTACCCGTAAAACCGCAATGGTGTCATCCACCAGGCCCGCTACTTTTGAAAGGCGTGCTATACGATCTTCAAAATCCTGTGCTTTCGCCTTTGGCATCATCTCCAGCGTTCCGGCGACGTCCTGCTGAACACCGCCGAGCTGGTAGATCAAAATGAGCTCTTCCGGAAACTGTATCCCGGCAACCTGGTCAGCCAGGTGTTTTTCTACCAGCATTTGGTCAAAAGCCGAAGTTTCGCTTAATTTCGAGCTGTCGATAGCGCGTATTTCTTCAAGGAAAGAACGGAGCTGTTTATCACTCTTGCTGACCGCTTCAAGGCTTACATCGCGCCAGTTTGCATTTTGCCCGGGGTATCCGACATAGGTCGCAAAAGTCGGGTCGCTGAGCATCTGGAACTCCCAGATTCGGTCAAACAGGTTGTTTAGACGTTTATCTTCAGCGGAAGCCGCAAGAGCAAAACCGGAAAACAGGAATAGATAACAAAACAGGATTTTCTTCATTTTTTAACCTATGGACTTGTTGTCTGCTTCGGTCTTGTTGGACTTGCTGTAACCCTGGTCCTGGCGATTCAGGTTAACTGAATGTTTCTGGCAATAAATGTCGAATACTTTTTCAGGCGTCAGGCCTGCACATATAAGGGCTGACACGAGGAAATGAAGAATATCTATTAGTTCTACCCGTATATTCTGGATATCGATCTCGTCCTTACTCCACCACTTCCATAACAATTCCTCGTCCAGTTCGTTAACTTCTTCACTCATTGCTTTTGAGTAATTTGCCAGCCACTTGTTGGGCAACTGGTTTACTTTTAGCTCATCGTTATTGACCGCCTTGAAAATGGCATCCATGGTCAAAGTATTACCATCGCCGTCAACAAGCTGGTTCTTGTTGAAAACGTAATTATTGAGATCTGCCTGCATTTCAAAAATCTTTTGCAGCATATCGGTGTTTTTCTCAATTTCGTCGTTTTGCATTATTCCTCCGGACGTGTTTCAGGCTTCATTAATGACAACCAGCACTGCTTGGTTTCAGGTATTATTGTATTTTTCCACAAAGCTTTGACCGAGGCTTTCAGCCTCAACGTGTTGCACGGGGTCAAGCTTGTCTGCTACCGCCTTCAGGGCCTTTTGTGCTCGCTTTTCACCATTTTGAAATGCCAGGTAAAGCCAGGCGTAGGATTTAACGTAATCCTTTTCGGTGCCCCTGCCCTGGCCATAGAGCAAGCCCAGGTGATATTGTGCCGCTTCATTTCGCTGCATGGCGGCTTTCAGGTACCAGGCCATCGCTATTGTTTCATCCTGCTCTACACCCTTCCCTTCCTCGTAATGCTTGCCGAGTTGATATTGTGCCGGTGCATAGTCTTCTTCGGTCGCTGAATGGAACCAGGTCACTGCCACTCGCTGATCTGCTTCTACAGCAGTTCCATCTGCGTACATGCGGCCAAGCTGGTAGCGAGCCTTGTAATAGCCATTCAATGAAGCCTTATCCAGCCAGTCAAATGCAGCTGCTTCATTTTTTTCCACGCCTTTACCCTTGAGGTACAACATTGCCAGCTCGTACTGTGCACGGTCATAGTCCTGCTCCGCGGCGCGCTCAAACCATTCGGCGGCGATATGATAATCCTGCGGTACTCCGCGACCCTGCAAGTACATCTGCCCAAGATTATATTGCCCCTTTGAAAATTCCAGGTCAGCAGTCTTTCGAAACCACTCAACCGCATCCACGTCGGACTGTGGAACACCATGCCCATTCAGCGAGCACAAACCAAGGTTGAGCTGCGCTCGAAGATTTCCCTGCTTGGCGGCTTTTCGGTACCACTTTACCGCGGAGACTTCATTTTTCTGTGTGCCCAGTCCATTGGCATACATCACACCGAGATTGTAGCGTGCCTGGGCATGACCAAGTTCGGCTGCACGCTTGTAGCACTGGTACGCCTTCTTGTAATTGATCCTGGTGCCAATGCCATTTTGATGGCTCCATCCCAGCACGGCTATGGCATCAGGGTTATTATGACCCGCTGCCAGTCGCAGCCAGTAAAAAGCCTCGTCAAAATTTTGTTTTATCCCGGTGCCTTCAAGATACATCTCACCGATTCGAGCCTGTGCCTCCACGGAACCCTGTTTTGCCGCCTCGCGGTACCACTGTGCAGCCAGGCCCATGTTCTGCGCAACACCGAGACCGCTATCATATAGACCCGCGAGGGTCAGCTGCGCGGTTACATCGCCGCTTTTCGCCTGCCCTATAAGAAATGTGATTTCAGTATTCTCAGTCACTGGCCAGGTCCATTCTCATAGCTGTTGCTTCACTAACGAGTGCAAGTTTTTCCTTCCTGCTAAGTTGCTTGATCTGGTACTCTCGCTTTGCCGCACTCGAACGCGACGCCGCATTTTCAGTGTAAACAAGGGAAACCGGCCGTCGAGCCCTGGTACAACCTGCGCCTTTCCGTCCCCCGGTATTGTGCTCAAGGACACGTCGCTCCGGATCCGTGGTAATGCCGGTATACAGGCTTTCGTCTGAGCACCTTACAATATATACATACCAGTTATTCACGGGTCATACTGTAATGGATAATTACATCAATGGAAAAGCGCAGATAGCTCAAAATCGGACTATGCACACAACTTTATTCTCTCAAGCCCTGATGCAAGTGATTGTATGGCCATCCTGACATTGCGCGACCTGTCCCTGGCCTTTGGCCAGTCCCCCGTCCTGGACCGGGTCAATCTCAAGATTGAAGCACGTGAGAGACTTTGCCTGCTGGGTCGAAACGGGGCCGGTAAATCGACCCTGTTAAAAGTGATCAGTGGAGAACTCGAAGCGGATGAAGGCGAAGTATGGACCAGGGAAAGACTCAAGGCAGGCTTCCTGCGCCAGGATGTCCCGGAGGGCTCACGTAAAAGCGTACATGACATTGTTTCCGGTGGACTTGGCCATCTCGGCGAGTTGCTGATGGAATACCGTGAACTTTCGGCCCGTGCCGGGAAAGCCGAGATGAAGCGTCTTGACGCCGTGCAGCACGAGATTGAAATGCTGGATGGCTGGAATCTCAATCAGAAAGTGGAATCGGTACTTGACCGGCTTGAACTGGACGCGAATACCCCTTTTGACACCTGCTCCGGTGGAACCCGACGTCGCGTCATGCTGGCACAGGCCCTTGTCAGTGAACCTGATCTTCTATTGCTTGATGAGCCTACCAACCATCTTGATATAGAGTCGATTAGCTGGCTGGAGGAGTTTCTCGCCGGGTTTCAGGGCGCCTTGCTCTTTATCACCCATGACCGAAAGCTAATGCAGCGTATTTCCAGTCGCATAATCGAACTGGACAGGGGAGGTCTTACGTCATTCGACTGTAGCTACCCTGAGTATCTTCGGCGTAAACAAGTTGAGCTGGAGGCGGAATTAAAAGCGGCCCGGAAGTTTGACAGGAAGCTTGCAGAATATGAAGTATGGGTTCGCAAGGGCATCAAGGCCAGGCGAACCCGAAACGAAGGCAAGGTTCGAAAACTTGAAGACATGCGTCGCCTGAGAAAGGCACGAATAGAAAAAGAAGGGGTGTCCAGGTTACAGCTCGACAGCGGTATCGATTCCGGTCATCTGGTTATTAATGCGCATAACATCAGCTACAAGTATGCGGAAGAAC
>CAZXDV010000025.1:0-19951 GCA_964639535.1 uncultured Enterobacteriaceae bacterium | reverse complement strand
GTCGTCTTTCCAGTGACGGGGCACGGTGCTCAAGTAGCTCGGCACTGCTTGCTGGCATCAGGCTGAATGCAACAACAACGTTTGCTATTGCCTCGCTGCCTAGCAGTGAGCGTACCTGGGTACTCTTGGTTCTCAGTTCCAGCAATGCCTGCGGGTACTTTATGAAAAGTGGAGAAAAGCTTTCCACGAAGCCGCTAACCGGTTCAAAGGCCAGGCTGTCGCAGTCATAGCCCGAGAAGAAATGCACCGGGCCGCTTTCCTCCCGCAGGATAGAGGATTCTATTTCTGACTGGAAATCTTCGTAATTGACAAACAGCACATAGTGCGCGGAATGATACATTCCCTGCAGGAAACAATAGCGACAATCGTAGATGCAGTTCAACATGTGAGAAAAGTAATAGTTGTTTTGCGCACCTATGTGATAACCGTCGGGAGGTCGACACAGGAAGTTGTCATGCTTTTTTGCCAGTATCAGGGAGGGCTTTTGCTTTTGCAGGCGAAAACTTTGTGCCTTCCTGTTGAATATTTCCGTATACCGATTACAGGGGGTGATTCTGATCCCCTTGAACCTGTCAATGATCTCAAGAACACGCGGATGATTTGCCACGTCATTTTCAATATACAGGGAGTTAATCACGTGGTTTATCATCCTGTAGACGGAATGGTGCATCATCCATGTGCTCACGCAGGTTGCGCAGGAGATTCGAGGCATTCATACCGGGATTAATCAATTCGCAAGGGTCTCGTCCAGGAAATAAAACACGGTGACGCTGTAGCAGGGTCAGCAGTTGTGATTGTTGTGAAGATGTAAAATGCGCTGCATCAAGATACTTTTCCTGGTCCTCGTTTATATCGGCGCTGGCGGGTAGCTGCCGGGATAATTCCCAAAGCGAGTCAGCGTACCCAACGATATCTTCAAGTTTCTCAGCAACCAGCTGGCTCACTGCATTTCTATCAAGCCTGGAGAGTGGGTTTTTCTCATTATCAGACACAATTTTCAGTGCGTGTATGAATTCGAGGGTAGTGACTCGACAGGCGGCGTGAAATACACCGCTTGCTTCCATGTCATACAGCTTCTCGGAGTATTCATCGAATGGTCGATCAAGTGTCAGGAGAGAGGCTGCTGGAATCGCTGTATCCACCAGCAACTGTGGATACCAGGCCTGTCCACTACCGGCGTCTTCCACCCGCTCACAGACCAGCAGTTCACCAATCTCCCGCTCCCTGTGACCTGCGATACCCAGGTTGATCCATATATCATTGGCATTGCCCGGAAACCTGGAATGGCAGTACAGGACTGCGCTGGCAGCTGAGATTTTTCCCATTCCGCAGATAGTGAGAGAGGTGTGCTGGCTCTTGTCCAGGTAAATATTAAAAAGCCCTGCGTCACCCTGGTGCTTGAGGGAGTAATGCTCTAGCAGGGGTTGTGCCTCGCTTTTAAAGGCGCAGATAAAATGAAGCATGCTGGTAGTTTACCGGGCGGCCTTCAGGGCATCCCTGCCGGGAAGATGGTGGCTGTTGTACCATGCCTGCATCTCCCTGAATTCTTCCACGCAATCAGGATTACCATGTTTTTCTGCACCTTTCAGGTATATATCAATTTTTCGCTGTAATTCCGCGATAGCAGCATCATGGTCTTCAACCGGCAGGCTTGCATTTCTAATCACATTATCCAGGGCACGCACCCTGAAACGGTCCATGCCAAAATACTTTCGGGATAACTGGTCCGCATGACCTCCATACTTGATAATAAGTGGCTCATCCAGGAAAAGAACTGGATACTCGGCGCATAGACGAAGCCACAGGTCATAATCTTCACAAACGGGAAAATTTTCGTTGAATAAGCCTACTTTTTCAAACACCTCTGCATGTACAACAATGGAAGAAGGGGAGATCACGCAAAGGGGAAGACATTGTTGAAAAATATAACCACCGGACTTTTTATGTTTTTTTAACTGCTTCAATGGTAGGCCATTTCTTATCCATGACTCGTTGGTATGAATAACCCTGTAAGCAGGCTGCTTTTCCCAGGCTGAAAATTGTTTCTCGAGCTTGGAAGGCAGCCATTCATCATCAGAATCCAGTAGTGCTATCCAGTCGCAGTTTGCCTGTCGAATACCCAGGTTTCTTGCTGCACTCACTCCCCTGTGCTCCTGTTTTAACAGGGTCACGCCGGGATACCTGGAGGATACAAGCTCGCAACTGGAGTCGGTGGAACCATCATCTACAACGAATATTTCCTGCGCAGGCAGGGATTGCGCAAGCACCGATTCAATGGCCCGGCCGATCAAGTGTGAGCGATTATGATTCGGGATGACGACAGATATATTTTCTTTCACTAAAGCAGTCCAGTCTGGCTTCGTGTAAAATATCATCTCACCTTGATAAAGGGAAAATGTATTGAGTAAGTTGGCCGGAAAAACAGCCGTGGTAACCGGTGGAAGTAGTGGGATTGGAAGAGGTATCTCGCTGGCATTTGCCAGGGAAGGGGCGCAGGTAGTTGTGAACTACAACAGTAATGAAAACGGCGCGAGGGAGGTTGTATCACTCATTCAATCCAATGGAGGCAAGGCGAGTGCGATTGGCGCAGACCTGTCAACCGAGACAGGCGCTCGTGATCTCGTTCAATCAGCCTGTGAAGAGCTGGGTCATATAGATATATGGGTTAACAATGCTGGCGCGGATATCCTGACAGGTTCATACGCGATGGATACCGACCAGGCCAAGCTGAGCCGCTTGATTGGCGTGGATCTCATGGGAACGATGAACTGCTGCTGGGCAGTTTTGCCCGGCATGCAGGAGCGTGCCGGGGGAGTGATTATCAATATGTCCTGGGACCTTGCAATTCACGGGTTCAGTGGGCGCAATCCTGAAATGTTTGCGGCGGTTAAGGCCGGGGTGCTGGGTTTCAGCAAATCGCTTGCGCTAAATTGTGCGCCGGCAGTGCGCGTTAATGTCATCGCGCCAGGATGGATACAGACTGCGTTTGCAGATGATGAGATGGATCCGTCGTATTACCAGGCACGAATCGATGAAATCCCCCTGGCCAGGTTTGGCACACCGACGGACATTGCCGCAGTGGCAGTATTCCTGGCATCCGGTGATGCAAACTACATCACCGGGCAGGTGATTAATGTCAACGGCGGCCTGGTCTGAGCGTTACTTGATGGATAGCAGCTCTATTTCAAAGATAAGTGTCGCATTAGGGCCAATATCGCCGCCGGCACCACCAGGGCCATAGCCAAGATGGGAGGGTATAAACAGCTGCCATTTTGAACCAACGGGCATCATCGGAAGGGCAATTTGCCAGCCTTTTATAACCCTGTCCAGGTCAATTTCAAGGGGTTCTCCACGTCCGTAGGAACTGTCGAATTCCTTGCCATCAAGCAGGGTGCCGCGGTAGTGCACCAGCACCGTACTATCTGCCAGCGGCTTCTCTCCCGTGCCTTCCTTGATAATTTTATACTGCAAGCCGCCGGGTACGCTAACAACACCTTCCTTGTTCCTGTTCTCAGCCAGGAATTTTTCTCCATCGGCTCGATTCTTGTCTCCCAGGGATTTTTGCCGCTGCATTTCCTTTTCCTGGTAGCTGTTCATGGCGTTGCGCATGGCATCAAGATCCAGCTTCAGGGGGGCGCCGGTAATTACGTCACGCATGGCCTGCAGGAAAGAATCCACGTCAAGGTCGACATTCTGACGAGCAATGTTCTGGGCAAACTGGACTCCCACGGCGTAGCTGAATTTTTCTTTTTCATTAGCCGGTTGCTTTTCGGCCTGGGCCGCAAGTGGAAGGGTGATACAGGTAATAAGCAGGGTGTGAAGAACAAATTTCATAGTGATTCCTCAGGTTTTAATAATCAGGAAAAATGGATTTATGTTATTGGGACAGGCGTTGCGAACTTAAATTCAATCGCGTCAGGCTGAACCCGTTCCGGGTTTGCTGCGCCGTATGGCCTGCTGATGTATGTTGAAGATACGTTTTACCTGTCGTAGACGATGTCATAGATCAGCACCTTTGCACACTCCGGTGCCAACACCTGCTTTACACGCTTGACGTGTTCCTCGTGAACCAGGTAGTCCTGCAGTGACTGCTGGTCCTTGAATGACATAACCATGCCTACATCAAAACTGTCATCGACAACATCCCGCTCGCTGGGCAGGGCAGTGCCAACCTTGATCTCGTCAAGGCTGTCGATGATTGAAAGTTCCCTCGATACCTGGATTACTTCCTGGATCCTGGCTTCGTTTCCCTTGTCTTTCAGCCAGCAAAGTACAATGTGGGTAATCGCGCCCTCGGCAGCGAGGGAGGGAATACTTGTAAACAAAAGTAAAACGAAGGTTGCGAATTTCATGGTGTTAATTTACTCGTGGAGCGCAGCTGAATTTGTGAATGAGGCTAACAATCATCCAGGGGTAGCGTCAATTAATTAACAAACCGGATGTGAAGTGCTTAACCATAAGCAGGGGTTCTCATGCCGCTTCGACAAGTTCCAGGGCCTGTTCAATAACTTCAATTCCTGCGCCAGGCTTGCATGATTCCTCGCTTAGATGTCTTCGAAAAGCACGAGCTCCCTTGTGACCACGAAATATCCCGAGGATGTGTCTCGACATGTGCTTGAGGTATATGTCCCTGTCCAGTTGTGTTCTCATGTAGTCCATGTACTGGTCAAGTACGGTGGCGCGACTGGGTGGCGCGCTGCTTTCGCCATATATCCTGTTATCTACTTGCGCAAGTAAATATGGGTCGTGGCAGACAGCCCGACCCAGCATGACGCCATCAACGGCCTCAAGTTGTTGCTCGCATTCGTCCAGGGTGAGGATCCCACCGTTAATGATTATTTCAAGTTCGGGGAAATCACTCTTGATACTGTGCACAACATCGTATTTCAGTGGTGGTATTTCCCTGTTTTGTCTCGGGCTGAGGCCGCTAAGCCAGGCTTTACGGGCATGGATCACAATGGTTTCGCAGCCCGCATCACGAATCAGCCTGACAAAATTCACGAGCTCCTCGTAGCTGTCCATATCGTCGATACCGATGCGAGTCTTTACGGTTACCGGGATTTCAACGGCGGAGCGCATGCTGTGGACGCACTCTGCCACCAGCCCGGGCTCGGCCATCAGGCATGCACCAAACCTGCCGGACTGCACCCGGTCGCTTGGACAGCCGACATTGATGTTTACCTCGTCATAGGCAAAGTCTTCCGCCATTCGAGCACAGGTTTGCATTTCTCCCGGGTCTGAACCGCCGAGTTGAAGTCCAACGGGATGTTCCGCTTCATTGAATTCAAGAAAGTGGCTGTGGTCACCATGAATAAGCGCACCAGTCGTCAACATCTCGGTGTAGAGCATCGCGCGACGTGACAGGAGGCGCAGGAAATAACGGAAATGACGATCCGTGTGGGTCATCATTGGTGCAACACAGAATTTCCTGTCTAAACTGGTCATGATCCTGCCATTATATTTCGACTCTACGCAGGAGAACAGGCTGTATTAAAGGTTAACTAGCAGGTCTCTTCGCGAAGTAGCTGGCAGGTAAAGGCTGTGCGAAGATAAAAGCCCCGCGGAAGGGTAGAGCGGGTAGCACCCTGTTCATCGTGTGTCAGGGTTAGCGCCCGCGCGTTGTTTGCCTTTGGACGAATTTGCAGGTACTTACCATGTCTTGCGTTGATAGATGCCAGCTCTCCGGCGTTGATCTTTTCCATGTGCTCCTGCCAATCCATGCGAAGACTTTGTTCCTGGGCTTTACTGGGGCTCCAGAGAAAACCGCTGCCAATTCTACGCCTTGGCAGAGGGATATCGGCGGATGCTTCCACCGGTAGCCAGAGTACTCTCCTGAGTTTTGCCCAGACCACGGAGTCTTCCCATTGCTGACCAATGCTGCCTGATAGTGGCACAGTGCATACGTAAGTAGACTCTTTTGGACGGCCGTTTGCCGCAATTGGCAGGGTCTTTAATTCAACCCCGATGAGTTGAAAGTCCGGCTCCGGTAAGGCGGCAGCTGTGGCTCCAAGACAGGTTTCCAGGAGTTCTCCAACCCAGCCCTTGGCACGAAGCAGGTTGTCCGGCACGTCCTGCTGAATTTCACTGGCCACCTGCTGGATGGTCCTGCCAGAAAGCATGCTGACCCGCCGCATTAATTCCGATTCGGAGCGGGGAGCTGTAATCAGCGTTGGATGTTTCAAGACAGCCTTCTAAATTCTGCCGAGAGCATCCGCGATAGACTTTTGCAGGCATTCAATTTTCACATCGCTGTCTATCACCTGGTTTGTTTCATCAGTAATAAAGAATATGTCTTCGACTCTTTCCCCATAGGTAGCAATTTTTGCCCCTTGCAGCGTGACATCACAGAATTCCATGGCCATACCGATGCTCGAGAGAACACCGGGTCTGTCAGTTGTCGTGACCTGCATGATAGTGCGGGAATTGTTTTCGTCATTGGAAAAAAGCACCTGCGTGGCGATGGGGAAATGCTTTAGTTTTGATGAACGCACGTGGGACAGTTTCCTGGCGGGGCTATCAAGCCTTGATAGCTGCTCTGTCAGCACGTTCTTGATTTCACGTACCCGATCCTTGCCCTTTACAGGGTCGCCTGTTTTTTCAAGGACGATAAAAGTATCCAGCGTAAAATTATTTCCCGAGGTAACAATCCGGGCATCTACCACGTTCAGCCCCAGGCTGTCGAGGGCCTGGGTAGTGCGGGAGAACAGGTTTTTCTTGTCCTCGGTGTAAATGAAAATCTCTGAACCACCACGAAATGTTTTTTCCCTTATCGCGATAATTAGCGAGCACGGTTTTTTTGCCTTGCTGATGGCCTGTGTATGCCAGGCTATCTCGTCAGGTGCATAGCGAATGAAGTAATCCTCCCCAAGCGAATCCCACAGGTCCCTGGCGTCCTGCGCAGATTTTGACTGGTTCTTGATCAGTGAAAGCGAGGCGCTCTTGATTTCTTCTATGCGTTCGTCCTTGTCTATGGGATTTTCCAGGCCGCGTCGAAGGGCCAGCTTGGTCTTGTTATAAAGATCAGCAATTAGCGCATCTTTCCAGCTATTCCATAGCTGCGGATTTGTACCGCAAATATCCGCCACCGTGAGCAGGTAAAGATAGTTCAGGTGCATGATGTCACCGACCTGCGAAGCAAAGTGATGGATCACCTCGGGGTCATTGATATCCTTGCGCTGTGCTGTCTTGGCCATGAGCAGGTGATGTCGAACCAGCCATGCCACGAGCCGGCAATCAAATTCCGGGAGCTGGTGGTTACGGCAAAACTCCAGGGCATCTTCAGCGCCCAGTTCTGAATGACTGCCACCCCTTCCCTTGGCGATGTCATGAAACATTCCCGACAGGTAAAGTAATTCCTGTTTTGGAATCTCGCGCAGTACTTCGCTACAGAGGGGGAATTCATCCTCGTACTCGTTAAGGCCAAAAAAACGCATATTTCGAACTACGAAAAGAATATGCTCATCCACGGTGTAGGCATGGAACAGGTCAAATTGCATCAGCCCCTCGATAACCGAAAAGGCCGGCATATAAGCGGACAGGACACCGTAACGATGCATCCTTCTTAGCTCATGACCAACGTGTCTTGGTTGCCGCATGATTTCAAGGAACAGTGTCTTGTTAGCGAGGTTGTCCCGGTAATCATCATTAATGAGATGCAGCGACTCCCTCACCAGGCGAATGGTGCTGGCTCGTACACCCTTTATGCTTCGATTCTGTTGAATCAACAGGAATAGTTCGAGTAGCGCAGAAGGTGTGCGTTTGAACACCCGGTTGTTACAAACCTCGATAAAATCATTTCGTACCTGGAATCGCTTGTTGATCGGTTTTATTTTTTCACGACGTTTTGCATATAGAATGGCTTCCTGGAAATGCTGCAACAGCATTTCATTCAGCCTGGCCAGTTCGCGCACCGTGCGATGATAGACCTTCATGAATTGCTCAACACCGCTGTTATCCTTTGAGACGTACCCGAAAATCTGGGCCACGTTTTTTTGATGGTCAAACAACAGGCGATCTTCATGCCTGCCCGTGAGAGTGTGCAAGGCAAACCTGACCCGCCAAAGGAAATCCCGGCCGGCCGCAAGAATTTCATACTCCTCACCGGTCAGGAACTTGTGATCAACCAGTTCGCTTAGTCGGGAAGCGCCGAAGTGACGCTTGGCAACCCAGTCGATAACCTGGATATCCCTTAAACCGCCGGGCCCCTCCTTGATATTTGGCTCAAGCTTGTGCTCAGTACCGTCATATTTCTTGTACCGTTCGTCCTGTTCTGACCACTTGGCCTTGAAAAACTTCCTTGATGGCCAGATTCGGGCAGGGCCAGTAAGACGTTGCATCTCAGCAAACAACTTTTCGGTTCCAACGATAAGGCGGGATTCCATCAGGTTGGTAGCAATAGTGATGTCTGATTTTGCAGAGCTGACGCAGTCCCGGACACTACGTACGCTGTGCCCAACCTCGAGGCCAATATCCCAGAGAAAGGTTAAAAACTGTTCAATCTCGGTTTTCAGCTGTTTCTTGAGCCGGTTAGGAGTGAGTATAAGAATGTCGACGTCAGAGCCAGGGTGAAGTTCGCCCCTGCCATATCCACCCACTGCGGCCAGTGCCAGGTCATTGCCGCTGGTGTGAATTTCCCATGCACAAAACAGCAGTTGGTCAATTAACCACGCGCGGCTGTAGAGGATTTGCTTGATCGGATCGCCATTATCAAACCGGGCTTTTAAATGTTCGTCACCAGCCTGCAAACTGGATTTAAAAATGGCCAGTCTCGAGGTGTCGGAATCCTGCAATTGACGGCGAAAGGCTGCGCCATCAAAAAGGGCGGGATCTGCAATGTTTTCCTGCCAGAACACCGGGGCTAGATATTTTCACCGGGCCTGAGGGTGAGCACTTCATAGCCGCTATCTGTTACCAGGATGGTGTGCTCCCACTGCGCAGACAGGCTGCGGTCCCGGGTTACCACGGTCCACTCGTCAGGAAGTAATTTCACGTGCCGTTTGCCGACATTTATCATGGGTTCGACGGTAAAGGTCATTCCCGCTTCAAGTGCGACGCCGGTTCCCGGTTGCCCGTAGTGCAACACCTGTGGTTCCTCGTGGAATACGCGTCCGATCCCGTGTCCACAATATTCCCGTACCACTGAGTACTTGTGGGATTCGGCATGTTTCTGGATGGCATGCCCGATATCGCCAAGTTGCATTCCTGGCTTGATCATCTTGATCCCAAGCGCCATGCAATCGTAAGTGGTCTCTACCAGCCTCTTTGCTCGAATCGATGCCTCACCCACCAGGAACATCTTGCTCGTATCCCCGTGGAACCCGTCCTTGATAACAGTGATATCGATGTTGATGATATCCCCGGACTTGAGCTTCTTGTCGCCGGGAATACCATGGCAGACAACATGGTTAACGGAAGTGCAGATGGATTTTGGAAAGCCCTTGTACTTCAGGGGTGCAGGCACGCACTGCTGTTCGTTAACGATGTAATCATGGCAGATTTTATCAAGCTCTCCCGTGGTCACCCCGGCAACGACGTGGGGTTCTATCATCTGCAGCACCTCGGAGGCGAGCCTGCCCGCGACGCGCATTTTTTCGATTTCTTCCGGCGATTTGATACTTATTGCCATGATTTTGTCGCTAATCCCTTGATTTTGTCAGAAAAATTTGTTGTGGCGCAACATCTATGGTATAAAGCGCCCGCGCAAAGCGCAATCTAAACGCTCAGTGGGTTGCTGGCAATCACCTGGGCAATTTTAAATACACACGTACACTAAATCCGCGTATTAGGGTGCCGTACCTTTGACAAGGGCGGTTAATCCGCGAGGTGTACGGAGGCTTAACCCTGAAGGAGATACATTATGTCATCTGTCACCATGCGTGAAATGCTGGAAGCGGGCGTTCATTTTGGACACCAGACCCGTTACTGGAACCCCGAAATGGCCCCATACCTGTTTGGCCATAGAAACAAGATCCACATCATCAACCTCGAGCAAACTCTTCCGCTCTACAACGACGCGATGAATTTTATTGGAAAGCTTGCCGCGAGAAAGGGCAGGATCCTGTTTGTCGGAACAAAGCGCTCTGCGCAGCAAATCGTAAAGGAAGAAGCGCAGCGTTGTGAAATGCCCTACGTCAACAAGCGCTGGCTTGGGGGCCTGCTCACCAACTACAAGACAGTCAAGCAGTCCATCAACAGGTACAAGGACCTGGAAGAAATGGAATCTGACGGAAGTATCGATCGAATGAGCAAAAAAGAAGCCCTGCGTTATCGCCGTGAGCTTGAAAAGTTGCAGTCCAGCCTGTCCGGCATCAAGGACATGCCCGGTCTTCCGGACGCCATGTTTGTTGTCGACGTTGGCTATGAAGATATTGCTGTCAAGGAGGCAGGTATTCTTGGCATTCCCGTAATTGGTATTGTCGACAGTAATAACAGCCCAAAGGGCGTCGATTACGTTATTCCCGGTAATGACGATGCTATCCGTTCCATTCGGCTTTATGCCAAGGGTGTTGCAGACGCGATCCTCGACGGTCGCCAATCAATTGCTCATCTTGGTGGTGCCTCTGAAGGCGATGATTTTGTGGAACTGGACGAGTCCGGTGCGCCGCTGGTAGAGGAACAGGCAGCAAAGTCGAAAAAGAAAGTCGTTCGCAAGAAAGCGCAAAAAGCAGAGGCTGATGACGCCACGGAGGCGGAGGCCGATACAGCGAAGGAGGAGCCAGTAGCGGAAGCAGCGGGCAGTGATGTCGCTGAGGATGCGAAAGGTGATACGGCAGAAAGCGAAAGCGCAGCAGGTGCTGAGGAATCCGCTGAAAAACCTGCGGAAGAAAAAGTAGCGAAGAAAAAGACGACTACCAAGAAGAAAACCACCAAGAAAAAGACGACGACGAAGAAGGCAACGACAAAAAAGGCAACAACCAAGAAAGCTGCCAGCACTTCTAAAACGACCAAGAAGAAGGCCGCCGCGTCAGGCGACGATTCCGAGTAATTGTCGATTGTCTAGATAAACCAGGATAAAACTACAGGAACTACAAGGTATTAAGGGTTAAGAAATGCAGATAACAGCAACATTGGTTAAAGAACTCAGGGAACGAACTGGTGCCGGCATGATGGACTGTAAAAAGGCACTGCAGGAAGCCGACGGCGATATCGAGGCCGCCATTGAAAACATGCGCAAGGCTGGTATGGCAAAGGCCGCCAAGAAGGCCGGTCGTATCGCTGCAGAAGGCGTCATTATTATTGAGTCCGGCGAAGGCAACTCGGCTGTCATGGTTGAAGTGAATTCCGAAACGGATTTTGTAGCCAAGGATGAGAACTTTCTCGGGTTTGCAAATGCTGTTGCTCAAACGGTGCTTGCCGCCAACCCGGCGAACCTGGATGAGCTTTCAGCGGCGACACTTGCCGGCGGCGATAGCAGTGTTGAAGAAGCGCGCCAGGCATTGGTGAGCAAGATAGGTGAAAACATCAATGTTCGTCGTTTCACCAGGGTAGAAGGCGAGGGCGACACGCTTGGCGCTTATGTTCACGGTGGACGCATCGGTGTGCTGGTCGATATCAGCGGCGGCGATTCAGACCTGCCCAAGGACGTGGCAATGCATATTGCTGCCAGCCGACCGGTTTGTGTTGCAGAAGCCGATGTCCCTGCCGAGCTCCTGGAGAAGGAGAAGGCGATTTTTGTATCCCAGGCCGAGGAAAGCGGAAAACCGGCAGATATTATTGAAAAGATGGTCACGGGCAGGATGAAAAAGTTTATCAAGGAGGTCACACTTCTTGGCCAGCCGTTCATCAAGGATCCGGACCTGAGCATTGAAAAGCTGTTAGCGGATAACGAGGCCACGGTAAACAGCTTCACCTGTTATGAAGTTGGTGAAGGCATAGAGAAAAAAGTCGAGAATTTTGCAGAAGAAGTTATGGCCCAGGCCAAGGCCTCTGAAAAATAACCATCATCCAGGACATTTGGTGAAAGATAAGCCAGCATCTTTGAAATTCAAGAGAATCCTGCTGAAACTCAGCGGTGAGGCGCTCATGGGCGAGGCCAATTTTGGTATCGACCCGGCAGTGATCAAGCAAATCGCGCAGGAAGTCGAGGAGTTACATGATGCAGGTGTAGAAGTTGCCATTGTTATTGGGGCCGGAAATTTCTTTCGCGGTTCAGGACTCGCGGCCGCCGGAGTTGACAGGGTGACGGCAGACCAGATGGGCATGCTTGGCACGGTAATGAATTCTCTCGCACTGCAGGACGCTATCGAGCAGCTGGGCATGCATGCCCGTGTGATGTCCGCGATTGTTATCAACGAGGTGTGTGAGGACTACATTCGACGCAGGGCAATAAGGCATCTTGAGAAAAAGCGCGTTGTCATTTTTGCCGCCGGCACCGGCAACCCCTTCTTTACTACCGACTCTGCTGCCAGCCTGCGGGCGGTTGAAATTAACGCGGAGCTTTTAATCAAGGCGACCAAGGTAGATGGCGTGTATTCAGCCGATCCCGTGCTGGATAAAACAGCTACCAGGTACGATGTACTTAATTATGATGAAGTCATTGAACGTAAACTCGGCGTGATGGATACAACTGCAGTTGTGCTTTGCCGTGAAAACAATATGCCATTGAGAGTGCTGAATATGATGGAAAAAGGCGCTCTTATGCGCGCAGCAACAGGTGAAGACGAGGGTACCCTGGTAACTTAAATACAAGGTGAGCGAATATGGTTGAAGAAGTTATTAATGATGCAGACACAAGAATGAAGAAAAGTCTTGAAGCCTTCGCTCACGAGCTTTCAAAAATTAGAACAGGTCGTGCCCATCCCAGCCTGCTGGAGCATGTCATGGTTAGTTACTATGGCAACGATGTACCGATAAACCAGGCGGCCAATGTCAACGTCGTCGATTCAAGGACCCTGGGAATCACGGCCTGGGACAAGAGTATGATCCCAGACCTTGAAAAGGCTATCCTAAATTCTGATCTCGGTCTGAACCCGGTCACAGCGGGCGAAGTTATCAGGGTGCCATTACCCCCATTGACAGAGGAACGACGCAAGGACCTGACAAAAATCGTCAGGAACGAAGCGGAAAAGGCGAGGGTAGCTGTACGAAATATAAGGAGAGATGCCAATACCCACCTCAAGCCCATGGTGAAAGACAAAACCATCACGGAAGATGACGAACGAAAAGCCGAGTCCCGTGTTCAGAAGCTGACGGACTCACACATCGCAGAAATAGAAAAAATGCTGGAAGCCAAAGAACAGGAGCTGATGGAAATTTAAATTTGCATCAAGCGCCGGTATTTATTTTTACCATGCAAATTTTCCTCCTGTGAATAAAGTAAGTTTTGATTTACGCCGCGGCGCGGCGCAGGTTTTTTCTTCACGGTAGTTCTCGTCTAGCTTGATGCCCCCTGGTACCCAAAAGCCTGAGCACGTAGCCATTATCATGGACGGCAATGGACGCTGGGCGAAGCAGCGTGGGCTTCCAAGAGCAGCAGGTCATCGCGCCGGCATCAAGGCGCTGCGAAACATCGTAGAGTACTGTTCCGACCATGCTATCCAGGCACTCACTGTTTACGCATTCAGTAGCGAAAACTGGCGGCGCCCACCAAAGGAAGTCGGCCTGTTAATGGAGTTATTCGTTTCCGCCCTTGATGAGCAAATCGCTGAGCTGCACCGTAACGGGGTCAATGTCAGGTTTATCGGTGACATCAGCCGTTTTCCGACGAAATTACAGGCCTCGATTGATTCAGCTCATGCAATGACTGGTAATAACACCGGGCTGCAGCTACGCGTTGCGGCCAATTATGGAGGACGCTGGGACATCACCCATGCACTTCAGCTCATCGTTGAGCGTGTGCAGGGGGGAGAAATCAAGGTGTCCGATATTGATGAGGGGCTCATTGGCAGCACCCTTGAGCTTGCGGATTTGCCCGAACCAGACCTGTTCATCCGTACCGGAGGAGAAAGGCGTATCAGCAACTACCTGCTGTGGCAGCTGGCTTATACGGAGATGTATTTTTCGGACATTTACTGGCCGGATTTTTCCGTAGAAAAATTCCAGGAAGCCTGTGAATGGTTTGAGAATCGCCAACGTCGCTTTGGCCGTACATCAGAGCAAGTGGCCGATTAGCACGATGCTCAAGCTCAGGGTAATTACTGCTCTCATACTGGCACCATCCGCAGTTGCGGCGATACTTTTCCTGGGCAACTCTCACTTTGCGATGATGATGGGTCTTGTCATCACGCTTGCGGCGTGGGAATGGGCCAATATCAGCGGTATACAATCAGCAGCCAGTAAAACAGCATATGCACTGCTGAACGGCCTGCTAATGGTCCTGCTTTACAGCCTTGGCAACGAGTACCTTTACTTCGCGACCACGCTTACCGCGGTGGTGTTCTGGTTGTTTGCCCTGGCTCTGATTGTTGCCTACCAGAAGTCCTCGAAGGGTGAATTTAGACTTCCCGTGCATGCCCTTTACCTTGGCCCGCCTGTCCTGGTTCCAGCCTGGACCAGTCTCGTTATGCTTCATGCCCATGAACCGGGCGGCGCCAGGCTTGTCCTATTACTCATGGTGCTGGTGTGGATTGCCGACATTGCCGCCTATTTTTCGGGTAAAAGATGGGGCAGGACAAAACTGTGTGACAGGGTCAGCCCGGGTAAAAGTCGTGAGGGCGTCTATGGTGCACTGCTGGGGGTGGTGATAGCCGCAATAGTAGCGGCACTGGGCAACAAACTGGCGCCTGTGGATTCGCTCGTACTCGTTGCAATTTGCCTGCTTAGCGTGATTGCATCGATAGTGGGTGACCTTTTTGAAAGCCTGGTGAAACGTATTGGGAATGTGAAGGACAGTGGTAACATTCTACCCGGACACGGCGGTATCCTGGACAGGATTGACAGCCTGACAGCGGCCCTGCCGGTTTTCGTGGCATTATTGTGGGTATGGGAAAGGCTTATATGAAAGCAGTCACAATCCTCGGTTCTACCGGTAGCATCGGCGTAAATACGCTGGATGTCATTGCCCGCCATCCAGACAAGTACAGCGTTTTTGCCCTGACAGCCAATACCGGTGTTGAAAAACTGGCTGAGCAGTGCCTCAGGTGGCAACCCCGGTTCGCAGTCATGGCTGATGCTGCCAGCGCGGAGAAACTCGAACTGCAGCTTAAGGACGCTGCCTGTGATACCCAGGTACTTGCGGGCACAGAGGGACTTGAAACAGTGTCGGCAAGCCGGGAAACAGACTACGTAATGGCCGCCATAGTGGGGGCTGCGGGACTTCTGCCCACGCTTGCAGCGGCAAAAGCCGGGAAAAGGGTCATGCTGGCGAACAAGGAGTCGCTGGTGCTTTGTGGACAGGTGTTCATGGATGCAATTCGCGAAAACGATGCAGAGTTACTGCCAATAGACAGTGAACACAATGCAATTTTTCAAAGCCTGCCGCCTGGCTTCGTCGATGGCCTGCCACAGGCAGGTGTGCGACGCATTCTGCTGACGGCCTCGGGAGGCCCGTTCAGGACGAAAGACGTGTCCGAGTTAAAAACTGTCACCCCGGACCAGGCCTGCGCTCATCCAAACTGGGACATGGGCAGGAAAATATCCGTCGATTCGGCCACCATGATGAACAAGGGGCTGGAATTAATAGAAGCCTGCTGGCTGTTTAACACCACGCCGGAAAATATCCAGGTGGTAATACATCCACAAAGCGTGATCCATTCCATGGTTGAATACACAGACGGCTCGGTGATAGCGCAGCTGGGTAACCCGGATATGCGAACGCCGATTGCTTACGGACTGGCCTGGCCTGAGCGCATAGAGTCGGGTGTTGACTCGTTAAACCTGTTTGACGTCGCGCGCCTTGATTTCGAAGAACCCGACCTGGAAAGATTTCCCTGTCTCAGGCTTGCCGGTGAGGCAATGACACGGGGTGGTACCGCAACAGCGGTTCTTAATGCATCCAACGAGGTGGCAGTCGCCGAGTTCCTGGCCGAGAAAATACGCTTTACCGATATTGCAAGTGTTGTTGAAGCTACCCTGGCACAGGCGGAAATAAAGGCGGCAGATAGCCTGGAAGCTGTACTTGCAGCGGATGCCCAGGCGCGAGAGATTGCCGGCACACTAATAAGCGAGTTTGCGCAATGATCGATGTTATCCAGTCCATCGTTGCGTTCGTGTTCGTGCTGGGGATCCTGATCACTTTCCATGAATACGGTCATTTCCAGGTGGCGCGCTGGTTTGATGTCAAGATCCTTCGTTTTTCCATTGGTTTTGGAAAGCCCATCTGGAAGAAAACTTTCGGTCCTGACAAATGTGAATTTGTCATTGCCAGCCTGCCTCTCGGCGGTTACGTAAAAATGCTGGATGAGAGAGAAGGACAGGTAAAGGAAAGTGAAAAAGACCGCGCATTCAATAACAAGCCGGTACTGCAAAGGATCCTGGTTGTTATCGCAGGCCCGGCATTTAATTTCATGTTTGCCATTTTTGCTTACTGGCTGATGTTTGTTGTGGGTGTGGAAGATGTTAAGCCTTACATCGGTGAAGTTGAACAGGCATCGATTGCCGAGGAATCCGGAATCAGGTCGGGTGACCTTGTTCTGGCCGTCGATGGTAAGTTGACACCAACCTGGTCTTCGGTCATCGATACAACAGTAACAAATGTTGTGGATGCCAGGCGAGTGCAATTCACGATTCAGCGCAGTGAAGGAGACAGCAAGGATGTAGCGATTGACCTTTCAAGAATTTCCATTGATGACATGGCCTCGGGAAAATTGTTCAAGGCGATGGGAATCTATCCAAAGCGTTACGTGATACCTCCGATAATGGGTGAGATTATCGCCGACGGAGCGGCCGAAGCTGCAGGAATGATGGTGGGTGACGAGGTGGTTCGAGTCGATGGCGAGAGCGTGAGCGGTTGGATGGAATGGGTCAAGCTGGTGCGTGCCAGTGCCGGGCAGCAACTGCAGGTTGAGGTCCTGAGGTCGGGTAGTATTGTCAATCTCACGATCGTTCCACGCGCCGTTGATGAAGAAGGAGAGCGCGTCGGGAAAATCGGGGCCGCGGTCGACCAGGCCTTTCTCAATGATAAGAGTTACTACGCAGTGGAGACTTATCCGGTCCTGGCGGCTTTTCAAAAAGCCATGGAAAAGACCGTTGAAATGTCCCTGCTTACACTGAAGATACTGGGCAAGATGCTGGTTGGTGAGGCCTCTGTTAAAAACCTGAGTGGCCCTGTGAGCATCGCAGAGTATGCCGGAAAAACCGCGGAACGCGGATTGACAACCTTCCTCAGTTTCATGGCAATCATAAGCGTGAGCCTCGGCGTATTGAACCTGCTGCCAATCCCCTTACTGGACGGCGGACACCTGCTGTTCTACCTGGTGGAGGTGGTCAAGGGAAGTCCGCTCTCGGAAGCCTTTCAAATTGCCGGGCAACAGTTCGGCTTGATAGTTTTACTCGGATTGATGAGCATTGCGCTTTATAATGATATCTTGCGCCTGATGGGTTGAATTTTTTAAACAAAACTCTGCAAAATACAGGTAGTTACGGCTGCCAGCGGCAGGGTGAAATTGTGATATGAAAATAATAAAAATATAAGTTTCATGAACATAAGAAGAAGTGTTTATAGTCTACTTTACCTGTTGCTCCTGGCTGTCAGCAGCAGCCCCGTGTTTTCCGCCCAGGAGTTTGTTATCCACGATATCCGAGTTGAAGGCCTGCAGCGCCTCACCCCTGGCACGGTTTTCAACTATATGCCGGTGGAAGTCGGGGATACCTTCAATGAGCAAATATCTATCGAGGCGGTGCGCTCGCTCTTCAAAACGGGTTTTTTCGATGACGTGAAACTCGAGCGGGATGGCAACATCCTCGTAGTCCTGGTGAAGGAGCGCCCGGCCATTGGCAGTATCCAGATTGAGGGTAACAAGGACATCAAGACAGAAGATCTGCTGGACGGGCTAAAAGAGGTCGGTTTTGCAGAAGGACGCGTATTTGAACAGTCCCAGCTAGACCAGCTGGAGCGTGAATTAAGACGCCAGTATTTTTCCCAGGGCAAGTATGGCGTTCGCATCAAGTCTGAAGTGACCGCGCTGGATAACAACCGGGTGTCTGTTTATATCGAGGTGTCTGAGGGTAAGGCTGCTCGAATCAAGAACCTGAATATTATCGGTAACAGTGCTTTTAAAGAAAAAGAACTGCTAAAGCAGTTTGAGTTGACGGGTAAGACCCTTATTTCCTTTTTCACCAAGACAGATCAGTACTCCCGGCAAAAGCTATCTGCTGATCTTGAAACCTTGCGTTCCTATTATCTTGATAACGGTTACATCAATTTTAATATTGACTCTACCCAGGTCTCGATCACGCCTGACAAGAAAGACATTTATATCACCATCAATATTACCGAGGGTGAGCAGTACACCATCTCGGGTGTGAAACTTGCCGGTGAATTGATATTACCCGAACAGGAGCTGTTTAATTATATCGGCGTCAATGAAGGCCAATTGTTTTCCCGGAAAAATGTCACCAATAGCAGTACCTGGTTGACGGATCGTCTTGGTTCTGAGGGCTATGCATTTGCGAACGTAAACTCTATCCCAGATATCAACGAGGAAGACAAGACAGTTGAAATGACGTTCTTCGTTGACCCGGGTAAACGTGTATATGTTCGAAGGGTCAACTTCTCCGGGAACACCAGGACTCGAGATGAGGTGATCCGGCGTGAAATGAGGCAGCAGGAGGGTGGCTGGATTTCCACTCCGGCCGTCGAGCGAGGAAAAATCAGGTTACAGCGTCTTGGTTATTTTAATGAAGTCAATGTTGAAACACCGGCGGTTCCAAATTCTGCTGACCAGGTCGACGTCGAATACACGGTGGAAGAGAAGCCGTTTGGCAACTTCCTTGCTGGCGTTGGTTTTTCCCAGGTGCAGGGCCTGATACTTCAAACCAGTATTACCCAGGATAACTTTCTTGGTAGCGGCAAACGAATCCAGTTTGCCTTTAACAACAGTCGTGTCAATCGGCGTCTTGGTCTTGGGTACGTTAACCCTTATTACACCATCGACGGGATCAGCCGTGGTTTTAACCTGAATTACCAGGAAACACAGGCTTTTGATGCTAACGTGACCGCGTTTGATAGTCGTGTGTACGGTGGTGGTGTAAGTTTTGGTATTCCAGTGAGTGAATACAACTTCCTGAGTGTTTCGTTTAACTATGAAAACACGCAGCTCTCAAGAGCCAGTGCGCAGTTCGCGACCCAGGTCGGTGCCTTTATCCAGGAATTCGGGCGTAAGTTTGATATTTTCAGGATAACCGCCGGGTTTGCCTATGACACGCGAAACAGGGCAATACTGCCTGACCGGGGTGTGCTACACCGGATTTCTGGTGAACTGGCGACGCCATTTGTAGGGAATTCACTGGAATTTTACAAGATCAATTACAGGACCCAGTACTACCGCCCCTTGTTCTGGGACCTGGTGTTAACTCTGAAAGGTGACTTTGGCTACGGCGATGGCATAGGCGATCTTGACGGATTACCGTTTTTTGAAAACTTTTACGCTGGTGGTCCGCGTTCAGTACGTGGTTATGAAGAGAATACGCTTGGCCCGCTGGATAACTTTCGCAGGCCACTGGGCGGTAATATCAAGGTGGTTGCCGGCGCTGAGGTCATTATTCCAGTGCCGTTCCTGAAGGACTTTGACCAGGTGAGGATGGCCGCATTTTTTGACGCCGGGAACGTCTGGTGTAGCGGAAACAATATCATTGTGACCAACCAGTTTGGCGCAACTTCAGAAACCTGTCCCGAGGCTTCACGGTTTGGCTTTGACAATCTCAGGTATGCGGCGGGTTTGAGCGGGATCTGGGTCTCTCCATTCGGGCTGGTTAGCGTCAGCGTGGCCAAACCCATTGGAGACAAGCCGGGCGACCAGATACAACAATTTCAGTTTACTTTCGGCAATTCCTTCTAGAAAATACGCATATTCAG
>CAZXDV010000024.1:16730-20241 GCA_964639535.1 uncultured Enterobacteriaceae bacterium | reverse complement strand
GTGAACATGAGTAAAGGCGAGATCATTGCCGGTTACCTGGCACCCCATCCACCGCACCTGGTCTATGGCGAAAACCCGCCACAGAATGAAGCGAAGTCAAAGGGCGGCTGGGAGCAGCTGCGATGGGCCTATGAACGTGCCCGTGAATCCCTGGAAGAACTCAAGCCCGATGTGCTGCTGGTTCATTCGCCTCACTGGGTCACTCAACAGGGTCACCATTTTCTCGGTGTTAAAAACCTCAGTGGTAAATCGGTTGATCCAATTTTCCCTAACCTGTTTCGCTACAATTTTGAATTGGAAGTGGACGTGGAACTGGCGGAAGCCTGTTGCGCCAACGGTGCCGAGTTGGGGCTCAACACGAAGATGATGCGTAACCCGAATTTTCGCGTGGACTATGGCACCATCACCACCCTGCACATGATTCGCCCGCAGTGGGATATTCCTGTTGTCGGTCTTTCGGCCAACAATTCCCCCTACTACCTCACCACCGAGGAAGGGCTTGAGGAGATGGACCTGCTGGGCAAGGCAACACGCAAGGCGATTGAGGACAGCGGCCGACGTGCCGTCCTGCTGGCCTCAAATACACTTTGCCACTATCACTTCAGCGTTGAACCGGTGCCCCCGGAGGACATGGCCCAGGAACACCCGGAGAACTACGAGGGTTACCTGTGGGATATGCGTATGATTGACCTGCTGCGCCAGGGCAAGATAGGCGAGGTGTTTGAATTACTGCCGCAGTTTATCGACGAAGCTTTTGCCGAGGTGAAGTCCGGCGCCTTTACCTGGATGTTCTCTGCCATGGATTACCCCGAGTTACCCGGCGAGTTGCACGGCTATGGTACGGTGATTGGTACCGGTAATGCGGTTATGGAGTGGAACTTGATCAAGGCGGGCCTGGCCAGGGCAGCCTAGGAGAAACCATATGACTGTTGTTGCAGCTGTTCTATTACCCGGTTCACCCTTGCCCTACGTGCAAAGAGACAACCCGCCCTGGGGGCAACTGGCAGATGCCATGGAAAAAGCAGGCCAGTCGGTGTCTGCAGCAAAGCCGGATACCCTGGTGGTGTATTCAACCCAGTGGATCGCGGTACTGGATCAACTGTGGCAAACCCGTGATCACCTGAAAGATGTACACGTGGACGAAAACTGGCATGAATACGGCGACCTGCCCTTTGATATCAATACCGATGTGGAACTTGCCGAGGCCTGTGTCGCAGCTACCAACAAGGCCGGAGTAAAGACCAAGGGTGTCGACTATGACAAGTTTCCCATCGATACCGGTAGCATTGTCACAGCGAATTTTCTTAATCCGAATAACGATGCCAGGATGGTGATCAGTGCAAACAACGTTTACCACGACTGGGCAATGACTGAACAACTTGGCCGCATTGCTGCTGAAGAAGCAGAAAAGCTGGGACGTCGTATCGCAGTCGTGGGCTGCGGTGGATTGTCCGGCGCGTTTTTCAGAAATTCCATCGATATCGCCGAAGATCATATCGTCAATAGTGAAGATGACGAATGGAATAAAAAGATGCTGGCATTGATGGAAGCCGGGGATGTGGACGCTTTCCTCGCGCAGGCACCGGAATACGCCGGCGCAGCCAAGGTAGACATGGGTTTTAAACACATGGCCTTCATCATGGGGGGTATTGGTGGTCGATTTTCTTCTGCCACGGTACATGGCTATGGCCCCCTTTACGGTGCCGGTGGTGCGGTGGTGGAGTTCCATCTCGACAGCTAGCTGAAGCTGGCCATCTGCTGCCCGGACAGGGTCGAAGGTTCGCGTTATGTGACAGGCGTCACTACTTCGCTTTTTCCACTGCCCTGAACCCGGCTGGTCGTTGTCATTTAACTGCTTTAATTTCAGTAAGTTAACCCCAGGCCCGCAGCAGGCGCACTTCGCCACTCAAATTCAAGATCCCGGGCATAGCGGCCGATAAGTGTCCTGTGCACATTGAATCCTTTCCTATTTGTCCAAAACAAGGAAGCGGTAACGCCGGTTTCCGGAACTGACCAGTGGGGTGTATTGCTATGACAGGAACACAATCCAACATTCTCGACACGCTTGATGGCATCAAGAAGCGATCCATCCTGGGTAGCTGGGTTTCTCGCTTGAGCTCGGCGAAGTCTTCAGGCCAGGCCCTGGTTCATCCCTGCATCATCAATGGGCAGCATACTCTCATTCACGAGCGCGGACTTCAGCAGAGCGATCCTGAAAGCTACGCCCACATCCTGGAATTTGCCAGGAGCAATGGCTTTAACGTCAGGGAAGACCAGAGACGTGATTTTATAGAGGGCGTCAAGCGAGTCAGGAACAAGCGCCGGGCAAACGTAATGACGGTCATGGCACTGACCGCCACGATGATGTCACAGGCGGTATCAGCCAAGGCTGACAGTGATCTGGATACAACGGATGAGCACCATATCGAACATCATGATGATCACCACATGCATGATTTTGATTTTGATCTCGAATCCTATGACACAGAGGCAGAGATGGTGTCAGCGATGTTTAACTGGATAAACCAGCATTCATCGTTTGACCACGATGTCAGCATGATGCCCGAGATAAAGAAAGTGTCAGCAAAGAAAATTGCAGAAGTGGCTTTTGGTGGAACATTACCCCAGGCCGTAGACCCGCTAAAGCTGCAAATCTATGGGCTATATAATTTTAACGAGGGAGCGGTCTACATCCTCGATAGCCTGGACATGAAATCGGAGCAGGGCAAGGGGATCCTGTTACACGAACTCGTGCACTACCTGCAGTACCAGTATAACCAGGACGAAAACGTGCAGTGTAAGAATGAACTGGAATCTCTTGCCTACATTCTCGAGGCGCGTTTCCTGCAATCCCACGGACATAATCACAATATCACCGACGCACATATCGATCGCGTCAGCCAGTGCGCCTGAACCAGGATTCATTCGTGTTCCCCGGCGCAGGTAATCGCGCCTGTATAATTCTCTTTGGCTGGAGTACTATTAGCACCTGTATTTGTTGTTTTTGTTGAACCAATAGAGTGATACAGGTCTAAAAGGGTATGAAACAATTCATCACACTACGACGACTCATCCCGACAGTACTTTACCTGCTGATGGGTACATTTTCGGCTGTTTCCATTGCCGCAGATTCAGCGAGTATCGTGAATATTTCCAGTGACTACGAAAGCGGCCTGATATTCCTCGCCCAGTCCGAGGCCGACGACAAGCAAAACCAGGTGCCCGAGTCCGGGACCGTGGTGATACCGGCATCGGCCGAGAAAGACGAAGCTGAGAAAAAGTGCATGACGGTGTGCCAGCGCTGGGGACAGGAGTGCATGTACGACAATAATCGTGGGCGAAAATGTCGACGGACTTGCAAGGAATTTGGCCAGGAGTGTTTCTAGTAGGGCGGAATTCATTCCGCCAACATGTGGTCGAATAAATTCGACCCTACTCCTGTTCAACAAAGACTCGCGCCGCGTCTGAAGAAAAAATTCCTCGTTCAGGCATAAAATTTATTCATGCGAAT
>CAZXDV010000024.1:0-16630 GCA_964639535.1 uncultured Enterobacteriaceae bacterium | reverse complement strand
GATAAATACCAGTCGTAACCAGGCCACGGTTGTATAGCTAATCCCCGGTCTTATCTTTATAATCCCCCCTTGATTTACGGCCGTCGTGGCACGGAAAGTGCGTGTTTCACGAGATTAAGGTTCATCGCGAGAGTGGCGGAATTGGTAGACGCGCTGGTTTTAGGTACCAGTGGGGTAACCCGTGAGAGTTCGAGTCTCTCCTTTCGCACCAATTTAAATTTCACCAATAGAATCATATAGTTAAAGTTATGCAGGTATCAGTTGAAAGCAAGGGCACGCTGGAGCGTGTCATGAAAGTGGAAGTGCCCGAGGAGAAAATCGCCGCCGAGGTCGAGGACCGTCTCAAGTCACTGAGTAAGACCACCAAGATGCAGGGATTTCGGCCCGGTAAGGTGCCGATGAACCTCATAAAGAAACGTTACGGCGCTGGCGTACGCCAGGAGGTCGTGGGCGAGCTGGTACAAAACAGCTATTTCGATGCCATAAACCAGGAAAAACTGCGTCCTGCAGGCATGCCGAAAATAGATCCCCTCGAGGCCGAGCTGGGACAGGGGCTGGTTTATACCGCGCAGTTCGAGGTGATGCCGGACATCGAGCTGGCTGACGTGGAAGCCCTGGAAATTGAGCAGCCCAGCTGTGACATCTCCGATGCTGATACCGAGAAGATGATTGAAACCCTGCGCAAGCAGCGCCAGGATTTCCAGGTCACCGAGCGCGAGGCGCAGTCGGGAGACAAGCTGAAGATTGATTTCACCGGCCGCATGAATGGCGAAGAGTTTGAGGGTGGCAAGGCAACCGACTTTGAGCTGGAGCTGGGGTCAAATTCCTTTATCCCGGGTTTTGAGGATGGCCTGGTCGGCAAGAAGGCCGGTGAGGAAGTTGTCCTGGATCTGAAATTTCCCGATCCCTACCAGAAGGAGGAGTTTTCCGGAAAGGATGTCGAGTTCACCGTGAAGATTCACGAGGTCAAGGAGGCGGTCCTGCCTGAGCTTGATGACGAGTTTTTCGCAGCCTTTGGTGTAGAAGAGGGTGGTAAGGACGCATTTCTTACAGAAATCCGCCAGCACATGACCCGGGAATCGGAAACGGCCCTGAGGAATCGCCAGCGTGATGCCGTGATGGACGCCCTGGCCGAGGCAAACAAGATAGAACTGCCGCGGACAATGATTGAAACCGAGCAGCAAAATATGCAGCAGCAGTTTACCGATAACCTGAAGCAATACGGCATGGACGCAAATTCCGCACCACCCGTGGATTTGAGCATGTTTGAAGAACAGGCCACCCGGCGGGTTGCACTGCAGCTGATTGTGGCAGAATTGATACGAAAGCATGAATTGCGTGCGGAAGCCTCAAAAGTTCGTGAAACGATTGAAAAAAATGCGGCCAGCTACGAGGACCCAAGCGCCGTGGTTAACTGGTATTACAGCGACAAGAACCGCCTGGCCGAGGTCGAGGCGCTGGTTCTGGAGGACGCTGTGATTGATTTTGTCTGTGGTAAGGCAAAAATGCAGGAGACGCAGCTGGCGTTTGACGAGTTAATGAATAAAGGGCAGACTGGAACGGAGTAAAGAAATCGGCACTCGTTCCGATATCTATAAGATTATGAATGATAACGAAATTAAGGGTTTGAACCTCATTCCCATGGTGGTCGAACAGACCTCCAGGGGAGAACGCTCCTACGATATTTATTCCCGCCTTTTGAAGGAGCGCGTGATTTTTCTCGTGGGCCCGGTGGAGGACAACGTAGCCAACCTCATCGTGGCACAGCTACTGTTCCTGGAATCCGAGAATCCTGACAAGGACATACATCTATATATTAACTCACCGGGTGGGGTGGTATCAGCCGGCCTGGCTATTTACGACACCATGCAATTTGTAAAGCCGGATGTGAGCACCATGTGTGTTGGGCAGGCGGCCAGCATGGGTGCGCTCCTGCTTACCGGTGGAGCAAAAGGAAAGCGTTACTGCCTTCCACACTCACGCGTGATGATCCACCAGCCGCTGGGAGGGTTCCAGGGGCAGGCGACGGACATCGACATACATGCGCGGGAGATCCTGAAGACCAAGGAAAAGCTCAACGAGCTCATGTCCCGGCATACCGGGCAGTCCATGGAGCAGGTCCAGGAGGATACCGAGCGCGATAATTTTATGAGCGCTGAGCAGGCAAAAGAATACGGCCTCATCGATGCTGTTCTCAATGAACGGCAAAATGTCCCGGAACTTGCATCAGCAAATGAAGATGCAGATTCCGAAACGGAGTGAAATTTGAAACATGCGTAGGGTGCGTTTATGAGTGATAACAAGCAAGGCAAGACGGGTGATGGTGACCGTTTACTTTATTGCTCTTTTTGTGGCAAGAGTCAGCACGAAGTTCGCAAGCTAATTGCAGGGCCGTCAGTTTTCATCTGCGATGAATGTGTCGAACTTTGCAATGATATTATTCGCGAAGAAATCCAGGAGAAATCTGTTGGTGGCAGCGGTGGTAGCCTTCCCACTCCCCACGAGATAAAGCAGATTCTCGATGAGTATGTCATCGGTCAGGATCAGGCCAAGAAAATTCTCTCCGTCGCGGTTTACAACCATTACAAGCGACTTGAGCAGGATATCAAGTCCTCGGAAGTCGAGCTTGCCAAGAGCAACGTCCTCCTGATCGGTCCCACCGGCAGCGGTAAAACCCTGCTTGCAGAGACACTGGCTCGCTTGCTGAATGTGCCATTTACCATTGCTGACGCGACCACGCTGACCGAAGCAGGCTATGTTGGCGAGGACGTAGAAAACATCATTCAAAAGCTGCTGCAGAAATGCGATTACGATGTCGAGAAAGCGCAGACAGGCATCGTGTACATTGACGAAATTGACAAGATTTCGCGCAAGTCAGACAACCCCTCTATCACCCGTGATGTTTCCGGCGAAGGTGTTCAGCAGGCCCTGCTGAAACTAATTGAGGGTACCGTCGCCTCGGTGCCACCCCAGGGTGGTCGTAAGCATCCACAGCAGGAATTTTTACAGGTCAACACGGCCAACATCCTGTTTATCTGTGGTGGTGCTTTCGCCGGGCTGGACAAGATAATTCGCGAGCGCTCCGAAAAGGGCGGCATTGGTTTTTCTGCGGAAGTGAAAAGCAAGGACGACAAGAAGAATGTCAGCGAGTTGATTCGCTCGGTGGAGCCGGAAGATTTGATCAAGTACGGCCTGATACCGGAGTTTGTCGGTCGCCTGCCGGTTGCAGCTACGCTGGATGAGCTCGACGAAGATCAGCTTGTTGAAATCCTGCTTGAACCCAAGCATGCCATAACCAAGCAATACTCACGGCTTTTCGAGATGGAAGGTTGCGAAATCGAATTCCGCGAAGATGCCCTGCGTAGCGTTGCAAGGCGCTCAATGGAGCGCAAAACCGGTGCTCGAGGGCTGCGTTCCATCCTTGAAAACGTATTGCTGGATACCATGTACGATCTCCCGTCCATGGAGGATGTGACCAAGATTGTCATTGATGAAGGTGTCATTACCGGCGATTCCAAGCCGCTGATGATTTATGAAGGCAATGACCTGTCAAAGGCGGCTTCCGATACCGAATAAGCTTTCAATGCTGATTTATCCCTGTAATCCAGGGATTTACGCACAACTACCCCTTGAAATTCACCGTGGCAGCGCCATATATGCCATTCATGGCGTAAATCTTGAATATTAATTGCAATGGATATCGAAACTACTAACGAAACTGAAGATACCGTTTACCCGGTTTTACCGCTGCGCGACGTTGTCGTCTATCCGCACATGGTGATTCCCCTTTTCGTGGGAAGGGAAAAGTCAGTGCGGGCGCTGGACAAGGCCATGGAGGGTAACAAGCAAATCCTCCTTGTCGCCCAGAAAAGCGCAGTGGAAGATGACCCGGAAATCGGTGAAATACATACCATTGGCACCCTTTCCAACATACTGCAGCTGTTGAAATTGCCCGACGGTACCATCAAGGTGCTGGTAGAGGGGGCAGAACGTGCGCAGATAAGGGAATTTATAGAATCAGACTCCATGTTCTCCGCCACGGCCAAGTTACTTGAACCCAAGCTGGCCGATGAAAAGGAGATCGATATCCTGGGTCGTTCTGCCATGCACCAGTTTGACCAGTATGTGAAGCTGAACAAGAAAGTACCTCCTGAGATCCTGTCCTCTCTTGCCAGTATCGACGATGCCAGCCGCCTGGCGGACACAATTGCCGCCCACATGGCCGTCAAGATCGAGGAAAAGCAAAATGTACTGGCCCTCGTTGACGTTTACGAACGACTTGAATTCCTGATCCAGCTCATGGAATCCGAAATTGACCTGCTCCACGTTGAAAAGCGAATTCGTGGCCGGGTTAAATCACAGATGGAGAAAAGCCAGCGCGAGTACTACCTGAATGAGCAGATGAAAGCCATCCAGAAAGAACTTGGCGAAATGGACGACGTGCCCAATGAAATAGAAGACCTGGCAGAGAAGATTGAAAAATCGGGCATGCATAAGGAAGCAAAGGAAAAAGCCACGTCCGAATTGAACAAGCTGAAAATGATGTCACCCATGTCAGCAGAGGCGACCGTGGTTCGAAACTACGTGGACTGGCTGGTCAGTGTGCCATGGAAAAAACGCAGCAAGGTTTCAAGAGATATCAACAAGGCCGAGAAGATTCTCGAAGCGGATCACTATGGCCTTGAGAAAGTGAAGGAAAGGATCCTCGAATACCTGGCCGTGCAACAAAGGGTTAAAAAGCTCAAGGGGCCAATCCTGTGCCTGGTTGGACCTCCCGGAGTTGGTAAAACATCACTGGGGCGTTCTATAGCCAAGGCAACAAATCGTAAGTTTATTCGCATGTCCCTTGGTGGAGTGCGTGATGAGGCGGAAATCCGCGGTCACAGGCGGACTTATATAGGCTCCATGCCGGGAAAGATCCTGCAGAGCATGTCAAAAGTCGGTACCAAGAATCCGCTCGTGCTGCTTGATGAAGTGGACAAGATGGCGATGGATTTCCGGGGTGACCCTGCATCAGCCCTGCTGGAAGTTCTGGACCCGGAACAAAACCACACTTTCAACGATCACTACCTGGAAGTGGATTACGATCTTTCCGAAGTGATGTTTGTCACGACTGCCAATAGCCTGAATATTCCAGCTCCCTTACTGGACAGGATGGAAGTGATCAGGCTCTCCGGTTATACCGAAGATGAAAAATTCAACATCGCCAGGAAGTACCTGATCCCCAAGCAGGTAAAAGGCAATGGACTTGAACCTGAAGAGATCAGCATTGGTGAGAAAACCGTGCGCGACATTATCCGTTACTACACGCGCGAAGCCGGGGTTCGTAACCTGGAGAGGGAAATTGCCAACATATGCCGAAAAGTTGTCAAGAAACTCCTGCTCAAGACTGATCTCAAGAAGTTGACCGTGACCCCAAGGCAGCTGGAGAAACTGCTTGGCGTGAAAAAGTTTCGCTTTGGCCGAGCCGAGGAAGAAGATCGAATTGGCCAGGTAACCGGCCTGGCCTGGACCGAGGTGGGTGGCGATCTGCTGACGATTGAAGCCAGCGTAGTGCCTGGAAAAGGCGACGTTAAACGCACCGGGCAGCTGGGAGACGTGATGCTTGAATCCATCGAGGCGGCGCGCACGGTGGTCAGGAGCCGCAGCGAGGTTCTCGGTATTAACGCAGATTTTTACAAGGAAAGTGATTTTCACATTCACGTGCCGGAAGGCGCGACCCCGAAGGATGGGCCGAGTGCTGGCGTGGCCATGTGTACGGCCCTGGTATCGGCACTGACATCCATTCCAGTCAAATCAAGCGTGGCGATGACTGGCGAAATTACCCTGCGCGGCGAGGTGCTACCCATTGGGGGCTTAAAGGAAAAGCTACTTGCAGCCTTGAGGGGTGGAATAGAGACGGTGCTGATTCCCTGGGAGAACGAACGTGAGCTCGCAGAGATTCCAAAGAACATAAAGCAGAACCTGGATATTCGAACTGTCAGGTGGATCGACGAGGTACTGGAAGTCGCCCTGCAGCACATGCCAACCGTCAGTCCGGCGCAGAAAAAAGACGCCGAGTCAACGACCAAGGAAAAACAAACCGGCAAGGAAAAAGGCACGATTAGACCTCATTAATCGCCCAAAATAGCCTGGTTCGGACTTTTTTCACCATTCCTGGGCGCATTGCTTGACGGGCCTGATAGCGCTTGTTATAAAGCCTCGTCGGTTGTTTTCTGGCCGCTCACATTCCATATTATCTCCAGGTCGGACCGTTATGATGGGGAATCACATTAAGGAGAAAAACAATTATGAATAAAGCTGAACTGATCGATGCAGTTGCTGATGCTGCTGATCTTTCCAAGGCTTCAGCGGGTCGTGCTGTAGACGCTGCAATCGATGCAATCACAGGTGCATTGAAGAAGGGTGACAACGTGACGTTGGTTGGTTTCGGGACTTTCACTGTGCGTAGTCGTGCAGCCCGAACAGGTCGTAATCCACGAACAGGAGAAGAGATCCAGATCAAGGCATCCAAGGTACCGGGATTCAAGGCTGGCAAAGCATTAAAAGATGCCATAAACTAGCGCGCCTCTCGGGTGCTTAGCTCAGTTGGTAGAGCGTCGCCCTTACAAGGCGAATGTCGGGAGTTCGAGCCTCTCAGCACCCACCAGAACTGCGGGAGTGGTAGTTCAGTTGGTTAGAATACCGGCCTGTCACGCCGGGGGTCGCGGGTTCGAGTCCCGTCCACTCCGCCATTAAAATGCGGGGCGTGTTTAACACGCCCTTTTTTACGTCCACGGATGGACCGTATGTCGCGGGAGGACAGGAGGTCCGAAGCGACGATTTACAGGTGGACACCGCATGATGCGCGGTAGCTATGGTTAAAATGGATGTTTGGAATGCCGCTAGCGCGTTAATGACCAGTATGCGGCAATGGTTAATTCAATTTACTTAGTGAAGTTCTATGCTCCAATTCATTAGAGAAAAGACCTCTGGTCTGATTGCCCTCACTATTGTCACGCTCCTTATTATCACCTTCGCATTTTGGGGCGTCAGTTTTTATTTTGACCAGAGCGGCGAAGTAGTCGCAATTACCGTCAATGATGCAGAAATTGACCTGCGTGAGTATCAGCGGATTTACCAGGGTGTACGTCGCCAGTGGCAGGAAGCCCTGGGAGACGATGGTGGTACTCTCGATGACGAGCTGGTGAAAAAACAAACCATTGACTCACTTATCGAAAGGGAGCTTGTAGCCCAGGTCAATGACTCACTGAATTTAAGGGTTAGCGCTGCCCAGGTACGCAGCGTGATTAATGAGCTGCCTGCCTTCCAGGGGGAAAGAGGTTTTGATAATTTTCTCTACGAGAGGGCCGTTTCCCAGGTTGGATTAACCCCCGTCGCTTTTGAAAACGAACTGCAGGAGGACATGAAAGCGGAACAACTGCAGGCGTCACTGGCCGAAAGTATCATTGTTACAGATGAGGAAGTTCAGCTGATCGTAGCCATGAGAAACCAGAGCCGCGATTTCAGTTACACGATAATCTCCTCTAACGAGCTCAAGGAAGAAATTGAAGTCAGCGAAGAGGAAATTTCCGACTTTTACCAGCGTAATATCCAGGACTACATGGATCCCGAGAAAGTAAAGATTGCCTATATTGATCTTGCCTTGCAGAAAATTGCCACGGGACTTGAGCTGGATGAAGAAGCACTGCAGGCCTACTACGAGGATAACCGCGCCGATTACGATGTAGAAGATCAGCGCCAGGTACGCCATATCACTATCGCTTTACCGGAAGAACAGTCTCCCGGTGACATTGAAGAAGCGTCAGCCAGGGCCCAGGAACTCATCGACCTGCTAAAGGGCGGGATGAGCTTTGATGAATTATCCGAGAACCACAGCGATGACCCCAAGTTCAGCATCGAGATGAGTGAACTGGGATTTTTGACCCGTGGAATCATGCCGGCCGAGGTGGACGAGGTCATGTTTTCCCTGGATGAAGGTGAGATAAGTGCACCTATTGCCACGTCCAAGAGCGTCGACGTGATCAGGGTCGACAAGATCAAGGGTGGGGTAAAAAACACCCTGGACAATGTTCGAGAAGCTGTAGAAGAAGCCTGGCGCCTGTCCGCGGCTGAAAACGAATACTTCGAGCTGAACGACCAGCTCGCCAACCTTGCCTACGAACACCCGGATAGTCTCGACGTACCTGCAGAGGAGCTGGGGCTGGTGGTACAGGAAAGCGACTTTATCAGTCGCGAAAGCACGGACGATCCCCTGCTGTCCCATAACCGCATAAAATCTGCCGCTTTTTCAGACGAAGTGCTTAACGGAAACAACAGTGAGTTACTGGAAGTAGGTGATAATCGTGTGGTCGTACTTCGCGTGCTTGAACACGTGTCAGCGAAACCACTTCCCCTTGACCAGGTTAGCGAGCGCATCGTCACAAGGATCAAGTACGAACAGGCGAGCCAGCAGGTCAGTGAAAAAGGTGAGGCCATTCTAGAAAAATTAAAGGCCGGGTCCGACGCCGAGGCATTGGCTGAAGAATACAATGTAGTATGGACACCTTCCACGGCGATAAAGCGAGACAATACCGGTATTAACCGCGCCGTGGTTCGAACCGCATTCAGGCTGGGTCGACCTGCCGATGGCGAGTCTATTTTTGGTGGAAGCAGCCTTGGTTCAGGGGACTATGCACTGGTCATCCTGACAGGTGTAAACGATCCGGATCCCGCTACCTTCAATGACGCCGACGTGGCCAACGTGCGGAATCAGCTTTTACGCCTGAAAGCCGGCACGACCTGGCAACAGCTGGTAAAAGATATAAGGAAGACAGCTGACGTCAACGTTTTTGAAGACCGCCTGTAGTACCCTGGTCGAATAAACGGCATCCCTGGCTTCGTAAACGGTACATTCCCTGTAGCACTTCTCAATCCTGGCTAACCCTGCGGCGCAGGAAATTATCTATTTCCTGTAGGCGTGCGGGTATTTCGTATCCAGCTCGCGGTAGCGGTCCCTGAGACGTGTTGATCGGGATACCATCGGTATCACCTTGCCATTGATAAGAACCTGGTCAGCACGTGTGAGTAACTCCAGCGGATGGCCATCCCAGATCACCAGGTCGGCAATTTTGCCTTCCTCGATGCTGCCGAACTTGTCTGCAAAGCCAAACACCTCTGCCGGGTTCAGTGTCATTGCCCGTATCGCTTCATCAACCGGCAAACCCCGGGCAGCTGCATTTCCCGCGGCCTGGCGCACCAGGTGGGCAGAGTGTGTATTGCGCCAGGCGACACCGGTGAAAAGCATTTTTACACCGGAACGGTGAAGTATGGAGGCTGCATCAAGCCGCGCTGAAAGCTGGTCAAAATCAAGCGGCAGATTTGCCATAGGGTCCATGATGACGGGTACCTTTGCCCTGGCGATGTCGTCAGCCAGGCGCCACGCTTCAGTAGCTCCTACCAGCACCAGGTTAAGGCCGTAGCTTTCTTTAAGTTCCAGCAGGTTACGAATATCACTTTCCCGGTGGACGATGACGGCAAGAAGCTGCTTGCCAGACACAACTGGCTGTAATGCTTCCAGGTCATTCAGCGGCATGAAAAACTCACGCCAGTCTCCCGCGCGAGCCCTGTTACGATTTTTGCCATAATCAATTGCATCATCCAGCGAGAGCTTGAGTCGTCCATGGGTTGCGGCTCGCGACCCGCCGCTGAGCTTACTGCCCTTGCTGTCATAGTGAGCAAACATGGCCACACTGGGATTGATGAGGGTTGTTCCATCTCCCGCAAGGCGGATCGCGGCGGCCTGGCCAGCGAAAAGCTGGTGACCGCTTGCGGGCGCGACAATGGAATGGATTAAACCGTTGATGCGGTTATGTGGTATCGCAGTTGCCGCGGGGTTGACTGCGCTGGCAACCTGGAATGACGGGCCCAGCAAGTTGTCCTCGGTGCTAGTATCCCTGGAATGACTGACCGCGGATATCTCAACCAGGCCAAGGTGAGTATAGGCGTTGGTTAGGCCGGGTGTCACCGATTTGCCTTTTGCATTGATAACCTTGCCATCAAAGTTTTCAGCGAGGCCCTGTCCCAGCTTGCTGATAACGCCATCGACAACAAGAATGTCGGTGTTTTCCCGTGATTTCTCACCGGTGCCGGTGTAGACATGGGCGTTTTCAATAAGTAGCTGGGCTGCGTTTACCTGGGAGAGAAAACATAGCAGCAGGCAAAGCGGTACTAATCGTTTTACGATAATCATAGTCTTTCACCTTCGGGGTCAGTAATACCGAGGTCGAAATCCAGCACTGGCTGGTAGCTCGGATCGTTACGGTCATACATGAGTGCACCATCAATGTAGACCTGTTCTGCCTTGCTGAATATGCTGAAAGGATCGCCATCCCACAGTACAACGTCGGCCATTTTTCCTACCTCAAGGCTGCCTGTCCTGTCAGCAATTCCCAGCGAAAGCGCCGGATTCAATGTGATCCACTTTATTGCCTGGGCCCGGCTTACCGGGTAACCGGCCTTTCTGCCCGAGGCCATCACCTTGGCCGCTTCCTGGTTCAGGTGCTGTATGGTGATTGCGTCGTCTGTATGAACAATCGCGCAGGCATTGGCGTGATCTACCATTGCGACATTTTCTTCTACCATGTCGTAGGCTTCATGCTTGAATCCCCACCACTCCGGCCACATGGCCGCGCAGACATTATTCCGGGCCAGCACGTCGGCTATCTTGTAGGCCTCGATGGCATGATGAAACGCAGTAACCCGGTAACCAAATTCCCGGGCAATATCCAGCATGACCACCATCTCCTCTGCACGGTAACAGTGGTTATGCACGAGGATATTACCCCTCAGTACTTCGGCCAGTGTTTCCATTTGCAGATCGCGAGTGGGCGGTTCTGCCTCTTCACCGCCGGCCAGCTTTTCCCGGTACTTGTCCTGTTTTTGCATGTACTCCGTAGCCTTGATCCATGCTGCACGGTAGCCGGCCACGTTTGCCATGCGCGAAGCAGGCGCCTGTTTTCTTTCCCCGTATACGCGTTTTGGGTTCTCCCCGCAGGCCATTTTCAGGCTATGGGGAGCGCCCGGGAATTTCATACCCTGCATGGTGCGGGACGGCACGTTTTTCAGCGTCACCCCGCGTCCGCCAAACAGGTTTGCTGAACCCGGGAGTATCTGCAGCGCTGTAATACCGCCGGCAAGCGCCAGGGTAAACTGCGGGTCCTGTGTATAAATAGAATGTTCGGCCCAGACCTGTGCCGTGTTTGGGGAGGTGACCTCATTGCCATCCTGGGCGGCCTCGTGTTCGGGTACCGGGTACACACCCAGGTGTGAATGTACGTCAATCAGTCCGGGTGTTAACCATTTGCCGGTACCGTCTATTTCCTTCGCACCAGGGCGGGGCTGTACATCATCACCTATTTCCGCGACCAGGCCGTTCTCCAGCAAAATAGCAGAATTATTCAGCTGTTCCCCGGTGCCGGTCAGCACGGTGACATTCCTGATGATCACCGCATCATGGGGTATCGCGGTGTAGGTGCTGGGAAAAGCCGGCTTGAACATTCGCATGGCCTTTTCTGTTTCGGGCATGACAACAGGGTTTGTCTGGCAGGCAAAAAGTCCGGGTAGCAGTGCAATAATGGTAAGAATTCTCAATGATATTCGATGCATATCTCCTCCTGGGATGACGCTTACCGCGCTAATGAGATTATCCACAATTGTTCCATGATACCTTTTCTCCCTGCAATGTGGAGCCAGTCGGGGGAGAAGGGTCGAGAAACTGTGCTTTATCGCGTACAGGACGAATTCCATCGCTGAATACGTTTATTTGGGCTAATATCAATGTATGGTTGTCTTTCGATCGTGCCGGGCAATACATAACGAAAAGGTCAGTATCATGATTAGACTGGTTTATCTCCTGCTTGGAATTTTGCTCCTGGGTGGCTGTGCCACCACCGGGAATATCACTTCCCTGACCCATGAGCAGGTTGACTGGTTACTCAGCGGTCGCGCCCTCGATGGCGTTGAAATTGACTGGCAGGAGCTTCCTGAAGAACGCATCCTTTATTTAAATCCCGAGATGCGCCGGTATGCCGAGCATGCCGTTGACGGCTACGAGGGCAGGGACCGCGTAACGGCACTGGTCAGCGCCCTGATCGGTAGCTCGGGACTGGCGCTGAGTTACGATGCCCACGCTACCTATACCGCCGAAGAAGTATTTGAGCACGGACGGGCTAACTGTCTTTCCTTTACCAACCTTTTTATTGCCATGGCACGTTACGTTGACATGGATGCTCAATATAATGAAGTGGATGTGCCGCCAATCTGGGACATGCGCAGCAATAACACGTTGGTGCTGAACAAGCATATCAATGCCATGGTAACCCGGCAGCAGCGTTTCAGGCATGTCATCGATCTTAATTCAGAGGAATATGAGCAGCACTACGAGCAAAGGAATATTGACGATAGCCTCGCCCTGGCGCAACACTACAACAACAAGGCCATGGGTTTTCTCATAGCCAGCGACTACCCCGAGGCCTTGCGTTACATGGTCAAGGCGATAGAAATTGAACCAGGGGTGTCTTTTTTGTGGAATAACCTCGGTTCACTTTACCGGCGCGCCGGCAACCGGGAGGCAGCCGAGTTGTCTTACATTGCAGCGATTGATAGTAACGAGGATGACCTGGTTGCAATGAGCAACGTGGCCCGGCTTTACCGCGACACCGGAAAAATCGAGCTCGCTCTTTATTACGAAGAGAAAGCGGAAGCCTACCGCATGGAAAATCCCTACTTCCTTTACAACATCGCGCAAAAGGCATTTATACAGCGAGATTATGATAGTGCCCTTGCGCATGTTGAAGATGCGATCAGCCGATACGACAAGGAACATCGATTTTTCTTTTTAAAAGGTGCGATTCTTGAGCGAACCGGAAGTAGCCAGGAAGCCTACACCCATTTCAACAAGGCCCTGGAACTGAGTTCCAATCATGCGCAGCAGGCCCGTTACCGAAGAAAAATGGACCGCCTCAACGACAGCAATTCCTGACTGGCTCACAGTTGCGTAGCCAGGCCAGTCTTTCTTATTAGCCGCACAAGGTGAGACCCCGATAACGCTTGATCATCATGGACAATGTCGACTGGGATGCCTACTGGCGAAATGCCGAGTCCTCTGCCGCTCACCTGGATGGAGGACCACAGGACGATGCACTGGAGAAGTTCTGGCTGCAATTTTTTAAAACACAAATTGCCTCCTTTAACACGCCGTGTTCCGTGCTTGATGTTGCCTGTGGCAATGGTGCAGTGCCAAGGTTTGCACTTTCCTGCAGCCGACAGCTGCCCGTAGCCGCCAGCATTTATGGACTTGATGATTCCCACGCTGCAATCAGGGAAATGCTGCGGCGTGACAGCACGCTTTGTGGAATTGCCGCACCCGTCAATCAAATGCCGTTTGCTGACAATACTTTTGATATCGTGACCAGCCAGTTTGGGATTGAATATGCCGGTAAAGAGGGTTTTCCCGAGGCTGTTCGTGTACTCAGACCGGGAGGCCGCTTTAGCGCCGTCCTTCACCTTGAAAACGGGGCGATTTACAGGGAGTGTCAAGTCAACCTGCAGGCAATAGAGTCATTCAGGCATTCCAGGATACTTGAACATTTTGCCCGGCTGTTCCAGCTTGTCGTGGTGGATGCGGGAATGACAACGAAGGCGCAGGTGCAGTCCTGTGACAGGCAGTTCGCAGCGGCGGTAGCAGCAGCTGAGCAGGTGTTTGCCAGTCGCGGAAAAGCGGTAGCCTCGGGTACCCTTTTCAGGATTTACCAGGATATCGGGCACATGTATTCGCGACTCAGGTCATACCGGGCGGATGAGTTGCTTGAGTGGGTCGAGGTGATGCAGGGTGAACTTCAGACCTACGCAGGACGTATGTCTTCCATGCTTGAGGCTGCACTGGATGAATTTGCACTCAGGGAGCTATTAAGTAAGCTGGAGCAGCTTGGCATGTCCAATACCCGTGAAGCGACCCTGGATTTTGGCGCACAGGCACAACCATCGGCGTGGGTTGTGCAGGCAGAAAAGGCAGGGCCCGTCGGCTGATCATTTTCTCCAGATTCCGATTGATCATTGGATCGAGGAGGGGCACACTTTGCGCACTTGTTGACGGAAGATACTGTTTTGCAATCTTCAAATTCCATTCCTGAAAATATCGAGGCGCGGCTTTCGAGTATCGAGGCGCTATTATCAAGCCAGCCTGCCAATGCCGAGGCGGAAGCGATAGCGTTACTGGAGGAAGTCCCCGGCCAGCAAATGGCCATGCTATTTCTTGGTATTGCCCGGCGCCTGCAGTCCCGCTTTGCTGAAGCGACGGAGGTGTTACAGGAGTTGGCCGACAAGTGTCCCGATGCGCCACTGGTGCATCTACAGCTCGGCCTCGCTCAGGTGGAAGACAAGCGCACCGAAGCGGCGGAGCATACACTTCGACGTGCAATAGAAATCAAGCCTGATTTTGCCGATGCCTGGTTGGCCCTTGCCGATCTGCTGACCAGTGCCAACAGGCAGCAGGCCGCCCACGAAGCATTTTCACACTACGTTGTTCACGCTGAAAGCTCACCACATTTGCAGCAGGTAAAGACAGCCATTGCGCAGGGGCACTACCAGGAGGCAGAGAACTTCCTGCGCACTTACCTGAAACAGCAGGGGAGCGATGTGGTCGCAATATGCATACTCGCAGAATTGGCGGAAGGTGCTGGAAGAATCAACGAGGCAGAAGCCTACTTTCGCGAATGCCTGGCACTGGCGCCAGGCTACGGCCGTGCGCGTCACAACTATGCCGTGGTCCTGTTACGTAAAAACAGGGCCGCTGCCGCGCTTACTGAAATAAACAAGCTACTCGAGGCAGATCCGCATAACCTTGATGCAAAAAAGCTTGCTGTCGCAGTTCACGTGCGCCTGCGCCAGTACCAGCCGGCGATTGAACTGTGCCAGGGCATTCTTGAAAAGCAGCCCAATGAACCGGCCATCTGGACAAGCCTTGGGCACGTGTTGAAAACGGTAGGGCGACGTGACGATGCCATTGATGCCTACCGCAGGGCGATAAGCCAGGCCCCGCAATACGGAGAGCCGTGGTGGAGTCTTGCCAACCTGAAGAATTTCCAGTTCGAGGAAGACGAGTTGCGGGCCCTGCAGCGCATGGGTGACCAGGAACTGGCTGTGACTGACAGGGTTAATATCCAGTTTGCCACTGCCCGTGCCCTGGAAAACAGCGGGCAATTTGAAGAGTCGTTTCGCTGCTATGAAGCAGGAAACCGTTTACGCGTGGAAAACTTTCCCTATGATTCTTCGAGCATGTCTAATCATGTATCAAGATCGCTGCAGTATTTCAGCGCGGAGCGGCTGGAAGAGCTCTCGGGACAAGGCTTTGAGGCCAGGGATCCGATTTTTATAGTGGGCTTACCCCGTTCCGGTTCTACCCTGGTGGAACAGATCCTGGCCAGTCATTCACAGGTAGAAGGCACCATGGAGTTAATCGATATACCGGGTATCGCTGGGTTTCTGAATAACTGGAGCACATCAAATGGTGGTCTCGGCTACCCCGAGGCGCTTTCAGAAGTGGAAGTCAGTGCACTCAGGGAAATGGGTGAGAGTTACATTCGGCAGACCAGGGAGCAACGACAGCTGGACAGGCCCTGCTTTATCGACAAGTTACCCAACAACTGCGAGCACATTGGCCTGATTCACCTGGTTCTTCCCAATGCTCGAATTATTGATGTTCGCCGTCACCCCATGGCCTGCGGTTTTTCCATTTTCAAGGAACATTTCTCCACCGGACAGAATTTCGCCTATCGTCTTGAGGACATAGCACGATACTACCGGGACTACGTGACGCTCATGGCGCATTTCGACGAAGTGCTTCCAGGCCGCATTCATCGCATCATGTATGAAAAGCTGGTGGAAGAGACGGAAAAGGAAGTGCGTGCCCTGCTAAAATACTGTGGCCTCGACTTCGAAGAACAGTGTCTCGAGTTTTATAATAACCAGCGCGCGGTCAGCACGGCGAGTTCGGAACAGGTGAGGACACCCATATACCGGGATGGACTCGATCACTGGCGTAACTACGAAAACTGGTTAACACCACTGCGATCAGAACTGGGTGAACTGGTGGAATCCTACGAATCAAGACTGCATTAGAAGTTACTGGAGATCATCCGATGTTAAAGACCAAATTATCGATATCCCTCGTATTTTCGATATTCCTGCTGCTGGTTCCCGGTGTGCAGGCAAAGGACGACAAGGCAAACAGCTGGAAAGGACTCAGGCAAATGATGAGCCAGGGCCAGTTCAATGCCGCCGGCCTTGACCAGCTGAGCGACGAGGAACTGCGCCAGCTGGATCGCTGGTTCCTCAATTTTCTTGCCCACGAATCTGAACAGCTTGTTAAAAAAGATAAGAAAATCAGGGAAATACAGCAGACTGGTGTGAAGAGAAGGATCAAGGGGACCTTCAAGGGATGGTGGGGCAAGACCGTTTTTCGCCTGGATAACGGCGAAGTCTGGCAGCAGCGGCATAACAACAAGTACTCCATTACCCTGGAAAGTCCGCAGGTGGAAATCAAGAGAAACCTGTTTGGTTTTTACGAGATGACCATCGTCGAGACCGGTCG
>CAZXDV010000023.1:18471-21053 GCA_964639535.1 uncultured Enterobacteriaceae bacterium | reverse complement strand
TTTTATCCGCTGTCAGCGAGAAAGTAGTGCTGGTAAACACCTGCCGTGGAGGGGTAGTCGATGAAGCAGCTCTCAAGTTGTTCAAACGCAGGTGCCAGGACTCGATGCTTGTTACTGATGTGTGGCAAAACGAACCCCTCGTTGATGAAGAGCTGGTTAAGCTGTCTGATATTGCGACTCCCCATATCGCCGGCTACAGTCTTGACGGCAAGCTGGCTGCAACCAGGAAAGTGTTCCAGGATGTATGTAATTTCCTGCAACACGATGTGGCAGCCGGTGCCGATGACGAAGTACTCCCCCGGCGCCGAGCGCTGCGGGTGCAGGCGAAGGATATTAAAGATGAAATGGACGTGTTTTCCCTTGCGGTTCTTGCCAGTTACGACGTTCGAAGTGACGCAGCTGCGATGAGAAGGATGCTGGAAGACCCGGTGGTAAACAGGGCTGACTATTTCATGGACTTACGCAATAACTATCCACCCAGGCGGGAATTCTCCTCAATGGAGATTGAACTTGAAAATGAATCCCCAGAACTCGCAGATAAATTGCTAAGATTGGGATTCACACTGACATAATACTCACATGAACCTGGGCTTTCTTGCCTCGCACAGGGGCAGCAACATGCAGTCAATTATTGATGCCTGCAAGGCTGGCACCCTTGCCGCGAGTCCCGTGGTGATAATAAGTAACAACGCTGATTCTGGCGCGTTGCAACGTGCCGCAGCGGAAGGTATCGCGGCACGGCACATCAGTAGCGCCAGCGAGGGAGGCGAGGAGAACGCAGACAGGGCAATTGCCGGGACACTGGGTGAATACGAAGTCGAACTGGTGGTACTTGCCGGTTACATGAAACGAATAGGACCACGGACCCTGTCCGCTTTCAGTAACAGGATCCTCAATATTCATCCCTGCCTGCTACCCAAATACGGTGGACAGGGGATGTACGGTATGCGTGTACACGAGGCGGTAATTGAATCTGGCGATACGGAATCCGGTGTCACAATTCACCTGGTCAACGAGGAGTATGACCAGGGCGCAATCCTTGCCCAGGAAAAAGTACCGGTACTGCAGGGAGACACGGCCCAGTCCCTGGCCGAGCGGGTGCTGCAGCTGGAGCACAGGCTTTACCCGCAAACCATTGCCAACATTATCGACGGCAGGATCAGTCTTGGCTGAGATGCAAACCAACATGAACCTTGAGCGTTGCCTGGAAAGGATTAATTGCGAGGCTGTAGCGGAAGTTTCGCTTGATGCGCTGGCTGCGCTGCAGCTGGCTTTTGTGCAGCATGTACCCTTTGAAAATCTTGATATTCATCTTGGCAGGCGCATAGAGCTGTCCGGGGAAAAGATTTATCGCAAGATTGTCGATGAGCGCCGCGGCGGTTTTTGTTACGAGTGCAACACACTTTTCCATGATTTGCTTACAGCCCTTGGCTACGAGGTCTGCTACCTTGCCGCCGCCATGCAACTCGATACCAGCCGGGGGATGGATTTTGAACACATGGCCCTGCTGGTCCGTATTGATGGGACAGACTACATGGTTGACGTTGGTAACGGTCAATCCTGCCTGCAGCCGATGGCACTGGAAAGCAAAGACGTGGTCAACTGGGAAGGAATTGATTATCGGCTGGCTCCGCATAAAGATCGCCTGGCGCTGGAATACAGGCCGCCCGGTGAGGACTGGAAGCCCCGCTTCACCTTTAGCCGTACGGCCAGGGCGCTGCCCGAGTTTACCGAGCTATGCAACTGGAACCAGGAATCTCCCACGGCGATTTTTACCCAGAATCGCCTGCTGACCATCGCCCGGCCCCGCGGCAGGGTGAACCTGGTAGGCAGGAACCTGGAAATAATCGAGGATTCCACGGTCGAAGAGCGAGAACTGGGCAGTAATGAAGAGTATATTGATGCCCTGGCCCGGTACTTTGATATTAAACTGGAAAAGACACCGCCAGGCTGGTGATAATTGAAAATCACCTGTACCTGATAATGTAAAACGGAGGTAATGCTGTCATGCGTTTATTACATACCATGCTCCGCGTGGGTGAACTAGAGCGCTCAAAAAAGTTTTATTGTGATGTACTGGGTATGAAATTGCTCAGGGAACATGAGTTTCCTGAAGGTGAGTTTACCCTTGCCTTTGTTGGCTACGGCGATGAATCAGATTCAACGGTTATCGAGCTGACCTGGAACTGGGGACAATCAGAGTACGATCTTGGTAACGCCTATGGACATATTGCTATTGGCGTCGATGATGTTTACCAGGCCTGTGACAGGATACGGGAAGCCGGAGGTAATATCGTGCGGGAAGCGGGCCCCATGGCGGGTGGCACGACGGTGATTGCTTTTGTTGAAGATCCTGATGGTTATAAGATCGAACTACTACAGGACAAGCATTAAAAGCGCTCAGCTGGCACAATGCAGCGCTAATATCCGCCTCGAAATGCTCATTTATTGCTTATAAACTCCGCTTTCTCGTTCGATATTATCTCGCCTTGCACTCAGCTGAGCGCTTTTACCCAGGTTGGCACAATGCAGCGCTAATATCGCCATAAACACGCATGTAGCTGCAGGCTGAATAATTTCAG
>CAZXDV010000023.1:0-18371 GCA_964639535.1 uncultured Enterobacteriaceae bacterium | reverse complement strand
TGCAGCGCTAATATCGCCATAAACACGCATGTAGCTGCAGGCTGAATAATTTCAGCCCGGCTGAGGTTGACGACTTGTATTCTGTCACGGAAAATTGAGCGCAGACTGTTTGGTGTCCGACGAAAAACGTATCTCTTTATAAAGCCTATTTCCAGTTAATTATGTCTTCCATGATCGCAGGTGCCTACGATGCACTGGTGCTGAAAAAGCCGCAGCTTGTACTGTTGCTGCTGCTGTGCATTTTTACCTCATTTGCTTTCTTTGTGACTGATTTCAAGCTGGATGCATCCTCAGATTCCCTTCTTCTCGAGAGTGACGAAGATCTTCGTATTTTCAGGGAAGTCAGTGACAGGTATGAAACCCGTGACTTCATGTTTGTTACCTTCACACCCAATGAAGACCTGTTTAGCGAGGCGTCGCTTACGCAGATTAAGTTATTACGAGATGAGCTGTCCGAACTGGAACTGATTGAATCAGTTGTTTCCATACTGGACGTTCCCCTGGTCAAGATTGTTGGCGGCAAGCTGTCCGAGGTAGCGAAGAATTTCCGCACCCTTGAAGATGAAAGCGTCGATCGGCAATTGGCCCGCGATGAGTTGCTGTCGAGCCCCGTGTTCAGGGATCTGATTCTCAGCGCTGATGCGGGAACAACCGCACTGATGTTGAACCTCAAGCTCAACGAAGAATATTCCTCCCTGCAGAAGCAGAAAAACCGGCTCCTGATAAAGCGGGACCGCGAAGGGCTCAGTGCCGAGGGACAGGCGGAACTTGCTGATGTGCTTGCACGCTATAACCGGGTCAAGGCAGAGCAGGACCGCAAGAACCACGAAAACATTGTCAATGTCAGGGCCATTATTGAAAAGTACAGGTCACACGGTGAGCTCTACCTGGGTGGATTACCCATGATCTCTGACGACATGATCACCTTCATCAAGAATGACCTGCTGGTGTTTGGTATCGGCGTATTTGTTTTCCTTGTCCTGATGCTTACCTCTATATTCCGGCAGGCCAGGTTCGTACTCCTGCCCCTGCTGAGCTGTACTTTTGCCGGCCTTGTCATGGTGGGTTTACTGGGCCTGGTCGGGTGGAAGGTCACGGTTATTTCCTCAAATTTTATTTCCCTGATGCTGATCTTGACCATGTCAATGAACGTGCATCTCATTGTTCGCTATCGGCAGTTACGTCGTGATGAACCGGAATGGGAACAGCATCAACTGGTACTCGAAACCTGTAAAAGGATGGTCCTGCCCTGCCTGTATACGGCGTTGACTACGATGATTGGCTTTGCTTCTCTTGTTGTTAGTGGCATCAAGCCCGTCATTGATTTTGGCTGGATGATGACAATCGGCCTCGCCGTGACATTCCTGACATCTTTTTCCCTGTTTCCGTCCATCCTGGTTTTACTGAACCGGGCAAAGATACCGGCCTCGCAGAAATCAGAGGTCCCGTTTACGCGCGGGCTTGCCAATTTCACCGAGCACCATGGTGGCAAGGTGCTCGTGTTTTCGCTGTTGCTGGCCGTGGTCAGTGCATATGGCATGACAAAACTGCGGGTGGAAAACAGCTTTATCAACTACTTCAGTGACAGCACCGAGATTTACCAGGGGCTGAAACTGATTGATGACAAGCTGGGTGGAACGACACCGCTGGATATTATTCTCAAGTTCTACGAAGAAAAGGAATTTGGTGTCGAAGAAGAGACTTTTGACGACGATGATGATGAATTCGGTGACTTCGATGATTTTGAGGATATCTTTGGTGAAGAAGAAGGTGCCAGCAGTGATGCCTGGTTTACTGATTACAAGGTAAACCGAATCAAGGCTGTTCATGATTATCTTGATAGCCTGCCGGCGGTGGGCAAGGTGCTTTCCCTGGCGTCGCTGCTACGCCTGGCGGAAGATCTCAACGAAGGCGATCCTTTTGATGCGTTTGAGCTTGCCATAATCAACAAGCGGGCACCGGTAGAGCTCAAGTCGGCAATGATTGACCCCTATATTTCCATTGAAAATAATGAAGCCAGGATCAACCTGCGCATCCTGGATTCCCTGCCGGACCTGCGTCGAAATGAACTGCTCATCAAGATTAACGATGACCTGCGGAACCAGCTGGGCCTGGAAAAAGATGATTTCCAGGTGAATGGTGTACTGGTGCTCTACAACAATATGTTACAGAGCCTGTTCCGCTCACAGATAATGACCCTCGGCGTGGTGATGCTGGGGATTGCCCTGATGCTTGTCGTCCTTTTTCGCTCGGTGAGCCTGGCAATTATCGGGATAATTCCAAACCTGCTGGCGGCAGCCATAATCCTGGGCTTGATGGGGCTGATGAACATACCCCTCGACCTGATGACCATCACCATCGCTGCGGTGACCATAGGTATTGCCGTGGACAACAGTATTCACTACATCTATAGATTCAGGGAAGAGTACCCCAGGCATCGTGATTACATAAAAACCATGCACTACTGTCATGCCAATATTGGCCGGGCAGTTTTCTATACGGCCATTACCATCATCGTTGGTTTTTCAATCATGGTGATGTCCAATTTCATTCCGACAATCTACTTTGGGCTCCTCATCGCCCTGGCAATGTTTATTGCCCTGTTGCTGGTCCTGACTTTATTACCCAAATTGATACTTATCTGGAAACCCTTTTAAGTCTTCCTTGTCGAATAAACAGGTGGAGATATGGTCTGCCTGTGAAAAATCACTATTTATCATATAGATAGATACAAGTATCAAGAATGGTTGTGTGTGCCGGGGTGTTTTAGCGGGGTAATAATTCTGAATAAACTCTGGCCCAGCCAGATGGATACAATTACAATTGCGCAACACAAGGTATCGGCTGAGGTTTAATTACAACACTGCCCCGCGGAATTGCAGGGGTGATGTCGTAAAAATAAGGGGCGCTAACAGCACCTTTTAAAAAATAACAAGCAGTGCACGGACCAGTTTAGTCATAATTATTTAGCAGCGGAGAGTCGTTTTATGAAGCCTAAGGCAGTATTGAATAATATTCTCTTTAGTTTATTGATGCTGATGTCTTTCGGGGCCAGCGCAGTTACCGCGGAACCGGACCAGGTGGTGCAGAGTACGGTGGGTGGAGTGCTGGAGCGCCTGGATGCAGAGCGGGAACAGCTTGAAGCCCATCCTGAGCGAATCTACGAACTGATCCAGGAACTGGTTTTGCCACATTTTGATTTCACCAGCATGTCCAAGTGGGTGCTGGGAAAAACCAACTGGAAAGGCGCCTCCGAGGCCCAGCGCGATGAATTTATTAACCAGTTTCGTACGCTGCTGGTCAGGACCTATGCCAAGGCCCTGCTTGAGTACTCGCAGGAGGAAGTAAAGGTCAACGAGGTCCTCAAGAATCCAAAATCCAACCTTGTTACGGTTAAAACCGAGGTTGCCCAACCCGGCGGCGATACCGGCATACCGATAAACTATCGTATGCACATTAGCGGTGGCGAATGGAAAGTGGTCGATGTTGCTGTGGATGGCATCAGCCTTGTCCGTTCCTACCGTGGCTCATTTGCATCCGAGATCAAGGCCAACGGCCTGGATAGCCTGCTGAGTAAGCTCGAAGAGAAAAACAGCAAGCTGGCCAGCGCAATTTCCAACTAGTTAAATTTTACCTGTTCCCACGCCCATAGCCGCTGATTTCAGCGGCTATGTCGTTTATGGGGTGGGCTGGTACCCACGTCGCCGATAATTTAAGCTAGTCCCTTTTTTAAGCCGGCCCGTAAAATGGCCGGAAATTATTCCCTGGAGTGAAATATGCAGAGTGAAGATATCAGGAAGCTCATTGAAGCCGGGCTGCCTAACAGTCATGTCGAAATCGAAGGAGACGATGGTACGCATTTCGCCGGCCTCATCGTCAGCGAGGAATTCGCAGGTAAATCCATGGTGCAGCAACATCAACTCGTGTATGGCACCCTGGGAGAGAAAATGGGCACAGACATTCACGCCCTGTCTATCCAGACCTACACGCCCGAGGAGTGGGAAGAGAAGAAAAAGCTTCGCGTTGTCTAGCTGTAGCTGCAAGTTCCATGACTAATCAAGCAGACTCAATACGCTACTTCGACCGGGGATTTTCCATTGGATAAGCTGTTGATCAGCGGTGGCCAGGCCCTTGAAGGCGAGATCGCCGTATCAGGCGCCAAGAATGCGGCCCTGCCCATCCTCGCCTCTACGCTACTGACCACGGAACCCGTCACCATTGGTAACGTTCCGCATCTTCATGACATCACAACAACCATGGAGTTACTGGGTAGAATGGGGGCAGAACTGACCCTTGATGAGCGTATGAACATCGAGGTCAATAACCAGTCGATTACCGATCTGTTTGCTCCCTATGAGCTGGTCAGGACCATGCGCGCGTCGATCCTGGTGCTGGGTCCGCTCCTTTCCCGCTATGGTCGCGCTGAAGTATCCCTGCCAGGTGGCTGTGCCATCGGTACGCGACCTGTTGATCTTCATATCAAGGGGCTGGCGGCAATGGGTGCAGATATCCGTGTAGAGGGCGGGTATATCAAGGCGAGCACGAAGCGCCTGAAGGGTGCGCACCTGGCCCTGGATCTCGTCACGGTCACCGGCACAGAGAACCTGATGATGGCGGCGGTGCTGGCAGATGGTGTGACAGTGCTGGAAAACGCCGCGCGCGAACCGGAGGTGGTTGATCTCGCTATTTGTCTTAACAGCATGGGGGCACGCATCGAAGGTGCCGGCACAGACCGCGTCACCATCGAGGGCGTGGAAGAACTGCGTGGTACCACGCACAACATCATGCCCGACCGTATTGAAACCGGCACTTACCTTGTGGCCGCTGCCATGACCCAGGGCAGGGTAAAGCTAAAAAACACCAGGGCGGACTATCTTGATTCCGTGCTGGCAAAGCTGGCTGAAGCTGGCGCTTCCATTGAGTCATCTGATAACAGCATCACGCTTGACATGGAAGGCAGGCGACCCCGGGCAGTAGATATCCATACTTCGCCCTTTCCGGGTTTTCCCACGGACATGCAGGCACAGTTCACCGCGATGAACTGTATCGCTGAGGGTAGTGGCATTATTACCGAGTCTGTTTTTGAAAATCGTTTTATGCACGTGCAGGAACTGCATCGCATGGGCGCGGAGATAAAACTTGAAGGTAACACGGCAATTTCCACTGGCGTCGAACGGCTTACTTCGGCACCGGTGATGGCGACAGACTTACGTGCTTCGGCAAGCCTGGTGCTGGCCGGCCTTGTCGCTGAAGGCGAAACCAAGGTGGATCGTATTTACCATATTGACCGTGGCTACGAGATGATAGAGGAAAAGCTGTCGCAGCTCGGCGCCAGTATTCGGCGGGTGCCTCACTAGTCTGAACTATCTTATTGGTGGTGCTGTTAGTCCTCCCACCTGCATGCACAATCCGCAGACACGCTACGAGTACGTCCCTGTAGGCTCGTCGAAGACCGTCCATGGTCTTCGACGGTCTGCTTGCTTGTAACATGCAGGTGGCAGAATAATATGCAAATGTTTTAGATTACTGGTATTGCTATTTTTGCTTCAGGCTGTATTCTCGCCGACCTGTGAGTTTTTCCGGTTTATCCTGAATTTCCGGCCTCAAATGGCCATTTTTTCCTTGTCCTGTAGGGACGAAATGAATAAATGAATAACAAGGTCACAATTGCCGTCTCCAAGGGTCGTATCCTGGACCAGTCTCTGCCGCTGCTGGCAAAGATGGGTATTGAGCCCGTGGAAGATCCGAATAGCTCCCGAAAGCTGATATTTCCGACAAATGACGAGAATATAAAGCTGATCATTATTCGTGCAACCGATGTGCCTACCTACGTGGAATACGGTGCAGCGGACATGGGTATCGCCGGGAAAGACGTGCTGATGGAGTACGATGGTGACGGCCTGTATGAACCCCTGGACCTGGGTATCTGTCGCTGTCGTCTTTCACTTGCAGGCCCGGCCGAGACACCGCTTATCCAGGGTCGCACGCGTATTGCGACAAAGTACGTAAATACTACACGGGACTACTTTGCCTCTCTCGGCAAGCAGGTCGAAATCATCAAGCTCTATGGCTCCATGGAACTGGCCCCGGTGCTTGGCCTGTCTGACCTCATCGTGGACCTGGTCGAATCCGGGAAAACACTCAAGGCCAACGGCCTGGTGGAAATGGAAAAGATCTGTGACATCTCTTCACGTCTCGTGGTGAACAAGGCGTCCATGAAAATGAAACACGATGCCATCAAGTCGCTTGTCGCGCGCATGGCAAGCTCCCTGTAAGCTGTGTCCACCGTGGCGATGGGTTTCAAACTGCATGCAATTGATTCTGGCGAGGCCGACTTCTGGTCGCGGCTGGATGAGCGCCTGGCTGTGGCGCCTGACGCCGATCGTGAACTGGACGAGCTGGTGGGTGCGATTATTGCCGACGTTCGAAACCGTGGTGACGAGGCACTGCTGGAGTACACCAATAAACTGGATCGTCGCGAGGCCGGTATTGATGACCTGGAAATACCGGCACAAGCCCTGCAGTCCGCACTTGCTTCCATCGATGATGAAACACGCGAGGCGCTTGAGTTCGCGGCAGAAAGGGTCAGGACCTACCACGAGAAACAGTTAATCGAGTCATGGAGTTACCAGGACCAGGACGGTACCCGCCTTGGTCAGCAGGTGACGGCGCTGGATAGTGTCGGGGTTTATGTACCCGGCGGTAAGGCTGCCTATCCCTCTTCGGTACTCATGAACACTGTACCGGCCAGGGTTGCCGGGGTTGAAAATGTCATCATGGTGGTGCCCACGCCGGAAGATGAAACCAATGAGCTGGTGCTTGCCGCGGCGGCAATCGCCGGTGTAGACCGCGTTTTCAGCATTGGCGGTGCGCAGGCCGTTGCAGCACTTGCCTACGGTACCGGGCTGGTGCCCCCTGTTGACAAGATTGTCGGGCCTGGAAATCGCTATGTCGCAGAAGCGAAAAAACAGGTGTTTGGCGTTGTCGGCATCGACATGATTGCAGGTCCCTCGGAAGTACTCATCGTGGCAGATTCAGGTGCCAGGCCTGACTGGCTTGCCATGGATCTCTTTGCCCAGGCTGAACACGATGAAGACGCGAGAGCGATCCTGGTGACTGACAGCGCCGCCCTGGTAGAAGAAGTTAACAGGAGTATCGGCGAACTGCTTCCGGAAATGGAGAGGCGCGACACGATACAGGCATCATTGCAAAACAATGGTTGCAGCATCCTGGTGAGTGACATGGTCGAGGCCGTAGAGGTTGTGAACCACGTTGCACCGGAGCATCTCGAACTGGCGCTGACGGATGCTGAGAAAATGCTGCCGCAGATCAGGCACGCCGGCGCTATTTTCGTTGGTCATTTCAGTGCCGAAGCCCTGGGTGATTATTGTGCCGGACCAAACCACGTGTTACCTACTGCCCGTACTGCGCGGTTTTTTTCACCGCTGGGTGTGTACGACTTCCAGAAACGCTCCTCGGTAATTATGTGCAGCGAGGAATCCGCTGCGCCGCTTGCCAGTGCGGCGTCTGTGCTGGCCAGGGGTGAGGGCCTGACTGCGCACGCACGTTCCGCGGAATTGAGGAATAAAAAATAAGCCAGGTGGAATAAGTCCCCTTCCTGGTGTCGTGAATGGTCCATTCCGTTGTAAACCTTTTGAATGGCATATTATCCACGTACCATCTCTTGACCCTGAAGTTTGCCCCCCATTGTTACTTTGTGCCCACTAAAGGGCGGGGAACCCTGTCGCCTTTACTTACTAGTTTCGTTTAAACGCCGGTCGCTGCGATACCGTTGCTACCACTGTTTTTTCCTGCCAGCCATGCAACAGGCGAATATTGATATTGCTGCCCGGTTGAAGCTGGGAGATGAGATTAATCGCCTGCTGCGGCCCCGCCAGCTGCTGGTTGTCGATCTCAAGCAGGATGTCTCCGGGTACGATACCTGCCGCATCCGCAGGCCCGCCCTGGTCGGTGGCAGCGATCAATACTCCACCCTGTACCAGGCCCGCAGCCTCGGCCATATCCATGGGAACCGGTTGTGCACTGACTCCCAGCCAACCGCGCACCACGTGGCCGCGTTCGATTAGCTGGCGCATGACATCAATGGCAAGATGGATGGGAATCGCCAGGCCAATCCCCTGGGATCCGCCGCTGTTTGAAATAATCTCGGTGTTGATACCGATGAGCCTGCCAGTGGCCGTGATGAGGGCACCGCCGGAATTTCCCGGGTTAATATCTGCATCGGTCTGGATAAAATCTTCAAAGGTAGTGATACCGAGGCGCTTGCGCCCGGTGGCAGAGACGATACCCTGGGTTACGGTCTGGCCTATGTCGTAGGGATTACCTATGGCTAGCACGACATCGCCGACACTGAGCCCGCTTGAGTCGCCAATGGCCAGGGTTGGCAATTTATCCAGCTTTATTTGCAACACGGCCAGGTCGGTTTCGTCATCCATGCCTACGATACTGGCGTAGGCCTGTCGGCCATCGGTCAGGGTGATTATGATTTCATCTGCACCCTGCACCACGTGTGCGTTGGTGAGAATGTGCCCCTGCTCATCAACTATGACGCCGGAGCCCAGGCTGCTGTCCCGCCTTGTTTCTGTCTTCGGATTACCAAAAAAGCGCCTGAAAAGGGGATCCTGGAACAGCGGGTGAGGCTTTTCCTGCCGCAGCATGCTGGCGTAAACGTTCACCACGGCCGGTGCCGCCATGTTCACCGCCTCGCTATAGGACACCGGTCCCTCCTTGCTTCTGCCGCCAAACAGCGGGCCGGAATCGCTGCTGCCGTTACCGTTCAGCGAAGGGAACAGGAAAACCACGATAAACGCCAGTGCCAGCCCCACAACAACGGACTGCAGGATGAAGGTAAGAAGTTGTCCAAGCTGGTTTTTTAGCATGAATTCCTTGGCTGGTTTCATCGTCTGAAACGGCTAGTTTAGCAATTTGTAGCCAATGCTTGCCTGCATTTTACTCGAGTACCCTAAAAATCTTCACTAAGTTCAGTATCTTGGAGGATAAGCGCCCCCAAAAATTTGGAGTCGTGTTATACTTCCGCGGATTTTTTTGCAAGAAACTCGATATTTGAGGAAAGACTAATGAGCGACGACGGAATTAACTCGAATCGCCGACGCTTCCTGACAACTTCAGCGACAGTTGTAGGTGGGGTAGGTGTAATCGCTGCAGCCGTACCATTTGTGTCCACGTTCACGCCCAGTGCCCGCGCCCGTGCTATTGGTGCGCCGGTTGAAGTCGATATTGATGACATTCAGCCGGGTGAGGTAAAAATCGTAAAGTGGCAGGGTAAACCCGTGTGGATCCTGCGTCGGGACGACGAAGCCCTGGCCGCCATTGAGGGCTTGAATAGCGAAGTCAGTGATCCTGAGTCCGACGTGGCAAACCAGCCGAAGTACGCGAAGAATCAACATCGTTCTATCAAGCCGGAGTACCTGATCGTGGTTGGGTATTGCACTCATCTTGGATGCTCACCGAAAAAGGTGCTGGAAGGAGAGGGCGCACCCTTCGGGCTTGCTGAAGACTGGCAGGGTGGTTTTTTCTGTCCCTGTCACGGTAGCCGCTTTGACCTTGCCGGGCGCGTTTTCAAGGGCGTGCCTGCACCGACGAACCTGATTGTGCCGCCACACCAGTATCTCAGTGATACCCGCGTGATAATCGGCGAAGATTCGGGGGTAAGCTAATGGACAAGATAGTCAACGCCCTGTTTGGATTTCGCGATTGGTGTGATGCGCGTTACCCGCTCACCAAGATGTGGAATGAGCACGTCGGCAAGTATTACGCACCCAAGAATTTTAACTTCTGGTATTTCTTTGGTTCCCTGGCACTGCTGGTACTGGTAATCCAGATTGTCACCGGCATCTGGCTTACCATGAATTTCAAGCCCGCGGCCGACACCGCGTTTTCTTCAGTTGAGTACATCATGCGTGACGTGGACTGGGGCTGGCTGGTCAGGTACATGCATTCAACCGGGGCCTCGTTCTTTTTTGTCGTGGTTTACCTGCACATGTACCGCGCGCTGCTATACGGCTCCTACAAGAAACCAAGGGAGCTGCTGTGGATATTTGGCATGCTTATCTACCTGACACTGATGGCGGAGGCATTCTTCGGCTATCTTCTTCCCTGGGGACAGATGTCCTACTGGGGTGCGCAGGTGATTATCAACCTGTTCAGTTCCCTGCCGGTTATCGGGGAAGAGCTGTCGATATTTATACGCGGCGACTTCGTCGTTTCTGATGTCACCCTGAATCGCTTTTTCTCCTTTCACGTGATTGCCATTCCGCTGGTGATTTGCGGTCTTGTTGGAGCGCACATCATTGCACTTCATGAAGTCGGTTCAAATAACCCTGACGGCGTGGAGATAAAGGCGAACAAGGATGAAAACGGGGTGCCGCTGGATGGAATTCCTTTTCACCCTTACTACACGTTAAAGGATATTGTGGGTGCAGTGGTATTCCTCATCATCTTTTCCATGGTGGTGTTTTTTGCACCTGAGATGGGTGGTTATTTCCTCGAGCATGCAAACTTTGTCCCGGCTGATCCGCTTAAAACGCCTGAGCATATAGCGCCGGTCTGGTACTTCACACCCTACTACGCCATCTTGCGAGCCGTACCGAGCCAGCTGGGTGGTGTTATTGCCATGGGTCTTGCGACAAACATCTTCTTCCTGCTTCCCTGGCTGGATCGCAGCCCGGTGAAATCAATACGGTATCGAGGGACCAAGTACAAGATGTGGCTGGCCGCGTTCACGGTTAGCTTCCTGGCGCTGGGATACCTGGGTATGCAGGTTGCTACGCCAACCTATACCTGGATGGCAAGGTTTTTCTCGGTTGTTTACTTCCTGTTCTTTATCCTTATGCCGTTTTATACCAGTAATGATAACGACAAGCCTGTACCAGAAAGGGTGACATCATGAAGAGCCGACTACTAATCTTACTCATGGGCTTTGTATTCTCGGCCCCGCTGTTTTCAGCCGGCGGCGGTGGTGTTGAATTGATGCATGCCAACACCAACCTGTCAGACCGCGCGTCCCTGCAAAGGGGGGCGAAGACCTTCGTCAATTATTGCCTGAGCTGCCACTCGGCAGCCTACATGCGTTACAACCGCATGGGAGCGGACCTGGGCATTAGCGATGACGTGCTGAAACAGAACATGATGTTCGGCACTGACAAGGTTGGCGATACCATGACGATTGCCATGACAGCTGCCGATGCCGAAGTTTATTTCGGGGGAGCTGTACCGCCTGACCTGTCAGTCACTGCCAGGTCACGTGGGGTAGACTGGCTTTATACGTATTTCATGACTTTTTACAGGGACCCGTCCCGCCCCTTTGGCGTTAACAACCTCGCTTTCAAGGACGTTGGTATGCCCCACGTGCTGTGGGAGTTACAGGGCTGGATGAAACCTGTCTACAAGGAAACAGAACACGCTGATGGTAGCGTGACTGAAGAAATAGTCGGTATTGAACAGGACACCGAGGGAAGCATGACTCCCGAAGAATATGCAAGGACAGTCCGTGACCTGGTGAATTTCATGGACTACCTCGGGGAACCGATAAAACTCAAGCGACAAAAGATCGGCTTCTGGGTGATTTTTTACCTGGCGCTGATACTCCTGCCTGTCGTCTACCTGCTTAAAAAGGAATACTGGAAGGACGTTCATTGAGCTGGACTCAATTTGTCTCAACACAATCTTGGTAATCAGTAAATAGGGGAACTTTATGGTGAGTGTAGCCAACCGACGCTCGGTTATGGTGCTGTATTCTGACAACGTCAATCCAGTTGGGCATAGCGTACGTATTGTGCTTGCGGAAAAGGACATTAATGTCGAAGTTAATTATATAAGCGATGATGATCGTCCCGAGGAGTTGAACGATTTAAACCCGTATAATTCCCTGCTGACGCTGGTGGATCGTGACCTTGTGTTGTATGACGCGCAGATAATCATGGAATACCTGGATGAACGCTTTCCTCATCCGCCACTCATGCCCGTTGACCCGGTAAGCCGTGCCAGTAATCGACAGCTCCGGTACCGGGTCATCAATGACCTGTATTCACTGATTGATGAAATTGAAGGTGACGATGCAGCGGTCGCAGCAAATGCAAAGAAGAGCCTGAAGGATAACCTTACTGCCATTGCCCCGGCCTTTGCGCAGAAACCCTATTTCATGTCTGATGAATACACCCTCATAGATTGCCTGCTGGCACCGCTTCTCTGGCGACTTGAACTCTACGGCGTCAAGCTGCCGTCTTCCGCCAAGATCCTGAATACTTACGCCGAAAGCCTGTTTGAACGTGAAGCATTCAAGATCAGCCTGTCGGATGCTGAAAAAGAACTACGCCTGTAAAGTTCCTGTTCCATAGTTGATGACCCCCACGCGTCCCTATCTACTTCGTGCCCTGTATGAGTGGATACTGGATAACGATCTCACGCCCCATGTGCTGGTCAGTGTTGAAAGTGATGAAGTCGAGGTTCCGTCCCAGTACGTTGAAGACGACAGGATCGTTCTCAATATAAACCCAGCCGCGGTACGCGATCTCAGCATCGCCAACGATTACCTTAGCTTTAACGCACGCTTCGATGGTCGTGCAGAGAATATTCTCGTGCCAATTTCTTCGGTAATTGCGATTTACGCAAAGGAAAATGGAGAGGGCATGGCATTTCCGGATGAAGTACACGATGATGAACTTCCCGAGAGCGAGGAACAGGAGCAGCCCGGTACTTCGAAAGGTAAACCAGAACTTAAGGTCGTTAAGTAATCCCACCTGTGATCCACGTAGTCCAGGCCGATATTACAACCCTTGACGTAGACGCCATAGTCAATGCCGCTAATAATTCGTTACTCGGTGGAGGTGGTGTCGATGGCGCTATTCACCGGGCAGCGGGTCCGGAACTACTGGAATACAATCGTAGCCTGAACGGTTGTGAAACGGGGCAGTCGGTGCACAGCCCGGGATTCAATTTGAAGGCAAAGTGGGTAATCAGCACGGTTGGCCCGGTCTGGAGAGGTGGCAATCAAAACGAGGCAGAGCTGTTACGCAGTTGCTACGAGACAAGCCTCAGGGTAGCAAGACAGCTGGATACCATCTCTATCGCATTTCCATCCATCAGTACCGGCATCTATGGTTACCCTAAATCGCAGGCGGCAAGTATCGCTATTTCAACCATGCTGGAATGCGGCGGGGACATTCCCGACATTTACGCCTGCTGTTTCAGCGAGGAAGACCTTGAGCTTCAACAGGGGGTGCTGAGGAAGCTATCCGGTTCCGGGGCAGAAGCTTAAGAGGCTTCGTTTTCCGGCGCGGGTTCGCTGCGCTGGATATATTGAAACAGCTTGACGACTTTCTGTACGCCCCCTGTTTGGCGGGCGATTTCCGTAGCTTTCTCACCATCTTCACGGGTAACCAGGCCCATCAGGTAGACAACACCATTTTCAGTGACAACCTTTACATGGGTTCCATCCAGGTTTTTCTCCGCGATTAGCTTGGTCTTTACTTTCGTTGTGATCAGGGTGTCACCACTGCGAGACATCAGTGAGCTTGGACCGGCTATGGCGATCTCATTATGAACATGGCTCACCTTGTCAACGTTGGTGACAATATCCACAACACGCTGCCTCAATTCTTCGGTTGGCGCTTCGCCGGAGAGAAGAACAATAGTATTAAAACTGGTTACGTTTATGTGCGTCTGCTTGTTGAGTTCCTTGTCATCAAATATTGCCTTGAGACTTTTTAGTTCAATTGCTTCATCTTCAATAAACGTGCCCGTTGTGCGCCTGTCATGCGCAACCTTTGCTCCGGTCGCGGCACCGCCGACGACGACAGCGGCGCAGCCCTGTAACAAGACCAGGATTAACACAAGCGTGGTCAATGATGATTTACTCATAATCAAGCCTCCTGTCCCAGCAACCTTCGGTCAATCAGGTCGCAAATAGAATGGATAATAATTAAGTGAATTTCCTGGATCCTCGCTGTTGACCAGCTGGGAACGCGCAGTTCGATGTCTTCCTCGCGAATGAGATCGGATACCTGCCCTCCCTCGCGGCCGGTAAGGGCGACTACCCGCATGTCCCGGTCATGTGCAGCATCAATGGCGTGCACAATATTATGTGATTCTCCGCTTGTACTTATTGCCAGGAGTACATCACCTGGCTGTCCAAGTGCCCTGACCTGTTTTGAAAAAATATCAGCAAACTGGTAATCATTTGCAATGGATGTCAATGTTGAAGAGTCAGTAGTCAGTGCAATAGCAGGCAGCCCGGGGCGCTCCATTTCAAATCGATTCAACATCTCTGAGGAAAAGTGCTGAGCATCTCCAGCTGAACCGCCATTACCACAGCTCAGTATTTTTCCCTCGCTCAGCAGGCAATCGGTCATTAACTCAGACGTAGCAGCAATTTGCGGGGCAAGAAGATCACGTGCCTCGGTTTTCAGTTCAATGCTTTCGTTAAAGATGTCGGTTACGCGTTGAATTGAATCCATTGGTAATTGCAGTTTTTACCTGTCAAAAGAAAATTCGATTATGCATTAAACGCATTTTTTATCCACTCTATCTTTTCTTCGCTTTGCGAGCCGGAGATCGTGACTACGTCAAATCGACAGTAGCTATTTGACCACTTTTTTTCCTTTTGCAGGAAATACTCGCTACAGGAGATTATTTTTGACATCTTTATTTCATCAATGCTCTCGAGTGGATCAAGCATCGAGGTATTATCGCGAGACCTTACCTCAACGAAAACGAGTATGTCAGAATCCAGCATGATGAGGTCGATTTCTCCATGCCTGGAGCGAAAATTGCGGCGCACCGGGGCAAGGCCATGCTTTTTTAAATACGAAAGGGCCCGTTCCTCTGCTGTCCTGCCTTTCAGGGTCGTGCTGATTTGCAAGCCGTATTACCGGCTAGTAATCAAGCGTTCGTGGACGACCATTAACAATCCTGGCCCATATCAGCTTTCGAGTTATTCGGCCTTTATCATCAATGGATAATTTACCAGTTTCGCCCTGGTAAACTGAATTACGCTGAAGAGACAGTCTTCCTATATGGGGAATGATTCGAAAAGCATCGATGCCCATGGCATACAGGCGCCTGTAGTTTGAACTACTTGCCGACCAGTTCCTGTTGATGTCCAAGTTCACAGTTGAGGTTTTATTTTCCTCGCTCAGTATTGCCGGAATATCAACAAACATGATTCCGTTCATGTCACTGTCAGCCTGCGCGTCAGTGACACCACTATGGGAGTGAGACGAAGCGTACACCGGGATATGGCTTGCCTGGAAGAAACGCAATTGAGGCACGATCTGGCGTGCTGACAAGGGTACTGCCGCCATGAATATCATGTCCGCATCTTCACGCAAGCGTAGCTCGCTCTTTAACGCGCGATTAAGTTTTTGCCGGAGTTTTAATGCTCGAAGCTGGCTACTGTCGAGATTCAGCATTTGCTTGACCGGGGTGGCATAATCACCAGAGCGCTGCTTGTAGCTCACAGATTCCAGCACTGTGCCCCCGAGACTCGTCCAGGTGCTGGAAAATGCTTCACCCACCCTTACGCCCCAGTCATTCGCGGGGGTAATCACGAGGGCCCTGTTATGGCCGTCAAAAATGCCCTTTTCCGCTACCTGCATAGCCTCGTCTTCCGGGGCCAGTCCAAACTGCAGCAGGCCCTGGTGCAGGTTTTGCCTGGACGGCAGGTACTCGTTAAATTCTTCGTCCACGTGATTCAGGGCCAGGGTTGGTACACTCACGTTGCCCTGCTTTAACAGTGATTCAATGGCATTCTTTTCCAGGGGACCAACCACGAATTCTGCGCCATTGGCCAGTGCATCCCGGTAGACCTTGTCGACATTGAGGGAGTTGGCGTCGTAGATGCTGACCTGGGGGCGATCATCTTCCTCACGGTACCACGCCGCGAGAAAGCCGTCGCGTATAGCATGCGCAGCTTTTTCGTATTGACCTGACAGTGGAAGCAGCAGCGCTACGTGACCCGGTTGCAGCATGGTATTCCTGGCCTGGGTCAATATTTTTCCCGTGATCACCGAGTTGGCAAGGTGCCCGGGGTATTGCTCAGACCAGCTGCTTACGGATTGTTCAAACAGCCCGGGTTTAAAAAGCATGGTCTGGTAAATAAGTGCCAGTTCAATCCAGGCCGCGAGTTCGGCAGAGCTACTGTTTCTCAGTTCCCCCAACGCCTCGCTAGTAAGGCTATTCAGGTCGCTCCAGATTTGTTCTGCGTTTTCACGCTTTTTGACCGGGTCAAGCAGCAGTGAATCAAGCTGTATTCTCTGCTGCGCGGCGTTTATGTAGTTAAAAATACCCTCGTAGGCGCGGGCCCGGGTTTCATACAGTCGCGTCGACAGCTGCGGGGAAAGGTTTATGTTGCTGGTATTTTGCAGGCTCACAAGGGCGGCACTGGCTTCGCCCTGTGCGAGCGCCAGGTCTGCCAGCAATATCTTCCTGAATACGATGTCTTCGGGAAGTTGTGCGTTGACCTGTGTGACGATGGCCCGTGCCTGCACCGAGTCGCCTGAGAGCAGCAGGCTATCTGCAGTTCTAAGCTGGAAATAGACTGACCGCTGCGGATAAATTTCAGCTAACCTGGCATATTCATCTGCGGCGGCAAGATAATTACCCGTGAGGATAAGTTGCCTGGCGCTTGCCTCTATATCTTCCGGGGTTTGCCTGGCCACCTTCGTTGTCGGGCCACAGGCCTGGCAGATGAAGGCCACAAGCAAGATACACAACGTTACACGCATGAACAGGAACCTAGTAAAATTATCACCTGGACCAGCCTAACCAAGTGGAGTTTCCCGTGTCAAATCAATATGGCGAATTGTTTATTGTCGCTACGCCCATCGGTAACCTGGGCGATTTAAGCGAGCGTGCCAGGCAGGTTTTGGCCGATGCAGACCTGGTTGCTGCGGAGGACACCCGCCACAGTCGCAAGCTGTTATCACACTGTGCCATCACGACGCCAATGGTGAGCTACCATGACCATAACGAGGAGCGGAGTGCATCCAGGCTGGTTGAAAAGTTGAGGGAGGGGCTTGATGTCGCGCTCATTTCCGACGCCGGAACACCGCTCATCAACGATCCCGGTTACCAGCTCGTGCGTCTTGCCCGGGAAGCCGGCATCAGGGTTGTCCCGGTCCCGGGACCGTCTGCGCTTATCACGGCCTTATCGGCCTCCGGCCTTGCGACCGACCGCTTTATCTTTGAGGGCTTCCTGCCGGAAAAGCAGCAGGCCCGGAGAAAGAGACTGGCGGAATTTGAAAATGAAACAAGAACGCTGGTGCTGTATGAAGCTCCACATCGTATCGTCGCAATGGTTGAAGATTGCGTGGAGACACTGGGTGGCGAACGGAGAATGTGTGTTGCGAGGGAGTTGAGCAAGGTTTACGAAACAATAAAGACCGCGTCCTGCACAGAGATACTTGCCTGGCTAAAGTCTGACACGGCTTCATGCAGGGGCGAGTTTGTTGTGTGTATCGAGGGAAATAGCGGGGCCGTTTCGGTGCAGGAGGCTGATTTACGGCGCATGTTGAAGACCCTCCTGGGACATACGGGATTGAATGAAGCTGTGAAAATCGCGGTGGAACTGAGTGGAGAAAAGAAAAACAGGCTCTACGCCCTTGCGCTTGAGTTAAAGGACGAATAGCCGTGAACCTGTTTTTATCAATCAACCACGAAGGCAGCCGCTGTGCAGTTTTGTGATGGAAAAAAATCAATAATTTTAGTACTTTCCTGTATTGGGAAGTCGGTCAGGTAATCGCTGTCTTTTTAGATAGAGGAAAGTCCGGGCTCCGCAGGACAGGATGCCAGGTAACGCCTGGGCGGCGCGAGCCGACGGAAAGTGCCGCAGAAAATATACCGCCCCGAAAGGGGTAAGGGTGAAAAGGTGCGGTAAGAGCGCACCGCGCTATTGGCAACAATGGTGGCAGGGTAAACCCCATTCGGAGCAAGACCAAATAGGAACTCGCCGGTGTGGTCCGCACTGAGTTCGGGTAGGTCGCTAGAGATTTACGGTGACGTAAGTCCCAGATGAATGATTACCACGGTTAACGCGAGTTAACTGACAGAACCCGGCTTACAGACCGGCTTCCTTTTCTTTTTTCTTTTAGAAACCTGGGAATAAATACGTGTTCAGGCACGACCAGGTATTAAAACCCAGGTATTACAACAAGTGGAGTGTGAATATGTTGGTAGTAGTTTCCCCGGCTAAAAAGCTGGATTTTTCCAGTTTCGCAGATAAAGATTTGCCCAGTACGAAGCCCGCCATGCTTAAATCGGCGGAAGAGCTCGTGCAGGTCATGCAAAAGTATGACCTTGGCAAACTCGGCAAGCTGATGAAAGTCAATGACAAG